>NZ_QTNF01000002.1:0-368680 GCF_003603455.1 Bacteroides sp. AM37-9 | reverse complement strand
TTGTAGATATGGCTTGTTGCATTGTAACTCTTAATGATGTGGTGTCTTTAAAGTTACTAAAAAGCAAACATATCTACAACTTTTTATAGGATTAAGAAAGAAGAAGAGGAAAACCATCGAAATAAAAAAGAGATTACCACCAAATTTGACGAAGAACCTTGAAAAACATAAAAACATCTGCCACCTGCAACCAAACGCGTGTAATGCACTAATTGACAAATAGTTGGAACGTGGCAGATACTGTGGCAGATAGGTTGCAGATAAAGTATCTGCAACGCGTTATATAATCAAAGAAAAAGCCTTGATTCCTTTATGCAAAGCTATGGGATAATTGGGGTGACTCTATGGATAATTTGTGGTGTCTCTACGGGGAAACGATAGTATCCTTACGTAGAAACTGTAGTGTCCCGCCTTAGAAACTGTCGTTTTCCTGCCTTAGAAACTCTCGTTTCCTGCCGTGGAAACTGTAATTTCTAATGCCGGAAACGACAGTTCCCCGCCTGGAAACGGGGAGTTAATGTATACAATAAACTTTTGCCCTCCTGGAGAATTGGCTTATGCAAGGCTTATACTGTGTTGCAGATACTTTATCTGCAACCTATCTGCAACAGTATCTGCAACGCTACAACTGTTTGTCAACTAGTGTATTACACGCGTTTGGTTGCAGGTGGCAGATGTTTTTATATTTTTTCAACTTTATAGTAGAGGATTACGCATCAAAATTAGGGTCACCACTGTAAGTCATAAACCAAATTCACCTCTGTGTCTTCCGCGTCCTCTGTGGTGAAAACCTAAACAAGAACTAATAACCTTCATTTTTCTATCAATTCCAGTCATTCCGTTTTGGGGGCTATTTTACCCTTTTACCCTCTTTGTAGCCTCCTGTAACGCTTGTTTTGGACGAATTTTAAGTTGAAATGAACGAAAACAAAGTCCTGTTAGACAGTATCAGAGAAGGAAGAAATGAATTGAAAGTTCCGTTTCGGACGGTTTATCTACATTTGCCTACAGAAAAACCAATCATTTGATATCATGAAAAAAGTATTATTGATTTCATTCGTAATCTTGTCTGTGGCTGCACAGATGACACATGCGCAAAAACAAGCAGTCATCAAGTTGACGGAAACAACGTTGATGCACGAAATGCGTGCCACTCCTTATCCTCTTGATAAAGCGGTGGTTAATGACCGCGCGGTTTCTTTTCAGTGGCCGCTCCGTTCAGACATGAACTCGCAGGACAGTCCGTTGGATGGATTCGAACACAAAGTAAAGAAGGTAGATAAAACGAAGATTACCTATCGGTTACGTTATTCGCAGGATGCCAGATTGAAGTCCGGAGTTGTTCAGGTGGAAACTCGTTGGCCGTTCTATAATCCGGAACAACCGCTTGCGCCGGGGGTATGGTACTGGCAGTTCGGTTACGTAGAAAACGGACAAGTGACTTGGGGAAGCACACAGCAAGTCACCGTAGAAGATCGTCCGGGCAAATTCTGTCCGCCTTCATTGAAAACTGTGTTGGCAAAACTACCTGCCGACCATCCGCGTGTGTGGATCATGAAGAACGAATGGAAGGACTTTATAAATCACAGCAAACAAAAGGCAGAAAGACAATGGTATCTTGAGCGTGCAGATCAGGTACTTCAGACTCCAATGAAATCAGTGAAAGATATTAATGTCTCGCAGGTGAAGAATCTGAAGAACGAGATGCAGATAAATTCATACCTCACTCGTGAAAGCCGTCGCATCATCGATGCGGAAGAAGGCAATACCGAAGCATTGATACGGGCCTGGTTGCTGACGCAGGATACTAAATATGCTGACGAAGCCATCAAACGGGTATTTATCATGGCCGACTGGGATAAAGATAAGAATGTGAAAGGAGATTTTAATGCTTCTAGCTTATTGTCTCTCTGCTCTATGGCTTATGATTCTTTCTACGACCGGTTGAATACATCACAAAAGAAAGCATTACTGGAAGCCATCAAAAATAAAGGTGGTGAAATGTATGAGAACTTTAATAACCGGATGGAGAACCACATCGCCGACAATCATGTGTGGCAGATGACACTTCGCATCCTTACAATGGCGGCATTCAGTGTATATGGCGATCTGCCCGAAGCCGATACATGGGTGGATTACTGTTATAACGTATGGTTGGCACGTTTCCCCGGATTGAACAAAGACGGTGGCTGGCACAATGGCGATTCTTACTTTACGGTCAACACCCGTACATTAGTAGAAGTGCCTTACTATTATAGCAAACTGACCGGTTACGACTTCTTTTCCGATCCTTGGTATCAGGGAAATATCATGTATACCATCTTCCAGCAACCTCCTTTTTCCAAATCCGGAGGAAACGGAAGTTCGCATCAGAATGTGGGACGTCCCAACAGCATCCGTATAGGCTATTTGGATGCGCTGGCACGCCTTACCGGAAACACGTATGCCGCTGATTTCGTACGCCGCACATTGAAAGTGGAACCGGATTATATGAAGAAAGCCTTATTGAGTAAGCCCGGTGATCTTGCCTGGTTCCGCCTGCAATGTGATAAACTTCTGCCGGAAGGTGAAGGATTGACAGCACTCCCTGCAGGATACGTCTTCCCCGCAACAGGACTTGCCTCTTTCCAGACGAACTGGGACAGAGTAGGTGGAAATGCGATGTGGAGTTTCCGGTCAAGCCCTTATGGTTCTACCTCTCATGCACTTGCCAATCAGAATGCTTTCAATACGTTCTATGGTGGAAAACCATTATTTTACAGTAGCGGACACCACATTGAGTTTACCGACGTACATAGTATGTTGTGCCATCGTGCCACGCGTGCTCACAATACGATTCTGGTGAACGGTATGGGACAACGTATCGGTACGGAAGGATATGGATGGATTCCCCGTTATTATGCCAGCGAGAAGATCGGGTATGTGCTGGGTGATGCTTCCAATGCTTACGGAAAAGTGATTTCACCGCTTTGGCTGACACGCGGCGAACAGTCGGAGGTGCATTATACGCCCGAAAATGGCTGGGATGAGAACCATGTGAAAACTTTCCGCCGTCATATTGTCAATTTGGGAAAGACAGGACTCATCTTTATCTATGACGAACTCGTGGCAGACGAACCTGTAAACTGGAGTTTTTTGCTGCATACCACAGAAAATCCCATGACAGTGGATCAATCGAATCATCGCTTCGTGCATATTCAAGCCACGAACCGCGGAGGAGCATCAGACGCTTATCTTTTCTCCACCGGAACATTGCAGACAGATACGACGAGCCGTTTTTTCTATCCGGCAGTCAACTGGCTACGTGCTGATGACAAAGGGGTGTTCAAGAAGTATCCTAATCACTGGCATTTCACCGCTACATCGGAAAAGGCACAAGTATATCGTTTTGCCACTGTCATCAATACACATGCACTGAAATATCCTGCCAAAGATCCCGAAATCTTGTCCGACGGACGTATCAAAGTGGGCGGATGGCTAATCAGTGTTAACCTGAAATCCGACGGTGCTCCTTCATTCTTTATCCGCAGCACTCAAGAGAAGGTGAATATCACTTATAAAGGTGAAGCTACTGTCATCAATGAGGATGGGTACGAAACGGTAATGAGGGATACAGTGCCCGAACTGGAAATCTGATCAATGAACATGAAAGATACGAATATATGAGACACTCTACTTTTAATATAAGAACTATATGTCTGTTGGCTGCATTATCGGGCATAACCGTCTTGTCGGCACAGACTCCCGGTAAACCCCGTGTACAGACTTCGGCAGCTCCGGAGGAAACTACGGTCTACAAGCCCGGCGGGAAAAAGCAGGAAATAGCAGTTGCGACTTCTTCAAAAAAGGAGGAGGATAAACGCCAATCCGGCAAAGAGAATGCAGGAAAGAAAGCGACTGCCTTTGATGGTCAACGCTATCTGGCATTGAAAACGAATGTAATATATGATGCTTGTGCTTTGCTGAACCTTGCCGTGGAAATGCAGGTGCATAAAAAGATCACGGTAGAGTTGCCGTTGACTTGCAGTTTGTGGGACTTGGGGGATAAGCACGGCGTGCGTACGGTAGCATTGCAACCTGAAGCCCGCTGGTGGATAGGAAATGAAACAGGACGGGGACACTTTGTCGGACTGCACGCCCACGTGGCATGGTTTAACGTGAAGTGGAACGATGACCGTTATCAAGATACGGATCGTCCGCTGTTGGGAGCCGGAATAAGCTACGGTTACAAACTCCCTCTTTCCAGACACTGGGGAGCGGAATTTAATCTGGGAGTGGGATATGCCAACATGAAGTATAACACCTATTATAATGTAGACAACGGCGCACTGCTGGATACGCGTGTCCGTCATTACTGGGGGATAACCCGTGTGGGAGCATCGTTAGTCTACCGCTTCTAACCTTAGATAGGAACATACATATAAATAAGATAACAATATGAGAAGAAATTTATATATACTGGCACAGTGCACTTTCTTGTTGTTCATCACCCTGCTGGTGAATGGATGCAGCCTGCACGAAGAACCGGAAATGACTCCCGAAGGAGAACTGGGAGTGGATCCGACAGCTGTAACACTCAACCTTAATCTGGCAATGAATCTAAGTTTGGCAGAAAGAGCACCGGTGACCATCACCCGTGCGTCGGAAACCAACTATCTGCGTCGTTTCATCGTAGAAGCCTATTTGGATAGACAGGTGGCGGCACGGCAAACGGTATATGAAGAGGATTTTAACCGTGCCAGTCTGTCTGTTAGTATGAAGCTGCACGCCCGTAATTACCGCATCCTGGTGTGGGTCGATTATGTGAATGCGGAGACACCGGAACAGGGACTTGTTTACGATGCCAAGAATCTGGCTTTTATCCTTCCTGCCGGAAAGTATATAGGGAATAGCCGCTATAAAGATGTTTTTGCAGCTTCTACTACAGCGGACCTGACTTCTTTCCGCAATCATTGGGGAGCTGAAACAAGCCTTGACGTTGAACTGTATCGTCCTGTAGCATGCTATGAATTGGTGGCTAAAGATGTAGCGACGTTTCTCAATAAACTGTCCACAGGCGGACTGAAAGGTGAAAGTTTTACCGCTCGTGTGAAGTACAGTGATTATTTGCCTACCGGCTACAATTTGTGGGACGATGTACCCAAGAACTCGCTCATGTACATGGAATATAAAGTGGCCTTTGAACGCCCTGCCGATGGTACGAAAGAACTGATACTGGGATTCGACTATGTGTTGACCGATGCCGGAGAAACCGTTTCCATCCCTGTAGAGCTCGAAATCTTGAATGAGAAGAATGAAGTGCTAGCACGTACTGCTTTCCGTATTCCTTGTGAACGGGGCAAAAACACAGCGGTACGTGGCAATTTCCTAACTTCCGATGCTAATGGAGGAATAGGGATCGACCCCGATTATGACGGTGATCTGGAGGTAGACCTTGGAGAATTATAAAATAGACAAATCAATTAAGAATTGCTTAACCATAAAACAATTAAGATCATGAAAAAGAACTTATTTTATTCGCTAATGGCTTTGTTCGTAGTGCTTTTTGCATCCTGTGGACAAGAAGAAATCGTTTCGGACAACGGAACAGAAATCAATGCTCCTGTTACTATCTCTGTACAGGCTCCTGTAAATAACGTCTTTAGCCGTGCGGTTACCATTCCTGACGGTTATACGATGCAATGTATCATGCAATTACTGAATGCTGATGGCAATAAGATAGGCGATCAGGTAACTAAACCGGTTACAGACGGTAAGGTATCTTTCACTATTTCTGTAGATGAACAAAAAGAAGTGTCGAAAGCATTGTTTTGGGCTGAATACGTGCCGGAAAGTGGTGCCGCTAATAAAGTATATAACACTGCTGATTTGAGAGCTATAGGATATAATACTGCATCATTCGATCTGACAAATGATGCGTTGATGGCAGCCAGCGACGCTTTCTGCGGAAAATTGGAAACGATTGGTAATGCCAGTGTGACATTAAAGCGCCCGTTTGCTAATGTGAGCGTAAAACCGAAGAATCCGGAAGTAGCTGCGGCAGCTAATAAACTGGAAATAACATACAACGCTTTGAGTGGATATGATATTTTAGAGGGTAAATGTACTGCTACGACTCCTGTGACTTATACAAATGCAAGTTTTGCTTCTGCGGATGGCAATTGGTTCGCTAATTTCTTTTTTGCTCCTTCAAATGTAAGTAAATTTACAGAAGAAATAACCATGGCATTGAGTGGCGGATATAGTAAAGAGATTAAAATACCGGCAAATACATTACCTTTGGACGCTAATATGCAGATTATGGCTAAATTTGAAATCGGAGATGGAAACTTTGACATTGAAGTAGGAGTGGATCCGGATTATGAAGCGTTGGAAATGAAGGTTGGTAGTTATATCAATGCAGAAGGTAAAGTGGTACGTGATGCAGCGGATGCTGTCGGTATTGTTTTCAAGATGGAAGCTATTGGTGATGATGTGCCGGCTAATTATCCTGTAGCACTTCAGGGCAAGACAATAGCCGGATATGCAGTAGCGATTGAAAATGTGGCGACTGGTCGTCAAACTCTTAATACTGAATTATTGACTGCTTTGACCGAAACTGTTGCAGGTATGACAAATGGCACACAGACTACGGGCGTCTTATTAACAGGTCTTGGAGATGTTGCGTTTAAAACAACTTATGAGAAATGGGTGGGAGAACATGCTCCTGCTAGTGAAAATTTGAGTGCATGGTATATTCCTACATTGTCGCAATTGAGCGCATTTATGGGTACATTGTTTACAATGAAAGATGTGCCTGCTACTGGTAGTGAGGACTTCAAAAATATTCCGGAGTTTGAATTTGTCAATGGCAAAATGTTTGATAGAGAAACGATTGCTACAGTGAATTATGCTTCTAGTACTATCAATAACCAAGGTAATGTTTCTGGTGTACGTATTAATGTAGCTGATGGTGTTGTTACTAATGCACAAGAGGCGGGTATCAGTGTTAAGACAGCTCTTAATCAACAAGCTCTTTGCCGCCCAATGATTACAATCTTTAAATAGTCACTGAATATTCGACCTTACTCAATAGAAATTCAAGGAAAGTGGGATCCCCCCATCCCGCTTTACCTTCTTCTTACATTGAAACTTTTGAAAATAGCCCTCTAATCTTATACCTAGAAAAGAAGATAATATGCACACCACATTTCGCCTATCGGTTTTTCTTTTGTTCATGGTACAGCTGTTCTGTAGCTGTACATCTGACTCGCTGCCCGAACCGGACAGTACGCAGCCAGAGACGCCTGCCGGAATTCCCGATGCCTATCAGGATAAAATACGAACGCAACCTTATCCCAAAGCAGATAATGAATTGTATCTGAATCCTGCTCCTCTTATTGTTCCTCAAGCCATGAAGACGGGCGAAAGACTGCAATTTTCCCTTTCACGTACTGAAGATTTCAGCAGTTCCGAAACGCTACTTTCCGAACCGCAGGAATGGTGTATGTATAATCTTCATCGTCGTTTGGAGGTCGGCACATGGTATTGGCGCTTTCGTTCCACCAATCTTAATGGAACTACGCCCGGTGAATGGAGTGCTATCTATCGTTTCGAAGTAAAGAATGATACACCGGAATTTGTAACACCTCCTTTTCAGACATTCTTAGCAAATGCTCCCCGTCTGCATCCTCGTATTTACTGTTTTTTAGACGACCGTATCGGAGAGGCTCGTAACCGTGTCACTTCACACCCTGAATATGCAGAACTACAAAGTCGTGCTTCACAGGCATTGAAAGCCGAATACACCGGAATGACTGATTTATATAGCCGTGCAGAAGAGCTCCGGCAACATGCCACTTATCTTTATCAGGCCTATCATTTAACCCAAAAAGAAATTTATGCCGAAAAGTTACGCCAGCTTCTCGAAGCGTTGATTGTCGCTCCCCCTGCTGATGGACAGCTTTTTGCATCCAACTTTACTGCCAGCAACATCGCATGGTGTCTTGTTGCAGCCTACGATCTGCTTTATAATAACTTGTCTGCTTCCGATCGTACTGCTGCCGAAGAACTGATGATGCGTGTGGCACGTTACTATTACAAGGTAAATTGCGGTTTTCAGGAAAACCATCTCTTTGATAATCATTTTTGGCAGCAGAATATGCGCATCCTCTTTCAAGTGGCTTTGTCGCTTTACGACAAACCGGCCTATTCTTCCGAAGTGCTGCCCATGATGGAGTATTATTATGAATTGTGGACAGCCCGTGCTCCTGCTTCCGGTTTCAATCGCGACGGTATATGGCACAATGGTACCGGTTATTTCAGTGCCAATATCTTGACTTTGGCGTATATGCCGTCTCTTCTTTCATTCATCAGTCGGTACGATTTTCTATCACATCCGTGGTATCAGAATGCCGGACGTTCGTTGGTTTATACTTGCCCGCCGGGATCGAAAAGCAATGGCTTTGGTGACAATAGTGAAAAGGGTAGCGAACCCAACCGTTTGGTTGCTGCCTTTGCTGATTATCTGGCGTGTGAAACGGGTGATTCCTATGCCGGATGGTATGCCGGAGAATGTCGGGAGCTGTTGCGCCGGGATTATGAATTGCGTCTTTACCGGATGTGCACCGAGCAGGATTACAACACTGTTTTTCCTGCCGGGGCTGATAAAATGGTGTGGTATAAAGACGCTGGTGAAGTAGCCATGCACAGTGCCCCGGAAGATACGGGAAAGGATCTTGCACTCTCGTTCCGTTCCAGTACATTCGGGTCCGGCAGTCACACTACTGCCAGTCAGAATGCTTTTAACCTGTTGTATAAAGGTGTCGATGTGTATCGCAGTACGGGTTATTATCAGAATTTCAGCGATGCTCATAATCTGATGTCCTATCGCCATACGAGGGCGCATAATTCACTGTTGGTAAACGGCATCGGGCAACCTTATTCTACCGAAGGTTATGGCAGTGTGACGCGTGCTATGGGTGGACAGCATATTAGTTACTGTTTGGGAGATGCTTCACATGCTTACAGAGGGATCAGCAATGACCCGATGTGGGTTGGCTACTTTAAGCAGGCAGGTATTGAGCAGACGCCTGAAAATGGATTCGGTGCCACTCCGTTGACTAAATATCGTCGGCACGTGTTGATGCTTCATCCTCATACAGTAATAGTGTATGATGAATTGGAGGCATCGGAGGCTGTCCGCTGGGAGTGGCTGTTGCATAGTCCTACGGAATTTAAGATGGATGTAACAAAGAAAACGTTGTCTACAAATAATAAAACCCAAGGATGGGTGGCAGTGACGCAACTGTTTGGAGGACATGTTTTTACGCTGTCTCAAACGGACCGTTTCGTAGTGCCGCCCGCCATCACCGGAGCGGAGTATCCTAACCAGTGGCATTTGACTGCACGGGTTGACGGTTGTTCTGCCACCCGTTTCCTGGCTATTATTCAGGTAGGAGATGAGGCTGTTTCTATTATTAACCGTGACGGTGATACCTTTAACGTAGGCGACTGGACGATCAAAGCGGTTTTGGATGCTTCCAAAGCACCCGAACTTGCAGTGAGTCATCGCACCGAACAGGCGGTATTTAGTTATGGAACAGACAATCCTGCGTTGAATGGCAATTTTTACTCTCGACAATATACGGGTTCCTCGTTGCTTTACGATGAGATAGACGGGGCTTATCGGGTGGTTGAAATGACCGACCGGAGTCCTATATCTACCCGGGTAGTAAATCAATGATAAACAATGAAACATAGTGAATATAAATAACAAACAGAATATGATGAAAAGTAGAATTATTTGCATTTTGTTGCTTCTTGTCGGTGCATCCGGCATTTATGCCCAGAGTTTGACCGTTACCGGTAAGGTGGTGGACAACGAAGGCTTGGAAGTGATTGGAGGAAATGTAACCGTGAAAGGAAAACAAAACACGGGTACCATTACCGATATCAATGGTAAATACACCATTACCGTTAGTGATCCGCAGAAAGATGTCTTGGTTTTCTCTTTTATCGGATTGGAAAATATGGAAGTACCCGTGAAAGGAAGAAAACAGATTGATGTGACCATGAAGGCTGCGTCGGTATTGTTGGATGAGGTGGTAGCTATCGGTTATGCAACAGTAAAGCGTAAAGACCTGACCGGTTCCGTGGCTTCTGTGAGAAGCGACGATTTGCTCAAAGTTCCTTCGTCTGATGTAACCCAAGCCTTAGCGGGACGTATGGCAGGGGTACAGATTATACAGACAGACGGTCAGCCCGGTGCTACGATGTCAGTGCGTGTTCGTGGCGGTATATCAATTACGCAAAGCAACGAACCGCTTTATATTATCGACGGATTTCCGACGGAAGATGGCATGTCCAGCCTTGATCCTGCCGATATTGAAAGTATCGACGTGTTGAAAGATGCTTCGGCAACAGCCATCTACGGCGCCCGGGGAGCGAATGGCGTAGTGGTAATCACCACCAAAAGCGGTGCGAAAAGTGAAGGGAAAGCGACTCTTACTTTCGATTCTTATGTCGGTGTGCGTACGCTTGCCAAGCGGTTGGATGTATTAAGTGTAGAGGAATTTGTGTTGGCGGATTATGAAAGAACATTAGGAGATGCTACTGATCCCGAGGAAAGTATGCGGTCATGGCAAAACCGTTATGGTGGTTTTGTCGATCTTCATGAGAACTATGGAAATCGTAAAGGTATCGACTGGCTGGACCGTACGATGGGACGCACTACCGTTACGCAAAATTACCGGGTAGGCGTCAACGGTGGCAATGATAAGTTGAACTACAATATGTCTTATGGTTACTTCAAGGATGAAGGTGCGATGGTATATAGCGGCAGCGACAAACATAACATTGCGCTTAGCGTGAAAAGCGAAGTGAATAAGCGGCTCTCCGTTACAGGACGTATCAACTTCGATTATCTGAAAGTGTATGGAGCAGGTGTTGCCGGAAATGGTACGAATGAAGGCGGAAGCAATGTAGATGCAAAGTTTAATAAAATGGTTCAGATTTTGCAATACCGTCCTACCATTGGTATACGTGGCAATGACTCGGATTTGTTGGCAGGAGAAGACCCTGTATTAAGCGATGCAGACGGAAACGTGATGCAGAATCCGTTGATTGCCGCCGCTGAAGAAAAGGATAATAAGGAAACACGTACTTTGCAAGCCAATGGCGGACTGACTTTCAAAATCATCAAAGGATTGACTTTCCGCAACAATACGGGGATGCGTTATCAGCTTTACCGCCGGGAGCTTTTCTATGGCGACCAATCTATTATGGGAAGACGCAGCGGTATTTACGGCTCTATCAGGAATACGGAGACCGGAAGTTTTCAGACTTCTAACGTCCTGACTTATGACAAACGTTTTCAGAAGAAGCATAAAGTGGTGGTACAATTGGGACAGGAATTTGTAAAACGCTGGACTCGTGTACTCGAATCCGGTGTCAGTGGGTTGCCTACCGATGAGTTCATTTTGGGAGATATGAGTCTGGGTACTCCATCCGTTGCTTCGTCCGATGAAAACTATGATGATAATCTGCTCTCTTTCTTCGCTCGTCTCAACTATGACTTTACCGATAAGTATTTGTTTTCCGCAACTTTCCGTGCGGATGGCTCTTCTAAATTCGGTAAGAATAATAAATGGGGATATTTTCCTGCTGTATCGGCAGCCTGGCGTGTGAGTGAAGAGGATTTTATAAAGAAACTGAATGTTTTCTCCGACTTGAAATTCCGTATCGGATACGGTTTGGCGGGTAACAACAGAATCGGTAGCTATAACAGCCTTGCTTTAATGTCTTCCATCATCACAGCTATGGGAGATCAGCTTACTCCCGGTTATGCTTCCAAGCAGATACCGAATCCCGATCTGAAGTGGGAAGCGAACAAGACTTTTAATATGGGGGTCGATTTAGGATTTCTGAATCAACGTATTACCATTTCACCCGAATTCTATATAAATAGGAGTAGTAACTTGCTGCTCAACGCCCAGTTGCCTTATTCTTCCGGTTATCAGAGTATGTTGATTAATGCCGGAGAAACGAAGAATGTAGGTGTGGAACTGACTGTGAATACTGTGAATTTCTCTACAAAGAAGTTTAGTTGGAACACTACACTGACGCTGTCTCACAATAAAAATTCAGTGAAAGCATTGACCGGTGAGGCGGTGCAACTCTATGAAGCCAGGTTCGGCTTTAACCAAAACACTCATCGTATTGCTGTCGGAGAACCATTAGGACAGTTCTATGGTTACATCACCGAAGGGCTGTATCAGGTAGATGATTTCAATTATGATGCTTCTACGCAGACCTATACCCTGAAAGATGGGATACCTTATCATGGTGATAAAGGCCGGATTCGTCCGGGTATGTGGAAGTTTAAGAACTTGACCGGAGACGATAATGTGATTGATGAAAATGATAAAACGGTCATTGGTAACGCTCAACCGAAATTCTACGGAGGATTGAACAACTCTTTTACTTACAAAGGATTTGATTTGAGTATATTCCTGACTTTCAGCTATGGCAACGAAGTGCTGAATGCGACCAAACTGGTTACCAGTAAGGTAGGTAGCTTGAACTACAACGCATTGGATGTGATGAATAGCTCTAATCGTTGGATGACCATCAATTCGGATGGACAGAAAGTGACAGATCCCGGAGAACTGTCTGCTCTGAATGCTGGTAAAACCGTAGCTGCTTATCATGATGCTCAACAAGGAGACAATTATATTCATTCATGGGCAGTGGAGGATGCTTCCTATTTGAAACTAAGTAATGTGACTTTGGGATATACATTCCCTAAAAACCTGATTGCAAGGGTAGGATTGAAGAACTTGCGTTTGTATGCCACCGGTAATAATCTCTTGACTTGGACTAAGTATTCAGGTTTCGATCCGGAAGTCTCTACGATGAAAAGCGGTTTGACACCGGGTGTTGACTTTGGGGCATATCCGCTTAGCCGTTCTTTTATTTTTGGTCTCAACGTAGCATTTTAATTCTTTAAATACATAGTAATCATGAAAAATATACATCTATTATATGCCGTATTCGCCCTATTGGCAACAGGATTTTCCTCTTGTGAGGATTTGCTGACGGAAGAACCTAACTCAAAATATGACCGGGACCGCTATTTCGATTCGGAAGATAAAGCGGAAATGGCAGTGATGGGAATATATAGTTCATTGTCGGACTTTAATCATTACGGTTGGTACGAAATGGCTTCTCCCGCATCGGATGATACCTATTATACGGCTCGCACACAGTCTGACAATCAGGTTCACGATATTGCACATTATCAGCTAAACTCCACGAATACGTGGATTGAAAGTATCTGGAAACTGAAATATGAGGGAATCGACCGGGCTAACCTCACCATTGACGGAATCTGTGGCATGACAGGATACGCAGAAAATACCCGTCTGAAAGCATTGGAAGCGGAAGCTCGCTTTCTGCGTGCTTTCCTCGCATTTGATTTGGTGAGATATTGGGGAGATGTGCCTTTCAAAACATCTTATTCATCATCCTACGAATCTGCTTTTGGTGAACGTGTGAACAGGGAAGTGATTTATGACGAGATTATATCCGACCTTACTTTCGCTAAAAACAATCTGGATTGGGCAACTGCTTCTTCCAGTCCCGAACGGGTGACGCAAGGGGCTGCCCGTGCATTGCTGATGCGTGTATATTTGCAACGTGCAGGATATAGCCTTCAATCGAATGGACAGTTGCAGCGTCCGGAGGACAGTAAGCGGATGGAATATTTCGATGCAGTGATAAAAGAGTGGGAGGCTTTTGAAAAGAAAGGGTACCATGATTTTTATGACGGTGGTTATGAGGCACTCTTTAAAAGCTACTCGCAGGGGGTACTGAATAATAAGGAGAGCCTTTGGGAGATTGCTTTCTATCATTCGCAAGGACGTCGTAACGGTGGAGCATGGGGGATTTATAACGGTTCGCAGGTGGCGGAACCTACCGGAGTTTCTGCATCTGAATCAAGTCAGTATATGGGACGTGCCAATGGTTTCTTTATAGTCGTTCCCGAATGGCGTAACTTCTTCGAAGCGAGCGATAAACGCCGTGATGTTGCTATTTGCACCTATC
The DNA here is from genome assembly GCF_003603455.1 of Bacteroides sp. AM37-9. NCBI lineage: Bacteria > Pseudomonadati > Bacteroidota > Bacteroidia > Bacteroidales > Bacteroidaceae > Bacteroides > Bacteroides sp. AM37-9. The sequence goes on along the minus strand of NZ_QTNF01000002.1, from coordinate 354,595 downwards.
GTTATACTTGGAATGGTACTAAAAAAGAGCATGTAAAAGAAGAAAGAAGCGCAGGAAGCTGGTATGTGGGAAAATGGCGTCGGGAATGGATGCCGAAAGAGTCATGGAACAAGAATATCAATTATGCGGATGTGAACTATTGCCCTTTGCGTTATGCTGATGTGGTATTGATGGCTGCCGAAGCGTATAATGAAACAGGAACAGATAGACAAAAAGCATGGGATTTGTTGAATAGCGTACGTACACGTGCTGAAGCAACTTCTATTACAGAAGCGAATTATGATGAAATGATGAGCGCACGGAAAAAGACACATAACCTGACTTTCATTGACGACTCTGCACCAGAAGGAAAGTTCCGTACGGCTCTCTACTGGGAACGTGGCTTTGAACTGGCTTTTGAAGGACAACGCAAATATGATCTGATACGTTGGGGAGTGTTGGGAAAGGCTCTGAAACTGTTTGGTGAGATCAGTTCCGTCAATCAGAAAGAGAACAAACCATATCCGGCTTACCGGAATTTTACGGAGGGTAAACATGAACTTTTCCCTATCCCTCTGAAAGAGATACAAAGTAATCCGAAACTCAATGGAATGAATAATAACGGGTATTGAGAAGACTCTCAATAGAATAGGCGACTGGAAAAATATACAAAAATAGTTTGCCAATTCAAAGAAAAGCCGTACTTTTGCAAGCCGATTATTATCACAAAATGATAAGAGATTAATTCATAGCAAGTTAGTATTCCTTTGTCCGGGGAAGACTAATGAGTGGTGAAGAAATTTTTAGTAGTAACATTTAAAAAACAAAATTAGAGTGGATACTTTAAGTTACAAGACCATTTCTGCAAACAAAGCGACTGTAACCAAAGAATGGGTTATCGTTGACGCTACAGACCAAACATTAGGCCGTCTGGGAGCAAAAGTTGCAAAATTGCTGAGAGGAAAGTACAAACCAAACTTTACTCCTCACGTAGACTGCGGTGATAACGTTATCATCATCAATGCAGACAAAGTAAAACTGACTGGTAACAAATGGAATGACAGAGTTTATTTGTCATATACAGGTTATCCTGGTGGTCAGAGAGAAATGACTCCTGCCCGTTTGATTACAAAACCGAACGGTGAAGAGAGATTACTGAAAAAAGTAGTGAAGGGCATGCTTCCTAAGAATATCCTGGGAGCTAAGTTGCTGAATAACTTGTATGTTTACGCTGGTAGCGAACACAAACAAGCTGCTCAGAACCCGAAAATGATTGATATTAATTCATATAAATAAGATATAATGGAAGTAGTAAATGCATTAGGCAGACGTAAACGTGCTATTGCACGCATATTCGTAAGCGAAGGTACAGGAAAGATTACTATTAACAAGAGAGACCTTGCAGAGTACTTTCCATCAACTATTCTTCAGTATGTTGTAAAACAACCATTGAACAAGCTGGGTGCTGCTGAGAAGTATGACATCAAGGTGAACTTGTGTGGTGGTGGTTTCACTGGTCAGTCTCAGGCATTGCGTTTGGCAATTGCTCGTGCACTGGTTAAGATGAACGCTGAAGATAAAGCTGCTCTTCGTGCAGAAGGCTTCATGACTCGTGACCCTCGTTCTGTTGAACGTAAGAAACCGGGACAGCCGAAAGCTCGTAGAAGATTCCAGTTCAGCAAGCGTTAATGTGCTGCCTGATAGAGGAATATGTTTAGTATCTAAACTACTGGGACTCTGCTCATAGACTACCCAGCGGTTGGTTTAGAAAAAACAAAAAAGAAAGTAAACGATTTAAAGAAAAAACAAGATGTCAAGAACAAATTTTGATACATTATTGGAGGCTGGTTGCCACTTCGGACACCTTAAGAGAAAGTGGAACCCTGCAATGGCTCCTTATATTTTCATGGAACGCAATGGTATTCATATCATTGACCTCCACAAAACAGTTGCAAAAGTAGACGAAGCTGCTGAAGCTTTGAAACAGATTGCCAAATCTGGCAAGAAAGTTCTTTTTGTTGCTACTAAAAAACAAGCTAAACAAGTTGTAGCTGAGAAAGCTCAATCTGTTAATATGCCTTATGTAATCGAACGCTGGCCGGGTGGTATGTTGACTAATTTCCCGACTATCCGTAAGGCTGTGAAGAAAATGGCTACTATCGATAAATTGACTAACGATGGTACTTACTCTAACCTTTCTAAGAGAGAAGTTCTTCAGATTTCTCGTCAACGTGCAAAATTAGACAAGACTTTGGGATCTATCGCTGACCTGACTCGTCTGCCGTCTGCATTGTTCGTTATCGACGTAATGAAAGAAAACATCGCAGTTCGCGAAGCTAACCGTCTGGGTATCCCTGTATTTGGTATCGTTGATACTAACTCTGATCCTTCAAACGTAGATTTCGTAATTCCTGCTAACGATGACGCTACTAAATCAGTAGAAGTTATCTTGGATGCTTGCTGCGCTGCAATGATCGAAGGTTTGGAAGAAAGAAAAGCTGAAAAGATCGATATGGAAGCTGCTGGTGAAGCTCCTGCTAACAAAGGCAAGAAGAAATCAGTGAAAGCTAGACTCGACAAGTCTGACGAAGAAGCTATCAACGCAGCTAAAGCTGCTGCTTTCATCAAGGAAGACGAAGAGGCTTAATATATAAAATGTGCCAATTTGCTAATGTGCAAGAGTATATTTATACGCTTGTATCTTGATTGGCAGATTGGCACATTTTTTGTTTCGAAAATTATTATTCATTTAAATAAAGGAAATTATTATGGCTGTAAGTATGGCTGATATTACCAAGCTGCGCAAAATGACCGGAGCTGGTATGATGGATTGCAAAAACGCGTTGACTGAAGCTGAAGGCGATTTCGACAAGGCAATGGAAATTATCCGTAAGAAAGGACAAGCTGTTGCTGCTAAGCGTTCGGAACGTGAAGCTTCTGAAGGTTGCGTTTTGGCTAAAACTACCGGTGACCGTGCTGTTATCGTTGCTTTGAAGTGTGAAACTGACTTTGTGGCTCAGAATGCTGATTTCGTGAAACTGACTCAGGATATTCTTGATCTTGCTGTGGCTAATAAATGCGCTACTTTGGACGAAGTAAAAGCATTGCCGATGGGTAACGGTACTGTACAGGATGCAGTGACTGACCGTAGCGGTATCACAGGTGAGAAGATGGAACTGGATGGTTACATGACTGTAGAAGGTGTATGCACTGCTGTTTATAATCACATGAACAGAAATGGTCTTTGCACGATTGTTGCTTTCAACAAGGAAGTGAACGAGCAGTTGGCTAAGCAAATAGCTATGCAGATTGCTGCCATGAACCCGATTGCTATTGATGAAGATGGCGTTTCTGAAGACGTAAAACAGAAAGAAATTGAAGTTGCTATTGAGAAGACAAAAGCAGAACAGGTACAGAAAGCTGTAGAAGCTGCTCTGAAGAAAGCTAACATTAACCCGGCTCATGTGGACAGCGAAGAACACATGGATAGCAACATGGCTAAAGGATGGATTACAGCTGAAGATGTAGCTAAAGCAAAAGAAATTATTGCTACTGTTTCTGCAGAGAAGGCTGCACACCTGCCTGAACAAATGATTCAGAATATTGCGAAAGGTCGTCTGGGCAAGTTCTTGAAAGAAGTTTGCTTATTGAACCAGGAAGATATCATGGACGGTAAGAAAACTGTAAGAGAAGTGTTGGCTGCTGCTGACCCTGAACTGAAGATTGTTGATTTCAAGCGTTTCACTTTGAAAGCTGAATAATTAATCAGATTCAAATTCTATGATGTGTCCTTAAAAACGGAACACGTTAACTTAATAGAGGTATTCATTAAGACTCTCTATTTGAAGATACAAGAAAGGCAACTAATTCATAACGAGTTAGTTGCCTTTTCTTTTGATTTGATCTTATCATTCCTTTCCTCAAGAAACTGCCATGTATAACATGAGGCACATTCTTGGGGAGGATTATTTCAATGCTTTGTCTATTTCCTTCATCAGCTTGTCCATTTCCTCTTTTTTATAACCGACAGTGGCGGATATCACTTTCCCGTCTTTGTTGATTAAGTAACTTCTGGGAATGTATTGACTGGCAAACTTACCTGTGACTTCCCGTTTCGGGTCCGGGTAGAGAGGAAATGTAAACCCTTTGCGCTTGTTGTATTCCGTTAATTGGTCGTCGGTATGTTCGCGCCCGATTACTAACATGCAGAAATCTTTGTTGTCCTTATATTTAGGCCAGAGTGTTTTTTGAACTTCAGCCAGTTCGCTTTGGCAAGGACCACACCAAGTAGCGAAAATATTGATTAATACAACTTTCCCTTTCAAGTCCTCGGAGTTTACAGAACCGTTCACTGTTGAATGAAGCGTGAAAGCAGGCATACTATCGCCTACCTTGACGATATCAGCATTGTTGTCTTGTGCAAATGACAACAGTGAGAATAACGCTGCTGCAAAGAATAATGTTACTTTTCTCATATCTTTAAAATTTCTAGTTACAAAATGCTATTTAGTTTAACCTCCTATACCTTTTGTTTTAGAGTATCCTTCTTTAATGAGCAGCTCTATGATTTTGGTTTTGAAATCTCCTTGTACCATAATCTCTCCGTCTTTAGCCGATCCGCCTACTCCGCATTTGCTTTTCAGTAGCTTACCCAGCTCTTTCAAGTCGTTTTCCGTACCTATAAATCCGGTAATTAATGTGACCACTTTACCGCCCCGGTTCTTTTTGTCAATGGAAACTCGCAGGTTTTGTTTGTTTTTGTCGAGAGTAACTTGCTCTTCATCGTTATCCATTTCATAGCCGAAGTCCGGATTCGTGGAATACACTACGTTTAATCTATCTTTCCAATCATTATTTTTCATACTCGTCATTTTTAATCCTTTTCAAAAGTATTAAACTTATGGAGAAGAGCAAAATTTGAACCTCTTTTCATTGTTTTGTTTAATCTCTATTAAGGTTTTCTGTTATAGGGTTGTCAGTCTCAAAAAAGATTGTACTTTTGCAAAATACCAAATTTAGTAAGAAGTATGAGCACATCTATACGAAAAGAGGCGGATAAAGTGCCGGAGCCTACCTTGCGCAGACTTCCCTGGTATCTGTCCAATATAAAACTAATGAAAGAAAAAGGAGAGCAGTACGTCTCTTCTACACAAATCTCTAAAGAAATAAATATTGACGCTTCTCAAATCGCCAAGGATTTATCCTACGTCAATATCTCCGGGCGCACGAGAGTAGGGTATAACATTGACGCGTTGATTGAAGTGTTGGAGAGTTTTCTTGGATTTACCAATATGCACAAAGCCTTCTTGTTTGGTGTAGGTAGCCTGGGGGCTGCTTTGCTTCGGGATTCAGGTTTGCATCATTTCGGGCTGGAGATTGTGGCAGCTTTTGATGTGAATCCGGAATTGGTGGGAAAAGACCTGAATGGTATTCCTATTTTTCACTCTGATGATTTTGAGGCAAAGATGAAAGAATACGATGTAAATATCGGTGTGTTGACCGTGCCTATTAATATTGCTCAGGAAATTACAGATAAGATGGTAGACGGAGGTATAAAAGCCGTATGGAACTTTACTCCTTTCCGAATCCGTGTACCCGAGAATATTGTGGTGCAGAATACGTCTTTATATGCTCATTTGGCTGTTATGTTTAACCGATTGAATTTTAACGAGAAATAATGAAGATTATTGCAGTAGGCATGAACTACGCCCAGCATAACAAAGAACTGGGACATACACAAGTAAATACGGAGCCGGTGATTTTTATGAAGCCTGATTCTGCTATTCTGAAAGATGGCAAACCGTTTTTCATCCCCGACTTTTCCAACGAGATACATTATGAAACGGAATTGGTAGTCCGTATCAACCGATTGGGGAAAAATATCGCTCCCCGTTTTGCTAACCGCTATTATGATGCTGTGACAGTCGGTATCGACTTTACAGCCCGTGACCTTCAACGAAAGTTCCGTGAACAGGGGAATCCCTGGGAGCTTTGTAAAGGTTTTGATTCATCGGCTGCTATTGGGACTTTTGTTCCGGTAGAGCATTATAAAGATATTCAAAATTTGAACTTCAATCTGTTGATCGACGGTAAAGAAGTACAGCGTGGCTGTACAGCAGATATGCTTTTCAAGATAGATGATATTATCGCTTATGTCAGTCGGTTTGTAACGTTGAAAATCGGTGATCTACTCTTTACGGGGACTCCTGTCGGTGTAGGTCCTGTTAGTATCGGACAGCGTTTGCAAGGTTATCTGGAAGAGGAAAAACTGCTGGATTTCTATATCCGTTGATCTTTTTTATTCATTAGTACTCATTTGTTATACGAAATATGAAGATAAGAGTAGGCTTTGGCTTCGACGTACATCAGCTGGTCGAAGGGCGTGAATTGTGGCTGGGCGGTATTCTTTTGGAACATACAAAAGGATTGTTGGGGCATTCGGATGCTGATGTATTGTTGCATGCAGTTTGCGATGCTTTGTTAGGGGCGGCGAATATGCGTGATATCGGTTATCACTTTCCCGATACGGCAGGAGAATTTAAAAACATAGATAGCAAAATTCTGCTGAAGAAAACAGTGGAATTGATTGCTACCAAAGGATATAAAGTGGGTAATATCGATGCAACCATTTGTGCCGAACGCCCGAAGTTAAAGGCACATATTCCTTTGATGCAAGAGACGATGGCAACTGTCATGGGAATTGATGCGGATGATATTTCCATTAAGGCGACTACTACCGAGAAACTCGGTTTTACGGGTCGTGAAGAAGGTATATCAGCCTATGCTACCGTATTGATAGAGAAGATTTCTTAACCCCTAAAACAAATAAATATGATTCGGCTCTTAAAAATTTACTTAACACTTACCTTTTTGTTGGTAACAACTTTTTGTATGGCTCAAAAGAGTGAACTGAAATTTAGTAAAGATGGTAAATTCAAAATTGTGCAATTTACCGATGTGCATTTTAAATACGGCAACCGGGCTTCTGATATCGCTTTGGAACGCATAAATCAGGTGCTTGATGATGAACGCCCGGATTTGGTGATTTTTACCGGCGATGTTGTTTATTCTGCTCCGGCAGATTCCGGAATGTTGCAGGTATTGGAACCGGTAGTTAAACGCAAACTGCCTTTCGTGGTCACTTTTGGTAATCATGACAATGAACAGGGAATGGCACGGGAACAGTTATATGATATTATCCGTAAAGTTCCCGGCAATTTATTGCCAGACCGGGGAACAGTCTTATCGCCGGACTATGTATTAACCGTGAAATCGTCTTCTAATGTAAAGAAGGATGCAGCTTTGCTTTATTGCATGGATTCTCATTCCTATTCTCCTTTGAAAGATGTGAAGGGATATGCATGGCTTACATTCGATCAGATAAACTGGTATCGCCAGCAGAGTGCAGCTTATAAAGCGCAAAATGGTGGACAGCCTTTGCCGGCTCTTGCCTTTTTCCATATTCCTCTTCCTGAATACAATGAAGCTGCCCGTACCGAAAATGCGATTCTTCGCGGAACTCGTATGGAGGAAGCTTGTGCACCTAAATTGAATACGGGAATGTTTGCGGCAATGAAAGAAGCGAGTGATGTGATGGGTATGTTTGTAGGACACGATCATGATAATGATTATGCAGTGATGTGGAAAGGTATTCTTCTGGCTTATGGACGCTTCACCGGTGGAAATACGGAATATAATCATTTGCCTAACGGGGCCCGTATCATCGTATTAGATGAGGGGGCTCGTACATTTACGTCCTGGATTCGTCAGAAAGACGGAGTGGTGGATAAAATTTCTTATCCGGCAAGTTTTGTCAAGGACGATTGGACTAAACGTTGAGGCTTGCGAACTTCACATGGCTAAGGCGCGTGTACTTTGAACCATAGCTTTCGTATTGGCGTGATACTTTCGCCGATGCAATGTAGATAATATCTCCCAGTCGGTATTCATGTTCTATCCCTGATAGAGTGCATGAAACCGCACTGGGATTTTTTGATGGAATACTTATAATAACCAGGTTTCCACTGGCATCGGTTAAAGTTAGTATCTGCTTGACAAAAAACTGTGGGGTAGTGCCGTTCACTCTTGTTTTGTATGGATCGTCTTCCAGTCGTACGCGTGTGACTTTTAATTTTAAGTCAGTCAGTTTTTCCCCTAATTCTCCCAAATAGCGGCTTGATGAACGTTTCTCTCTCGACTTTCTGATCATGATATCCAAATGTATGGAATGATAAGCCTGTGCTATTTGGACGAAGCGTTCCTGTTTAGGTATTTTTGGGGTGAACTTGTAAGCTACCCAACTTAAATAGGCAGGATCTATCTTCAAAATTTCATGAAGAAAATGTCCCCGGTATTTTCCGAAGAAGATGAGGTCGTCACCGTTACTCTGCATTCTTTTTTCATTGTAATCCATGAGAATAAGACAACGCCTTGAATAGTAAAACATTGTACTGGCCATCCGGAGGGATTCGTTAATGTCCGGTGACAGGTCATGTATATAAAGAATGGATTGCTTTTCGGGCAGGGGAGAGTACAGCCAAAGGGAATAGTTTGGTTTCCCCGGTCGGGGCAACACCACCAAGTAGACTCCTGCCTCTTTAAAAGAGGCTCTGCCTCGGTTGTACTCATTCAATTTGGCATACAATAAGGCTTCTTCGTTTTCGGAAATACCCGGTAATCTAGGGTTAGCCATAATTGTTCTCGCTTTTGGTATATTTCAAATATAAGGATTTTCTTTCAGAAAAGCAACTTTTCTCTTTGAAATCTCGTACATTTGTAACCATGTAAATTTTCAAAATTCGAATGGAAGAACGAAACAAGAGAGTATTGGTAGGTATGAGCGGTGGCATAGACAGCACCGCTACTTGCTTGATGCTGCAAGAACAAGGATATGAGATTGTAGGAGTTACCATGCGTGTGTGGGGAGATGAACCGCAGGACGCCAGGGAGTTAGCAGAACGGATGGGGATTGAACATTATGTGGCAGATGAGCGTATTCCTTTTAAAGAGACCATCGTAAAAAACTTCATAGATGAATATAAGCAGGGGCGTACACCGAATCCGTGTGTGATGTGCAATCCGTTGTTTAAGTTCCGTGTTTTGACGGAGTGGGCGGATAAGTTGAATTGTGCATGGGTAGCTACCGGACATTATTCGCGATTGGAAGAGAAAAACGGAAACGTTTATATAGTAGCCGGAGACGATGATAAGAAAGACCAGTCGTATTTTCTCTGGAGATTGGGGCAGGATGTGCTGAAACGTTGCATTTTCCCGTTGGGAGATTATACGAAAGTAAAGGTTCGTGAGTATCTTGCGGAGAAAGGGTATGAAGCAAAGTCGAAAGAAGGAGAAAGTATGGAGGTTTGTTTTATTAAGGGAGATTATCGTGATTTTCTTCGTGAGCAGTGTCCCGAACTGGATAGTGAAATCGGACCGGGATGGTTTGTCAACTCTGAAGGAGTAAAACTGGGGAAACACAAAGGGGCACCTTATTATACGATTGGTCAACGAAAAGGACTGGAGATTGCTTTAGGAAAGCCTGCTTATGTGTTGAAAATCAATCCGCAGAAAAATACGGTGATGCTTGGAGATGCCGACCAATTGGAAACTGAATACATGTTGGCGGAGCAGGATAAGATTGTGGATGAACGGGAACTGTTCGGGTGTGAGAATCTGACAGTGCGGATTCGTTATCGCAGTCGTCCGATTCCCTGTCGGGTGAAAAGATTGGAAGACGGACGTTTGCTGGTACGTTTCCTCGAAATGGCTTCGGCCATTGCTCCCGGACAATCTGCTGTGTTTTATAATGGAAGACGGGTGCTGGGAGGAGCTTTCATCGCTTCCCAAAGAGGAATCGGGCTGGTGATTATAGAAAATGAAGAATTATGATTGATTAAAATAGAAAGATAACTTATGAAGAAGTTTATAGTATTGATTCTCGCTCTAAATATGTATCTGGGGGTATCTGCCCAATTTACTCCGGGAGATACCTTAAAATACCGGATTAGTCTGAAAGACAAAGCGGCTACGGACTATTCCTTGCAAAAACCGGAAAAGTATTTGTCTAAGAAATCTATAGAACGGAGAAAGAAACAGGGATTGCCCATTGATTCTACCGATTTACCGGTTTGCAGGACGTATGTAGATGCCATACGAAAAACTGGTGTTCATGTACTTGTGACCGGGAAATGGGATAATTTCGTTACTGTTTCTTGTAATGACAGTACCTTAATCAGCGAAATAGCTCAACTGCCTTTTGTACGTTCTACAGAAAGAGTGTGGAAAGGTATCACGCAAAAAGCATTTCAAAGAGACTCATTGATAAATAAACCGTTGCGCACTGATAGTCTTTACGGTCCTGCAATCACGCAAGCGGCTATGAGCCGCGTCGATCTCCTGCATGATGCAGGCTTTAAGGGACAGGGAATGACCATTGCCGTGATTGATGCCGGCTTCCATAATGTGGATAAGATTGATGCCATGAAAAATATCCGTATTCTCGGTGTGCGTGACTTTGTGAATCCGGAGGCAGATATTTATGCAGAAAGCAGTCATGGAATGTCTGTATTGTCCTGTATGGCTATGAACCAGCCGCATGTGATGATTGGCACTGCTCCTGAAGCTTCTTATTGGTTGCTGCGTAGTGAAGACGAATATTCGGAAAATTTGGTAGAGCAGGATTATTGGGCGGCAGCCATCGAGTTTGCCGATAGTGTAGGAGTGGATTTAGTGAATACATCGCTTGGTTACTACTCATTTGATGATCCTACGAAGAATTATAGATACCGTGACTTGAATGGGCATTATGCATTGATGTCCCGTGAAGCTGCGAAGGCTGCCGATAAAGGAATGGTAGTTGTTTGCAGTGCCGGAAATTCGGGCGCGGGTTCGTGGAAGAAGATTACTCCTCCGGGAGATGCGGAGAATATCATAACTGTAGGAGCTGTAACAAAAAGAGGAGAACTGGCGCCGTTTTCTTCTGTAGGAAATACGGCTGACGGACGTGTGAAGCCGGACGTAGTGGCTGTCGGTTTAAATTCGGATGTGATGGGAACGGATGGAAATCTTCGTCGCGCCAATGGAACCTCTTTTGCTTCTCCGATTATGTGCGGTATGGTAGCTTGCTTGTGGCAGGCTTGCCCGAAGCTGACGGCAAAGCAGATTATTGATTTGGTACGTCAGTCAGGTGACAGAGCTGATTTCCCGGATAATATATATGGATATGGTATTCCCGATTTGTGGAAAGCATATCAATCAACTCAACGTTAACTGTTCTTTTTTATGGATTCTCTTTCCCTTTTAGAACTGAATTCACTTGTCCGCCGTAGTCTGGAGCAATGCCTGCCCGATGAATATTGGATACAGGCAGAGTTGAGCGATGTCCGTTCCAATACGACGGGGCATTGTTATCTGGAATTTGTGCAGAAAGATCCTCGTAGTAATAATCTCGTAGCCAAAGCACGGGGGATGATTTGGAATAATATCTACCGCTTGCTGAAACCCTACTTTGAGGAAAGCACCGGACAACTATTTACCTCCGGTATTAAAGTGCTGGTGAAAGTAACTGTTCAGTTTCATGAGTTATACGGTTACAGTCTGACAGTGCTTGATATTGATCCAGCTTACACGTTGGGAGATATGGCTCGCCGTCGTCGGGAAATATTATTGCAGTTGGAAGAGGAGGGAGTCTTGACGTTGAATAAAGAACTTGAAATGCCGGTTCTTCCCCAACGTGTTGCTGTCATTTCTTCGGCTACCGCAGCCGGATATGGAGATTTCTGCCATCAGTTACAGCACAATCCGGGCGGATTCTATTTTTATACAGAACTTTTTCCGGCTTTAATGCAAGGCAATCAAGTTGAAGAGTCTGTATTGGCGGCTTTAGACCGTATCAATGCCCGCATCAATGAATTTGACGTAGTGGTCATTATTCGTGGCGGTGGGGCTACTTCCGATTTATCCGGTTTTGATACTTATCTACTAGCAGCTGCATGTGCGCAATTTCCATTACCTATCATTACCGGTATTGGTCATGAACGCGATGATACAGTCCTTGACTCTGTAGCTCATACCCGGGTAAAGACTCCTACGGCTGCTGCCGAGCTTCTGATTCATCAGGTAACGGAAGTAGCAGAGCATCTGGAAGAATTATCTGTACGTCTTCAACAGGGAGCTTATATGCTTCTTGAGCAGGAACAACGAAGGTTGGAGGCGCTCCAAATCCGTATTCCCAATCTTGTTCACCGCAAACTTGCGGATGCTCGTTTTTCTTTGCTGGCAGCAAAGAAGGATTTATCACAAGTGGCGAAAGCATTGTTGGCCCGTCAGTCTCACCGGTTGGAACTTTTGCAACAGCGGATAGCAGACGCCTCTCCGGATAAACTCTTGAGCCGGGGATACAGTATTACAATCAAAGACGGGAAAGCGGTGACGGATGCATCTTCGCTGAAACCGGGAGATCGCTTGACAACCCGGTTGCTGAAAGGAGAAGTGCAATCTGTGGTGGAAAAGTAACTATCCGTCGACTGTTTATTTGTAAGAACATTCATCATTAACCATTAAATATCAATCATCGTGGCAGCAAAAAAAGAAACATATTCCCAAGCAATGGAACGTCTCGAAAAGATCGTTCGCCAGATAGATAATAACGAACTGGATATCGACATTTTGAGTGAGAAAATAAAAGAAGCCAATGAGATTATTGCTTTTTGCAAGGATAAACTGACAAAAGCCGACCGGGAAGTCGAAAAATTATTGCAAGAAAAGAGGCTATCTGAAGAATAAAAGTTATTTTTGCGTTTCAATGCAATAGAAAATAAACTAATACATAACAATATGAAAGAAATAGACTGGGCGAATCTGTCATTCGGATACATGAAGACAGATTACAATGTGAGAATCAACTTCCGTAATGGTGCATGGGGAGAATTAGAGGTTAGTAGTGACGAACACCTTAATTTGCACATGGCGGCAACCTGTTTACACTATGGTCAGGAAGCCTTTGAAGGGCTGAAAGCATTCCGTGGAAAGGATGGTAAAGTACGTATTTTCCGTTTGGAAGAAAACGCAGCCCGTCTGCAATCTACTTGCCAGGGAATTTTGATGGCAGAACTTCCGACAGAACGGTTTAAAGAAGCAATTTTGAAAGTCGTAAAACTGAATGAACGTTTTATCCCTCCTTATGAAACCGGTGCTTCTCTTTACATTCGTCCGCTGTTGATCGGAACAAGTGCCCAAGTAGGTGTACATCCTGCTGAAGAGTATATGTTTGTTGTGTTCGTAACTCCGGTAGGTCCATATTTCAAAGGTGGTTTCTCTACCAATCCGTACGTTATCATTCGTGAGTTCGATCGTGCCGCTCCTCATGGAACAGGTATTTATAAAGTAGGTGGCAACTATGCAGCCAGTCTTCGTGCTAACAAGAAAGCACACGATCTGGGGTATTCCTGCGAGTTCTATCTTGATGCGAAAGAAAAGAAATATATTGATGAATGTGGTGCTGCCAATTTCTTCGGTATTAAAGATAATACTTATATCACTCCGAAATCAACTTCTATTCTGCCTTCTATTACCAATAAAAGTTTGATGCAGTTGGCAGAAGACATGGGTATCAAGGTGGAACGCCGTCCGATACCGGAAGAAGAACTGGAAACATTTGAAGAAGCAGGTGCTTGTGGTACTGCCGCAGTAATCAGCCCGATTCAGCGTATCGATGATTTGGAAAACGGAAAATCATACGTTATCTCTAAAGACGGTAAGCCGGGACCTATCTGTACAAAATTGTACAATAAGCTGCGTGGAATTCAGTATGGCGACGAGCCGGATACACATGGCTGGGTGACGATTGTAGAATAACGATATATTATGAAATAACACATTTATCAATTAATATTATTCACTATGTTAAAACTAAACTCAGAACTGCGTGCTCAGGCGCGTGAGGCACTTCAAGGAAATTGGGTGATGGCGGCTGTAGCTGCCTTGATTTATTCGGCTATTGTCAGTGCAACAAGTTATTTACCTTTGGTAGGAACATTGCTTGTAGGATTGCCGGTGGCATACGGATTCACGATTCTCATGTTTAGCGTGATAAAAGGAGCAAAAGACATTGACTTGGGAATCTTGTTTGAAGGATTCAAAGACTACAGCCGAATCATGGGAACCGTAGTTTTAGTGTTTATTTATACTTTCTTGTGGTCGTTGCTACTAATTATTCCGGGCATCATTAAACACTATTCGTATGCGATGACACCGTATATTCTGAAGGAAGAACCCGAAATGAAAAACAATGCAGCTATCGAAAAGAGCATGGTTATGATGGATGGCAATAAGATGAAGTTGTTCATGCTTGATTTGAGTTTCATCGGTTGGGCTATCCTTTGCCTCTTTACTTTCGGTATCGGATTTTTCTTCTTGCAACCTTATATGCAGGCTTCTCATGCTGCTTTCTATGAAGATTTGAAAGCACAACAAGGTGGAAATGTAGAAGTAAACGTTGAGGTGAATGTTGAGATTTAATAACACGAATCATTCAATATTATAGAAGAATGGAGCATAGAGAAATCTGTGCTCCATTTCTTTTTGTCGGTTGCGTCAAAATCAGTACCTTTGCGACCTAATCAGGATTGATATGGGAAAGAATAAATTAGAAAAGTTTGCCGATATGGCGAGTTATCCACACGTGTTCGAATATCCTTATTCGGCAGTAGATAACGTGCCTTTTGACATGAAGGGGAAATGGCATAAGGAGTTTTTTAAAAACGATCATCCGATTGTGCTCGAACTAGGCTGCGGACGTGGTGAGTACACCGTCGGCTTGGGTAAAATGTTTCCCGAAAAGAACTTTATAGCAGTTGATATAAAAGGTGCCCGTATGTGGACGGGAGCAACGGAATCATTACAGGCCGGAATGAAGAATGTCGCTTTCCTGCGTACCAATATTGAAATCATTGAACGTTTTTTTGCCGAAGGCGAAGTAAGTGAAATATGGCTTACCTTCTCTGATCCGCAAATGAAGAAAGCAACCAAGCGATTGACTTCCACCTATTTTATGGAACGGTACCGTAAATTCTTGCAGCCGAATGGCATTATCCACCTGAAAACGGACAGCAACTTCATGTTTACCTATACAAAATACATGATTGAAGCGAACCGTCTTCCCGTTGAGTTTATGACCGAAGATTTATATCATTCCGATTTGGTAGATGATATTCTCGGTATCAAGACTTATTATGAACAACAATGGCTCGATCGTGGTTTAGCTATTAAGTATATCAAATTCCGGCTTCCGCAGGAAGGTCAATTGCAAGAACCGGATGTAGAAATAGAACTTGATCCTTATCGTAGTTACAATCGTAGCAAACGTAGCGGATTAAGTACAAGTAAATAGTTTTGTGCAGTAACAATCGCCCTTAAAGTGAACTGACACTTAATCGAATGGTGATTTTAAATTGTAAATAGTAAATCGTCAAATAGTAAATAAAATGACTCTCTATCCTAAATTGATATTAGATGCATTGGCAACGGTGCGTTATCCCGGTACGGGAAAGAATCTGGTGGAAGCGGAGATGGTTGCCGATAATCTCCGTATTGATGGCATGACTGTCAGCTTCTCATTGATCTTTGAGAAACCGACTGATCCGTTTATGAAATCAATGTTGAAGGCTGCGGAAACAGCTATCCATACGTATGTCTCTCCTGATGTGCAGGTAACGATCACAGCGGAAAGTAAACAAGCTGCCCGTCCGGAAGTTGGCAAGCTCCTTCCGCAAGTGAAGAATATAGTCGGCATATCTTCCGGTAAAGGTGGAGTAGGCAAGTCTACGGTGTCTGCGAATCTGGCTGTTGCTTTGGCTAAATTAGGTTATAAAGTAGGTTTGCTTGATGCTGATATTTTTGGTCCTTCTATGCCGAAGATGTTTCAGGTGGAAGATGCACGCCCTTATGCTGAACGTATCGACGGTCGTGACATGATTATTCCGGTAGAAAAATATGGAGTGAAATTATTATCTATCGGCTTCTTTGTCGATCCGGATCAGGCAACTTTGTGGCGTGGTGGAATGGCTAGTAATGCGTTGAAACAGTTGATTGCTGATGCAGCTTGGGGAGAGTTGGATTATTTTCTGATAGACCTTCCTCCCGGAACCAGTGATATTCATTTGACAGTTGTTCAAACGCTGGCCATGACAGGGGCGATTGTTGTCAGCACTCCGCAGGCAGTGGCTTTGGCAGATGCCCGTAAGGGAATCAATATGTTTACCAATGATAAGGTAAATGTACCTATCCTTGGTTTGGTTGAAAATATGGCTTGGTTTACTCCTGCCGAACTTCCCGAAAATAAATACTATATCTTCGGAAAAGAAGGCGCAAAGAAACTGGCTGAAGAGATGAATGTTCCTTTGTTGGGACAGATACCTATTGTTCAAAGCATTTGTGAAGGGGGAGATAATGGTACACCTGTTGCGTTGGATGAAGATTCCGTGACCGGACGTGCTTTCTTATCCCTGGCTGCCAGTGTCGTTCGCCAAGTAGATCGACGGAATGTAGAGATGGCGCCGACTCAAATCGTGGAAATGCATAAATAAGTGGAATCTGGAGTTGGATAGCTTTGCAGTAAGTTATCCATAGGATATAAAACGAGCCTCTGTAGTCTTTTCAAAGACTATGGAGGCTCGTTTATTTATTGATTTTTAGGATTACGTATTCTTGCAAAATAATCTTATATTATAATCCGCGTAATCCGTGCCTAAATATATTATATAAACTAATTATGATGACATACTTATATAGCAATTGTTGTTGGCGGATTTTCCTCTACAAGATAGTGACGCTATCCGATAGAAATAGTGACGGTATCATTATCATATACCGTCACTATCCTAAGCATATACCGTCACTATCTTTTTAACGTTCGAATTACTTATTCAAAGCTTTCATAAGCTCTTTTTTCATGGTGTCTACTCCGGGAAATCCAGTTTGTTTGAAGGTGATATTACCCTCCGGATCAACAACAAAATAAGTGGGAACTCCCCGGATATTGAAGCTGGACATCAGAAAACTCCATTGTTCATTTGTCACACGGAAATGCTCACCATGAATGTCGGTAATCATATTTTCCCAAGTGCCTTTGGGTGAAGTTTCGCCTGTGATGTAGAGGTAGATAATATCCTTGTCTTTTAATTCCTCTTTCATTGGAGTAATGGCTTTATTGGCTGTGCGACAAGGGCCACACCAAGTTGCCCAAAAATCGACTAACAACGTGTGTCCACGGAATTTAGAGATAATGGATGGGAATAAGTCCTCATTGGAGACTTGTCCCGTCTCGTTTACAGTGAAGCCTGTCTTTCTTTTGTTTAATTCTATTTTCTTTATTATTTCTTTGTTCGTTTGGGTAAGCATCTCTGCGTATGCCGGGGAAGAAAAAGTTTTTAGTTCGGCATTCTGCTCTGTTGTTAACGGGGTAAAATCCTTTATGGATTGATACAGCTTATTAAATTTAATGTTATCGAATAAGGGTCCCTGTCCCGTTCCCAGTGTCTCTTTAAGTACATCTAAAGAATTTGGCAGAAAACTTATCAAGTATATTGTTGATGCGTAATATTTACCGTATAGCGCTTTCAGAGTGTTGATAGAAGTGAACTCTTTCAATATGTCATAGTATCCTGTAGGAATATCAATGCGGGTATTGTAGAAATAGTCGTCGGTCTGTTCTTTATTCAGTTTATTAACAGTGATATATGCTGATTTTAGTTCTCTCTCCGTCATGGCGATTTTACCAGTCGCTGCCAGATCTACCTGAATATTTAATAGCTCTTTACACGCATTGCTGTATGGGGATTGTGCAATTTCTTTTCGAATGGATGGAAGACGCTCCAATACATAAGCCTTGTATTCATCTGCGCTTTTCCCGGCAATGTCGTTGTACATATCCATGTAATAAACGCTTTTCAATACAATATCTATATCTACGGAAGCTAATTCTTGTTGCAGACTAGCCAGATAACCATTAAAGTATACAGGTTCTCCATACGTTTTATCCTTTTTTTGCAGATGCGCCTGTCTACGGCATAGTTCCTTTGTATTGATGATGAGCGATGTCTCTTCGTTGGGAGCTATCAGACACTCGATCCAGCCAAAAGGAAGTTCTAATGCTACACTTGTAACGGACGCTACTTTGACCTCCGCCTGAAAAGTGCCGTCTTCTTTGATCTTTATGATATTCTGTTCGTTGTGGACATTCAATGCAGGACTTTCTATATGCATCTTCATTTGTTGCATCATCTCTTTTTGATAGTCCAGTATTTTTCCTTTAAGTGTAGCAGTCCCATAAACCAACTTTGGAGTAGGCAATATCGCTTTCTTATTTATTTTGTGTACGACTGCTTCTTTGGGAAGTTTTTGTTTATAGAATGTATCTTTGTCTAATTGTATTCCCCATATCTTATAGGCCCCGTCGAAGTCTCCTTCCGAGAAATCCAGACTGGTTACATTTTCAGGTATTGGGGGAAATAAGAGTTGAAACTCCGCTTCTCCCGATTCCGGCATCCAGAATTCCTTATCCAATGTGATTCCAACTCCCTTTCGGATGGGATAAAGCATTCCATTATTATCTTTCAGAAAACTGCCCGTTGCTATTTTAATCCAGTATTTCGGACGATAAAAAGCCTTTATATACACTGTTGTCACGGTATCACTCATGACAATTTTATCAATCTCAATACTATTGGAGCTCCATGCTAGAAAAGGAGGCCGCTCGATAACTCTGTCTTTGGCTTGTATGGTGCAGATTGTGCAGAATATTAAACCGATAATCCATGCGAATCTTTTCATGTGAATAATGTTTTATTACACGAACAAATATAAGGATCTTTTTATAACTATCCTTGTAAAAAACGGAAAAAGAAATGACTTTTTTCAGCACCGGGGAAAGATACGTCCGGCACCGGGGAGGAGAGGGTTCCCCACCGATGAACGCCCCGTTCCTCACCGATGAGGAAAGGGAGCGGTATCGGGGAAGTTATTTATTGTAACCGGAACGTGATAGGGAGGGTATACTTAACAGGGACAGCCTGTCCTTTTTGCATTCCCGGTTCCCATTTAGGCATGTTTCCCACTACACGGATGGCTTCTGCATCCAGTGACGGAGATACGCTACGTAATACTTTTACGTTTGACAAACTACCGTCTGTTCCGATAATCATTTGTATGATTACCCTGCCTTGTTCTTTGTTTTTTTGAGCAATGACAGGATATTTGATACTTCTAGCAAGATAACGCATCAACCCGGCTTGTCCCTCCGGGAATTTGGGCATTGTTTCTACTACAGTGAAAGCCTGATCTGCGTTTTCTCCTTTCACACCTACTGCACCGGGAGTTGAATCTTCCTGTGGACCGTATCCCACTACAACTACTTCGTCCAGATCAGACTGTTTGATCTCTTCCGCCTTGGGTAGTTCTGGATCGGATAGTCTGAAAGCAACGGGAACTGTAAATCTTACATTTACTGCTTCCCCTCTTTGTTTGCCAGGTTGCCATTTAGGCATGGCAGCAATGACACGCATGGCTTCTTTGTCGAGATACGGATTGACACTTCGTTCTACTTTTGTGTCAGCTATACTTCCGTCCTTTTTAACAGTAAAGCTTACAATTACACGTCCTTGTGCACCGATTGCATGTGCTTCAGCCGGATATTTGACATTTTTAGACAAGTAATCCATCAATGCCTTCATCCCTCCCGGAAAATCCGGCATTTCTTCTACAACCTGAAAGACAACTGAATCCGGTACACTCTTGATTTGTGTTTCCGTTACTTCCTTTCCTTTTGTACCTTGCGGAAGGCTGATTTCTTGAATTTCTCTTGTAGAAAGTTCGGGAATATTTGTGGTTTCAGCTTGCATGGCAACTTCTTCCGTTACTTGTCCCATCATTTCTTTTGCAAATTTTTCAGTAGTACGTGCTACCATTTCGATGTTACTGACAATCATCAAGATGCCAGCTAAGGGAAGAAACATCAGATATTTGGTTCTTCCTATTTCTTTCGTTCTTCGTTTATTCATCATTTTAATACGATTTTTGAGTGGTAAAACATTGAAACTATTTGATAAATTTGCTGCAGCCTTGTGATGTGCCAGTCCCAATAAGTGGTACTGGTATGATTTACTATCATGTCCCGTTTCTAATACACGATGGTCTGCCATGTATTCGAGGTTTCCTCTGACCTCCCGTTTCATTAACCAGATAAATGGGTTGAACCAGCAGAATATACACATTATTTCGCTGAAAAGCACATCCACCGAGTGGTATTGTCGGGCATGGGTCTCTTCATGCGTAATGATTTCACTGATTTCAGATTCCGTATGTGATTGCGGGTGTATGAATATCCAGTGGAAGAAAGAAAAAGGACCTGTTTCTTTTTTTAATAGATGTACGCGTACTCCTTGTATATTGCTTTTTGAGCATTGGAAATGCAATCGGATGATGCTACCCAGTTGTACGAAGAAACGTGCGGTAAGTAATAACATTCCGCTCCAATAAATAATTTTAGCGAACTGCGTGATAACCTCTTGCCAATTTATGACAGTCGCTTGTGTAGGAGTCACAACTTGCTCCGGAAGCAGGATGGTTGCATAAAGATCTGCCATTGCCACCATCGGTTCGTGAGCTTTTATCCATCCCTGAATATTCAATAGGGGATAAAGCATGGAGATGGCAAAGAAACATAGCAAAGCCATCCTACGCCAATGGAAGAAGGTGTCTTTATGGAAAAACAACCGATAGAATGCATAGAACAGAGCTATCGCTACATTTATCTTTAGAAAATAAGCTAGTTCCGGAGTCATGGTGATGAATGTTTTCTATTAATTTTCTTTTCCTTTTTCAATGAGTTCGATAATATCTTTGAGATCATCGGTCGAAATTTTCTGGTCTTTGGCAAAGAAAGAAACCATTTCTTTGTAAGAGTTCTCAAAGTAGTTACGAACTACGCCACTCATAAAATGGCGTTTATATTCATTTTCGCGAATGGCAGGAGTATATTGGTAGGTATTACCCACACGTTTCGGTGTGACATATCCTTTCCGCTCGAGGTTCTTTACGATAGATGCTACTGTGGTATAAGGAGGTGCCGGTTGCGTATACTTTGCAACAATGTCTTTTACGAAACAGCATTGTAACTCCCAAATGTAGATCATTACTTCTTCTTCTTGTATAGTTAACTTTTCCATGGAGATGTTGTTTAATTACGAATACTTCGCAAATCTACGAATATTTCGTAAACAAGCAATAGCTAGTCGGTTAATAATTGTAAATGTATAAATCTTGCAAGAATATTTTAATTGCATTGTTATTCGGAAATTATTTAAGCATAAAAAAAGACCGGATGAACATTATTTTTTTCTATATAGTCACTCTTTAATAACCTTTATGCAAAAAATAGACTATCAAGGATTTTTTTATATAAAATAAATGAAATATATTTGCGGCTACAAAACATACGTTAAATACGGAAGGGTGTGTTTCAATACTTTAACCGGTTGCGAATAATTCCCCACACTTCAAACAGAACTATTAACTAACAATGCCAACCAAAGGGAAGAGGAAGGCAAACTAAAAAATGAATGATATGAAAAAAGGTTTGATTTTTGTGCTATTTGCACTTGTTTCTATCGTTTCTTATTCTCAGATTTCTTGGAATGCCAAAGTTGGTATGAACATGAGTAACTTTACTGGGGATATGGATACTGACATGAGGATTGGATTCAATGTAGGCGTTGGCATGGAATATCAGTTCTCTGATATGTGGTCTATTCAACCTTCGTTGATGTTCACTCAAAAAGGTGCTAAACAGGATGAAGTGAAAATGAATCCAATGTATTTGGAGATTCCGGTATTGGCTGCTGCAAGATTTGCAATTGCTGATAACCAGAATATTGTAGTGAAAGCTGGTCCTTATTTTGCATTTGGTATTGCTGGTAAGTGTAAAATTGGTGATGAAAAAATTGATTTCTTTGGTGACGGTGATGATCAATTTGGAGCAAAAAGATTTGATGCAGGTCTCGGTGTAGGCGTTGCTTATGAAATTAATAAATTCTTTATTGACTTATCAGGAGAATTTGGTTTGGCTAAATTGGCTGATGGTGACGGTGCACCGAAGAACATGAACTTCTCTATCGGTGTAGGTTACAAGTTCTAAACTTATTATACTCTCTTTATAATATCTCTAAAATCCCTCGTTCTATACTCTCTTGGAACGGGGGATTTTCATGTTCTTATTTGAAAAAAACGGCATATCCCATTGAAAGGATACACCGTTAATTCTCTCTCTTGTAATTCTTACTCATTAATCACTTATCTGCTTGGATAAGTTTGCTTTCTCTTTTAATTCTTTGTATCTCTCTATTGCATGTTTGCGACTCATCAGTATTTGCCAGCGGTATACCCAACAGGTGGTCAGGAAATAAATGCCGGCTTGCAACCACAAAGCCTTATATTCAAAAGCTACTTCACTAAGAGTGGCTCCCATATTGTTGATTTTTACAAAGCCGTTAATTCCAAACGTTGAGGGGAAGATGTAGGATACATACTTCCAAAACGGAGGAATAGCTGCTCCCGGCCAGGAAATTCCTGAAATAAATAACAGGGGGACTGATGTGAATACAAAAATCAGCATACACGTTTCCCGATTGCGAATGGCAATAGAAGCTGTCATCGCAAAGAAGATACAAGCCGCAAGATAGGGGACAACGAATAATATTAATGAACTGGGTTGCCCAATTTGGTTGAGGCTAAACAATCTTGGAACGACATAAAGTACGTAGAAAGCTACCAATATATAAACTAGGAAATAACTCAATCCTTTTCCTAATACAATTCGTAACGTCCCGTTATAGTGACGATTAATAGGTACAAGATCCTTAAATCTGTTGTTCTCACGAGCAGTTCCTGCAGCGAGACCGATGCCGAGCAATAATGTCTGTTGGATAATCAATACCAATACAGCAGGAATCAGGAAAGCGGCGAACCCGGCAGTGGGGTTGAAGATGGAGATTTCTTCATATTCTATCGGATAAGCAGTGATTTCATCCTGACGGTCGGTCGTGTTTCCGCTACGTGCAATTTTGATATCCCTGTTCATATCCAGAGAAACGGCAGTGTTGGCAAGAAGCATCGATTTATAGTATAACAATCCGCTCATGTCGCAATAGATACTGACTTGTGTCTGTTTTCCTTTGGCAATATTGTCGCTGAAATCCGAAGGGATATAAATGATGCCGTATGCACGCCGGTTTTTCAGCATTTGTTTAGCTTCTTCCATATCGGCACAGTAGGAGACGATTTGAATATCGGGCGTAGCATCTACCTTGCGGAGATATTCGCGGCTAAGAGATGAATGTGAATCATCTACAACAACAGCAGGAACTTCACGCACTACTTCGTTATCATAGATGAAACTATATAGCAACGGATAACCTAACGGGACGAGTATAAAGAATATTAGTACCCCCTGGTCGCGGAAAGTTGTCTGAAACTCCCGTTTCCAGATATAAAACAGGTCATTGATGCCTTGAGCTATCTTATCTTTTAATTTTATATCTTTCATTTAGGGTATATATTTATAGTAAACCAATGCTTCCTTCAGGCGGTGAACCACGAAGAAGGGGAGCATCATAAATATTAATAGTGCCATATAGTTGGTCCATGAGTAAGCCATACTATATCCGTTGAGCGCCTGATCCACGTAAATAAGGAAATAGTGCCGCAAAGGAAATAGATTGCTCAAAGCCTGTAAAACAGGATGCATAGCCATGACCGGGAATGAAAAACCGGAAATGGAGAACGATATGACTCCCCACAGGGAAGCAAAACTTAATCCGAGTCGTAGAGTCGGCAGGGTTCCTATCATGACAATACCACAACATTGGGATGCCAGTACAAGACAAAGCGTGGCAAATATCATCGGAAATATACCGCTGTTGCAAGGAAAATGCAGGAATCCATACAGGTATACGTTATAAAATATACCCATGATGAAAAAGATTACGGTGTGGGGAAGCAACTTCCCGGCCAATGCAATATAAATGGAGTTGTTACTCATTCGTAACCATTCGCGAGCCGTACGATCTTTGATTTCTACACCGATTGAATAGACAGTTACCATAAATATTAATAGCATGAGTACTCCCGGTATCAGTGTATTGCATAAGTATACCGAATAGTTCAGCCACGGATTATTCAGTGGGTGTGTATCGATAACAATCGGTTGCAGATATGCCATAGCCTGATCCTCTGTTGCACCTTTGGCATATAACATAGTCCTTGCAGCAGCTCCCGAAGTGAGTTCTCCCATCATTTTCATGTCTCTGAACAATAGGGAGCCTGCAATCAGGTAGGAGTAATTGGTGTAGAAGGAGATTGTCGGTTGTCGTTGGCTCTGTGCCTCTGCCGATAAACCTTTGGGAAGGTAGAAGAATCCGTAGATTTTTCCCTCTTGCATGGCAATGCGTGCATCTGTCACATTACTGTAATGAGCTACAACCCCTGTCTGTGAAAAAGCATCCAGGTTGCGGACAATATTGCGGGAGGTGGACGAATCATCCATGTCTACCACTCCTGCAGGAAGATCCTTGGGAAGTCCCGAATCCATTAAGGTGGTGAAGAATATATAGCAAAACAGTGGGGCAATGACCATACAGAAGAGGTAGAGCGGGCGTGAAACCAACCGCCGGCACTCTCTTTGCATGACCTGCCACAGGGCTATATATTTCTTTTCTCTCTCTCTCATGATTACTTGTCAATGATGACAGACATACCCGGACGGAGGTTTTCCACTTTCTCTATCGGAGAAGCTTTCACTTCGAATGTTTTCAGGTCGAACTGTCCGGTTGTTTTGGTTGCTTTCCAAGCGGCATAAGTCCCTAAGTCTTTCAGATAATATACTTTGAGTTTGATCTTTTTGTTATCCAGAGCAGGAATGACTGCTTCGAATTCCGAACCCATTGTCAGATTTTTGAGCAGATCCTCGCGTACGTTGAATGTTACCCACATATCATTGAGTTCGGCGATATTCATGATGGGAGCACCAGTACCTACCAATTCGCCTACCTTCGGGAAAATCTCTGAAACTTCTCCGGCAGCCGGAGCTATGAGATAAGTCTCCTTTATGTACGATTCTACTTCGGCAACAGCACCTTTTGCCCGGTTTACCAAAGCTTCCGCGGCCATCTTGTCTTCACGTTCCGCTCCGTTCTTTGCCATGGTATATTGTGCTTTGGCTGCTTTCTCCGTAGCAATACTTGCATCCCGTTGCGCAGTGACTTCATCCAATTTCTGTGCAGGCATTACTCCCTGCTCATAGAGGTTCTTTACACGTTGATATGATTTTTCGGCAATGGTGACGCCTGCTTGGGCTTTTTGCCACATTTCGTATGCTGCCTGGATTTGTTCCTCACGCGCGCCTTTGATTGCTTTTGCGTTTTGTGCTTGTGCGGCAGCTTCGGCAGCACGTGCCTGTTCCATTTTTGCCACTACGTCAGGAGCTTCCAAAATGGCCAGCGTATCTCCGGCATTGACACTTTGTCCTTCTTTCACGCGAAATTCCAATATACGTCCCGGAACTTTGCTCGAAACGCGATACTCGGTAACTTCAGCCTGTCCCTGTATGATTTCAGGACCTTTGCGAAGCATGAAGAAGCCAACGACTGCAACGATTGCAATAACTCCCAGTAGAGTAAGGAATGCAAGCAGCATATTGCTGTTTTGTGATTTTATAGGTGCCATATGATTTATGAATTATGATTTATGATTTATGTTTTATGGATTGTGAGTTGGTTAGGGATTGGGTTGTTTCTGATTGGGTTCTTTACTTTATTTTTCTGCTTTTTATTTATTTCAGTGTTCCCAGAGATTTCTTCAGATAGATTTCTGTTAACTTCACATCTATTTGTGCGTCAATCTTTTCTGAATGAGCGGACAGCCATGCCGTTTGTGCTTCAAGAACATTACTTGTGGCAATCACTCCCTCTTTAAAACCAAGCGTTGCATAGCGCAGATTCTCTTCCGCTTTTTCCATGTTTTTGGAAGACATAACCAGTTTCTTACCTGCTTCTTTTACCTTGAAAGCGGCTTGATTGACTTGCAACTCTATTTTTTCGCGTGCGTCCTGAAGCTGGTATTGTGCAATGCGGGCTTCGGCTTTTGCCGCTCTCGTTTTATAAATACCTTCTCCCCAGTGCCATATAGGTATCTGTACCATCACTCCCACATTCCACATGCCTTTGAATTTGTTTTCAAAGCTGTTGAAGACAGAAGGGTTGGTTACCATATAATTCCCCATCAATGCGATAGAAGGAAGATGTTCGGCACGGGTTACGTTTACTTTCTGTTTATAAATCTGTGTCGCTAATTCGAGACTACGTATTTCCGGACGATTCTCATAAGCGGTAGATAAATCGAAATGAGGGTCTGTTGTCAGTAATGGAATATCTTCCATATTTTCATCTGCTAGCGTGATGGGGGAGCTAAGATCAATACCGCATAGTTGGCACAGCAACATTCGGGCAAGGCTCAATCCATCTTCCACTTTGGTGAGTGTCATTTCTGCTTCATTCACCTTGACGCGTACAGACAAGCCATCCGCTTTGGTGGCTACTCCTTCATTAATCATTTTTTCCACATCACCGTCCAGCTGTTGCAAGAGCTTTAAATAACCTTCCGCCAACTTCTTCTTATTAACCAACGAAATAACTTGCCAATATGCCTGGTCTGTACTCATGATTACTTCCTGCATGCCACCGTGGTGTTGTTCTTGAGCTAACTCTTCGGCATACTTTGTTATTTTGTTGTACGCCCGGATTTTTCCACCCATATATAAAGGCTGTGTCAATGTAATAGCGCCTGCATAGACATTTCTGGTGTCTGTGCGGAGTGCATCCACTAAAGAGTTTCCTGCTTGGTCGAGAGCAGGCAGAGCCGCTCCTAGTTTTCCGCTTAAGGAAGCAATAAGTGGTTTTAATTCAGGATGTGCTGTTACAATCTCGGTTGCAGCCTGTTGGATAGGGCCTGCCAGATTAGTTCCTAATCCTGAAAGCGTAGCTTTCTGGTCATTGTTTAATAATGAAAACTCTTTCTGGTTTCTCATGTAAGCTCCGGTTGCCGAGAAGTTGGGCAAATAATTCGTAAATGCAGCTTTTCGTTGATAATGAGCAGCATTTATCTTCTCATTGCTTATCAACAAATCTTTGTTGTTGGCAAGAGCTAATGCGCGGCAACTATCCAGACTTAGAAAGTTCTGCGCTTTTCCTATGAAAGTGAGACTTAGCAGAATTGTCAGAAGAAATACTTTTTTCATCGCATCTTGCATATTAATAAGGTGATACTTCTATATTTAATAACCCGGTTCTCATGTAATTTGTTTATTGAAGTAGTCTGTTTTTTTGAACTTGTTTACTTAAACAATAATTGCATAAACAACGATGCAAATGTATGAGCTTTACTTGAAAGTGCAAAATGAATTAGCTTTTTTTAAAATATAGTGGGGTAGGATTCTGTAGAAAAGAAAGAAGGCTGTTCCTCGTAGTGAAGAACAGCCTTTCTTGATATATAAAGTAAGGGGATTAATTACAGAGCACCTACTTCTTTCAAAGCAGCGTTCGTTCCGTGAACAGCTTTTGCGCTAGCTGCGAACTTAGCTTTTTCGTCTTCGTTCAGGTTCAGTTCAACGATCTTTTCGATACCGTTCTTGCCAAGGATTACAGGAACGCCGATGCAAAGATCTGATTCACCATATTCACCTTCCAATAATACAGAACAAGGAACCATCTTCTTTTGGTCATGAAGGATAGATTCAACTACGAATGCTCCTGCTGCACCTGGTGCATACCATGCAGAAGTACCCAGCAATTTAGTCAGTGTAGCACCACCTACCATTGTAGCAGCGGCTACTTCTTCCAGTTTTTCGGCAGAGATGAAGTTGGCTACAGGCATACCTTTGTAAGTAGCGAAACGAGTCAAAGGAATCATAGTAGTATCACCGTGACCACCGATAACCATACCTTCTACTTCGTTAGCGTTGCAACCGATAGCTTGAGACAAGAAATATTTGAAACGAGAGCTATCCAAAGCACCACCCATACCGATCACACGGTTTTTCGGCAAGCCCAAAGCCTTCAATGCCAAATAAGTCATTGTATCCATCGGGTTAGAGATAACAACGATGATAGCGTTAGGAGAATATTTCAACAGGTTTTCTGCTACCGATTTAACGATACCAGCGTTCACACCAATCAGCTCTTCACGAGTCATACCCGGTTTACGAGGAATACCTGAAGTAATCACAACAACGTCAGAGTTAGCGGTTTGAGCATAGTCGTTAGTGCAGCCTACCAATGCAGTGTCGAAACCCAGCAATTGAGCTGTCTGCATCATATCCATTGCTTTACCTTCTGAAACGCCTTCTTTAACGTCCAGCATTACTACTTCGTCTGCTACTTCATTAAAAGCAAGTACATTTGCACATGTAGCACCTACGTTACCTGCGCCTACTACGGTTACTTTTGACATAATACTATATATTTAAAAAGTTGATAATTTGTTTTATCTTTTAGCGCGACAAAATTACAACGATAATCCTGATTAAAGAAATTTTTCCGTAATAATTTTAGTTAAAGGTCTAAGTTCTCCGGAATGGATAGCTATCATGAAAAAAAAGTGGTCGAACAAGCCGTTGGCAAGCGTGGAAGAGAAGCGGAGAATAAACAACGAAAACGATACAAAAACGAGGGTGTTCGGAGAGGGTGTTACAAAGCGCTGAAACGCCCGCCAGTAAAGGGGAAAAACCCAATGAAAACCAGTAGAGTAGAGAAGAGTAAAGTAAAGAAGAGTAAGTAAAAGTATTATTTCTGTTATAAACAATAGCAATAATACTGGGCAGAGAAGATGGCTTTGGCTGCTGCCGTTGTCGGTTTGGATCACTTCGTCGGTGTCGTTTCTGTTCTCGTGTCCCTCATGAACTGTTCGTCCGGCAGATGACCGCCTTTTGTCTGGTAGGTTATTGATGCTCGCCCGGTGGGTAACGGACATTCACACGGTAGATAACATACGTTTGTACGTTAGGTGAATTCTATATTATTTCTCGGGCTACCGCTTCATTAAAAAATAATTTCAATACTTGTTTGCTAAAGTATCATTTGCTTCAAAACCAGTACGCAAACGAGGTAAAAGTCGCAAATAAGGCTGCTTCGATCAGGTAATGTCAGTGGCCGCTTAGGATCATAAAGGAGAATCAGTCGGGGTACTTTGCGTCTGTCGGTTCGGCCTGGTTGACTGGTTAATAAATTAAAATTGCATAGATTAGTCGGGAGTTTTTCAAAAACTCTCACTTTTTATACTTGACTTCTGTTGCGAAATGATTACTTTTGCGCACGTTATCAATTCACAACTGAAACTATGAGTAAAAAAAGCCTTCTTATTGCGGCCGTGGCTATCTTGGTGATAGCTATTATTGGTATTACTTATTTATTGTTTACCGAAAAAAAAGCTAATCGGGAGTTAGTGCAGGAATTCCAATTGGATAAGGAAGATCTGGAAAACGAATATAGTCGTTTTGTGCAAGAATATGATGAATTGAAGTTTAAGGTTACTAATGACTCATTAGGAGTATTGTTAGAACAGGAACAGTTAAAGACCCAACGTCTATTAGAAGAACTTCGTACTGTGAAGAGTTCGAATGCAACAGAGATTCGTCGTTTAAAGAAAGAATTGGCTACCTTACGTAAAGTAATGGTTGGTTATATTAATCAGATTGATTCACTAAATAAACTGGCTGCACAGCAGAAACAGGTCATTGCAGAAGTAACACAAAAATATAATCAGGCTTCACAACAAATCAGTAACCTTTCCGAAGAAAAGAAAAATCTGGATAAGAAGGTGACGTTAGCCGCACAACTCGATGCAACTAATATTCGTATCGAACCACGCAATAAACGCGGTAAAGTGGCGAAGAAGGTGAAAGATGTGGTGAAATTGGCTATCAGTTTCACAATCGTGAAGAATATAACTGCTGAAAACGGGGAACGTACCATTTATATACGTATAACCAAACCGGATAATGATGTTTTGACTAAGAGTGCATCCAATACTTTCCCTTATGAAAACCGTACACTGGTTTACTCCATCAAGAAATATATTGAATATAACGGAGAAGAACAGAACGTGAATGTATTCTGGGATGTAGAAGAATTCTTATATGCCGGAAACTATCGCGTTGATATCTTCGAAGGTGGTAATCTGATTGGTTCGCAGACGTTTACGTTAGATTAGTTTCCCATCTATCGTCTTCCATCCGCTCCCCACATCATTTTGCTGCGGAGTGTATCGAAAAAGATATGATTGAAGCGTTTGACTACTTTTATGCTATAATCTGCCCGGCGGATCTTGAGTTGAGTTGTTTCTTTGCAGGTTTCGCTTCGCCCGTCAATAGCAACGAGGAAATTATGGCTCCGGCTTTCCACATCCAATGTGATTTCCCAGTCGTCACGGATAACGATAGGACGGACGTTGAGGCTATGCGGAGCTACCGGAGTAATGGCAACCGTGTTGGAATGGGGAACCATAATCGGGCCGCCTACGCTTAATGAATAAGCGGTAGAGCCGGTAGGAGTTGCAATAACCAGTCCGTCAGCCTGATAAGTATTCAGATAGGCTCCATTGATTGCTGTTCGGATACTAATCATTGACGAACTGTCCCGTTTAAGAATTGCAATTTCATTGAGAGCATAAGGAGAATCCTGAAGACGTTTTTCGTCACAGATGAGTTGAAGCACGCTTCGTTCCTCCACACTATATCTTCCGGCTTGGATTTCATCGAACGTTTCTTCCATCTCCTCGGGAGAAATATCTGCCAGAAAGCCCAAACGGCCTGTGTTAATTCCCAAAATAGGAATTCCTTTTCTTCCTACGCGGCGGGCAGCTTTCAGGAATGTTCCGTCGCCTCCGATACTGATTACCATATCGGCATCAAAATCATCTCCGTCAAACAAGTGATCGGCATGGATGTCCATTTTGAGCTCTGTAGTCAGGAATTGATAAAAGTCCCTGCACATACAGATTTCTGCTTTCTGCCTTCTCAATAGTTGGAACAACCTTAGCGCATGAGAAGACTTTTTAGCCTGATAAGTATTTCCGAAAATGGCAAATTTCATAAGCAACATCATTAGTTCAGGATGCAAATTTGGCATTTTTTCTTGGATTTCTACTTTAAATAACCAAAAAAGAACCCATAATGCGTTTCGTATTATTAGGCAACTAATAATAATATTTGTATTTTTGCGGCAAATATAACGTAGAACTATGACTAAATTAAGTGTAAACATAAACAAGATTGCCACACTAAGGAATGCTCGCGGAGGAAATGTCCCCGATGTAGTAAAGGTAGCGCTTGATTGTGAATCTTTTGGTGCAGACGGTATCACTGTTCATCCTCGTCCCGATGAACGCCACATTCGTCGTTCAGATGTATATGATTTGCGCCCTTTGTTGCGCACGGAATTTAATATCGAAGGTTATCCCGCTCCGGAATTTATTGACCTGGTGTTGAAAGTCAAACCGCATCAGGTAACTCTGGTTCCCGACGATCCTTCACAGATTACTTCTAATTCCGGTTGGGACACCAAAGCAAATCTGGAATTCCTGACTGAAGTGCTCGATCAGTTTAACAGCGCCGGTATTCGTACTTCTGTTTTTGTGGCAGCCGATCCTGAAATGGTGGAATATGCAGCAAAAGCGGGAGCGGATCGTGTCGAACTGTATACCGAACCATACGCAACGAACTATCCGAAGAATCCGGAAGCTGCCATCGCTCCTTTTATCGAAGCCGCGAAGACTGCCCGTAAACTGGGTATCGGATTGAACGCCGGACACGACTTGAGTCTGGTTAATTTAAATTATTTCTATAAAAACATTCCTTGGGTGGATGAAGTCTCCATCGGACATGCGTTGATTAGCGATGCATTGTATCTGGGACTCGAACGTACCATTCAGGAATATAAAAACTGTCTACGCTCATGAA
The DNA here is from genome assembly GCF_003603455.1 of Bacteroides sp. AM37-9. Lineage (NCBI taxonomy): Bacteria > Pseudomonadati > Bacteroidota > Bacteroidia > Bacteroidales > Bacteroidaceae > Bacteroides > Bacteroides sp. AM37-9. The sequence continues at coordinate 322,557 of NZ_QTNF01000002.1, read as the reverse complement.
TGCAATGATCTTGTTAGCCCAAGGGGCTATGAATATGGCCGACTCGCTGGCTACTGCCAACCCCGTATTGACGGAGGTGAACGCTCCTGAAATGAACATGCTTGATATGGCTATCAAGGGTGGATGGATTATGATTGTGCTGGGTGTATTGTCGGTTGTCTGTTTCTATATCCTGTTTGAACGTAACTACATGATTCGCAAGGCAGGAAAAGAGGACCCGATGTTTATGGAGCGGATTAAAGACTATATTCATAGCGGTGAGATCAAAGCGGCTATTAACTATTGCCGTACGATAAACACCCCTTCGGCACGTATGATAGAAAAAGGGATCAGCCGTTTAGGACGTCCTATTAACGATGTACAGGTAGCTATTGAGAATGTAGGTAATATTGAAGTGGCAAAGCTGGAAAAAGGATTGACTGTAATGGCAACTATTTCCGGAGGTGCTCCGATGCTCGGATTCCTCGGTACGGTGACCGGTATGGTACGTGCATTCTATGAAATGGCGAATGCCGGAAGCGGAAACATTGATATCACTTTGCTTTCTGGTGGTATCTATGAAGCTATGATTACTACGGTCGGTGGTCTGATTGTCGGTATCATTGCTATGTTTGCCTACAATTATCTGGTGATGCTGGTAGACCGTGTGGTAAATAAAATGGAGTCTCGTACAATGGAGTTCATGGACTTGTTGAACGAGCCGGCAAAATAATAGGCTGATGGGATTAAAAAGAAGAAATAGAGTATCGCCCAATTTCAGCATGGCTTCCATGACGGACGTCATCTTCCTGTTGCTGATATTCTTTATGATAACCTCTACGGTGGTGTCGCCCAATGCTATCAAAGTCTTGTTGCCGCAAGGCAAGCAGCAGACTTCGGCCAAACCGCTGACAAGAGTGGTTATCGATAAAGACTTGAATTTCTATGCCGCTTTCGGCAATGAAAAAGAGCAGCCGGTGGCGCTGAACGATCTGACTTCATTCTTGCAGAGTTGCGCAGAGAAGGAGCCGGAAATGTACGTGGCATTGTATGCGGATGAATCGGTACCTTACCGTGAGATCGTAAGGGTATTGAACATTGCAAACGAGAATCATTTTAAGATGGTGTTGGCTACACGCCCGCCTGAAAATAAATAAGAAACAATGGACAGAAGAAAAAAGGGTGAATACATAGGAGCGCTGGGTGCACTGTTGGTGCATGTGGCAGTGATTGCTCTTTTGATTCTGGTGAGCTTTACTGTCCCTCAACCGGATGAAGATGCAGGCGGAGTGCCTGTAATGATGGGAAATGTAGACGCAGCAAGTGGCTTCGATGATTCCTCTCTGGTAGACGTGGATATCATGGATGAAGATGCGGCAGCACCCGCGGAAACAGCACCGGAACTTCCTTCGGAACAGGATTTATTGACGCAGACTGAAGAGGAAACAGTAACCCTGAAACCTAAGACGGAAGAACCGAAAAAAGAAACGGTGAAACCTAAAGAGGTGGTCAAGCCGAAAGAACCGGTGAAGAAGCCGGAGAAAACGGAAGCCGAAAAAGCTGCGGAAGCGAAACGACTGGCAGAAGAAAAAGCGGAACGTGAACGTAAGGCTGCCGAAGAAGCTGCCAGAAAGAGGGTGTCCGGTGCGTTTGGAAAGGGAGCGCAAATGACAGGAAATAAAGGAACAGCGGCTAGTGGTACGGGAACCGAAGGTAGCAAGGAGGGAAATTCTTCTACCGGAGCGAAGACCGGAACCGGAGGTTACGGAACATTTGACCTTGGCGGACGTTCTTTAGGTACGGGCAGTTTGCCGAAGCCTGTATATAATGTGCAGGAAGAAGGACGTGTAGTGGTGAATATCACCGTGAATCCTGCAGGGCAAGTGATATCGACCAGTATTAGCCCTCAAACGAATACGGTAAATTCCGCTTTGCGTAAGGCAGCGGAGGACGCAGCGAAGAAAGCCCGTTTTAATACGATAGATGGGGTGAATAACCAGACAGGGACAATCACCTATTATTTTAACTTGAGATAGTATCATTAACCAAATATATAAAGGATTATGGGAACTGTATACGCTTTTTTTGCAGATGGTTTTGAAGAAATTGAAGCCTTTACTGCTATTGACACGTTGAGACGTGCCGGACTTAATGTAGAAATCGTATCCGTTACACCGGATGAAATTGTAGTGGGAGCACATGACGTATCCGTCCTTTGCGATATCAACTTCGAGAATTGCGATTTCTTCGATGCTGAACTGTTGTTGTTACCGGGAGGAATGCCGGGAGCTGCCACACTTGACAAGCACGAAGGGTTGCGTAAATTGATTCTTGATTTTGCCGCAAAAGGTAAACCTATTGCGGCCATTTGTGCTGCTCCGATGGTGTTGGGTAAGCTGGGGCTGCTGAAAGGAAAGAAGGCTACCTGTTATCCGAGTTTTGAACAATATCTGGATGGTGCAGAATGTGTAAATGAACCTGTCGTACGTGATGGAAACATCATTACCGGTATGGGACCGGGTGCTGCCATGGAATTTGCTTTGACAATCGTTGACCTGTTGGTAGGTAAAGAAAAAGTAGACGAACTGGTAGAAGCGATGTGTGTTAAACGCTAAACCGTCCATGAAGAAATATGTAATCATTGTCGCCGGTGGAAAGGGCTTGCGAATGGGAAGTGACCTCCCGAAACAATTCCTTCCCATGGGTGATAAACCTGTGTTGATGCATACCCTGGAAGTATTCAGGAGATATGACGAAACACTTCAAATCATAGTAGTGCTTCCACGGGAACAGCAGGACTTTTGGAAGCAACTTTGCCAAAAACACAGCTTTGCGGTGGAACATACCCTTGCCGATGGAGGCGAAACACGTTTTTACTCTGTAAAGAACGGTCTGGCACTGGTGCAGGAGCCGGGACTGGTAGGGGTGCATGATGGCGTACGTCCGTTTGTGTCGGTAGAGGTGATTCGCCGTTGTTATGACTTGGCAAAAGTGCAGAAAGCGGTGATTCCTGTGGTGGATGTGGTAGAGACACTTCGCCATCTGACAGATGCCGGAAGTGAAACGGTCAGCCGGAATGATTACAAGCTGGTGCAAACACCGCAGGTTTTCGATGTAGAGTTGTTGAAACAAGCCTATGCACAAGAATTTACTCCCTTCTTTACAGATGACGCTTCCGTTGTCGAAGCAATGGGAATACCTGTGTATCTGGCGGAAGGTAACCGTGAAAATATAAAAATAACGACTCCTTTCGATTTAAAAGTAGGGAGTGCCCTTTTATAAATGTTCGATTTAGCCACACGCGACATAAAATTTATCTCCGGTGTAGGCCCTCAAAAAGCCGCTGTATTAAATAAGGAGTTGGAAATCTACTCCTTGCACGATTTAATTTATTATTTCCCTTATAAATATATTGACCGGAGCCGCATCTATTACATTCACGAAATAGATGGCAATATGCCGTATATCCAGTTGAAAGGAGAAATTCTCGGTTTCGAAACCATTGGCGAAGGACGTCAACGTCGTTTGACGGCGCACTTTTCGGATGGTACGGGAGTCGTGGATTTGGTGTGGTTTCAAGGCATTAAGTATATCTTAGGTAAGTATAAACTGCACGAGGAATATATCATCTTCGGCAAACCGACTGTTTTCAACGGACGTATCAATGTGGCGCATCCCGATGTAGACAAGCCGGAAGATTTGAAACTTTCTTCGGTGGGACTGCAACCTTATTATAATACGACGGAGAAGATGAAGCGCAGTTTCCTCAACTCTCACGCGATTGAGAAGATGATGGCAACGGTGATTCAACAAATACAGGAGCCTCTGCCTGAAACACTTTCTTCCAAATTGCTGGCGGAACATCATCTGATGCCTTTGACGGAAGCTCTCCGGAATATTCACTTCCCGACCAATCCCGATGTGCTTCGCAGGGCGCAATATCGCCTTAAGTTCGAAGAACTGTTTTATGTTCAACTGAATATCCTCCGCTACGCCAAAGACAGACAAAAAAGATATCGTGGATATATCTTTGAGAAAGTGGGAGATGTGTTCAATACATTTTATACAAAGAATCTTCCTTTTCAACTGACAGGTGCACAGAAGCGGGTATTGAAGGAAATACGGAACGATGTCGGCAGTGGCAGGCAGATGAATCGCCTCTTGCAGGGAGATGTAGGAAGCGGGAAAACACTGGTTGCCTTGATGAGTATGTTGTTGGCGTTGGATAACGGTTATCAGGCTTGCATGATGGCGCCCACCGAAATCTTGGCGAACCAGCATTATGAAACGATCAAAGAATTGCTCTTTGGCATGGATATCCGTGTCGAACTGCTGACAGGCTCTATTAAAGGCAAAAGGCGGGAAGCGATTCTGACCGGATTGCTGACCGGAGATGTGAAGATATTAATAGGAACGCATGCCGTTATTGAAGATACTGTCAATTTCTCTTCTTTAGGTTTCGTTGTTATCGACGAACAGCATCGCTTTGGCGTGGCACAACGCGCCCGCCTTTGGAGTAAGAATGTTCAACCTCCACATGTGCTCGTGATGACTGCTACCCCGATTCCACGTACTTTGGCAATGACATTGTATGGTGATTTGGACGTGTCTATTATCGACGAGCTTCCACCCGGAAGAAAACCGATTACTACCATCCACCAATTTGATAACCGCCGGGAAAGTATGTATCGTTCGGTGCGCAAACAAATTGAAGAAGGACGCCAGGTCTATATTGTTTATCCGCTGATTAAAGAAAGCGAAAAGATTGATTTGAAGAATCTTGAAGAAGGATATCAACATATTCTGGAAGAGTTTCCCAAATGTACGGTTTGTAAAGTGCATGGCAAAATGAAACCAGCCGAGAAGGATGAGCAAATGCAGCTTTTTGTTTCGGGCAAAGCGCAGATCATGGTGGCCACTACCGTCATTGAAGTCGGAGTGAACGTCCCGAATGCTTCGGTGATGATTATTGAAAATGCAGAACGTTTCGGGCTTTCGCAGTTGCATCAGTTGCGTGGCCGGGTAGGACGTGGGGCGGAACAGTCTTATTGTATTCTGGTGACGAATTATAAGTTGACGGAGGACACCCGGAAACGATTGGAAATCATGGTACGCACCAATGATGGTTTCGAAATAGCTGAGGCCGATTTGAAATTGCGTGGCCCCGGTGATCTTGAAGGTACGCAGCAAAGCGGCATCGCTTTCGATTTGAAGATTGCGGATATTGTACGCGACGGGCAACTGTTGCAATACGTGCGTGCCATAGCTGAAAGTATTGTGGAACAAGACCCTGCGGCACAGAATCCCGAGAATGAAATCTTGTGGCGGCAGCTTAAAGCCTTGCGGAAAACGAATGTTAACTGGGCTGCCATAAGTTGAAAAACGGTTAAACATGCAGTTTATTTGCGTAAATGTGTTGCAAAACATATTTTGTCCCTATCCTCCCTATTTATAGGAGTTTAACGGAACAATTATTCCCTCTTTTTGCACTAAGCATCTGAAAAATAGTTAATAACTCCCTTGCCATTTCACAGGAAAATACTACCTTTGGGAGAATTTTTTTAGTAAATGTATTGTTTAACCATTTGCAAAGTCGAGTATTATGCTTGAAAAAACGCTGGTCATTTTAAAACCATGTACCCTTCAACGGGGATTGGTTGGTGAGATTACTCATCTCTTTGAACGTAAAGGATTACGGTTGGCCGGCATGAAGATGATGCAACTGACTGATGAATTGTTAAGCGAACATTATGCCCACCTTAGCGGCAAACCTTTCTTTCAGCGTGTGAAAGATTCGATGATGACAACTCCTGTCATTGTTTGTTGTTTCGAAGGTGTGGATGCTATTCAAACAGTCCGTACGTTGGCGGGACCGACTAATGGACGTTTAGCTGCCCCAGGCACCATTCGCGGGGATTATAGTATGAGCTTTCAAGAGAATATCGTTCATACATCCGATTCTCCGGAGACTGCAGCTATTGAATTAACGAGATTTTTTAAACCGGAAGAAATATTCGATTACAAGCAGGCTACATTTGATTACCTGTATGCAAACGACGAATATTAATTGAATTGACAAAGAAGGAATGAATTTTAGCATTATTAAAACAGGATTGGTCGCTGTTGCGGCTATGGTCAGTCTGAGCTCTTTCTCACAAGACCTGATTGCCCGCCAAGCACCGATAGACAAGAAATTAAAATCAGTAGACTCTTTGGCCTTGCAGAAGCAAATCCGTGCCGAACAGTCCGAATATCCCGCCCTAAGTCTTTATCCAAACTGGAACAACCAGTATGTACATGCTTACGGAAATGCTATTATCCCTGATACGTATACAATCGACCTGACAGGTTTCCATATGCCAACTCCAAGTACAAAAATTACTTCGCCTTTCGGTCCTCGTTGGAGAAGAATGCATAATGGGTTGGACTTGAAAGTGAATATAGGTGATACTATCGTAGCTGCTTTTGACGGTAAAGTACGTATCGTAAAATATGAGCGTAGAGGATATGGAAAATATGTCGTTATCCGTCATGATAATGGATTGGAAACAGTGTATGGTCATTTATCAAAACAATTGGTTGAAGAAAACCAATTAGTGAAAGCCGGAGAAGTAATCGGTTTGGGTGGTAACACCGGACGCTCTACTGGTTCGCATCTTCATTTCGAAACCCGCTTCCTGGGGATTGCAATTAATCCGATTTATATGTTCGACTTCCCGAAACAAGATATCGTTGCCGATACTTATACGTTCCGCAAAGCAAAAGGCGTGAAGCGTGCTGGTTCTCATGATACTCAAGTGGCTGACGGTACCATCCGTTATCACAAGGTGAAGAGTGGCGATACATTGTCCCGCATTGCTAAATTGCGTGGCGTATCAGTCAGTACACTTTGCAAACTGAACCGTATCAAACCGACCACTACTTTGCGTATCGGACAGGTTTTGCGTTGTTCATAAAAAATATAGCTTATAAAACAGTAATACAATATCTTTAGGAGAGGGCACTTTAATATAATTTAGAGTGCCCTCTTTCTGTTTTTACTTAATTATTGTTACCTTTGCGCACTATTTGGAAGAAGATGAAAGATACCAAGCAACAATTTGAACATGTCATCGCTTTGTGCCGTGACTTATTTTCCAAGAAGCTGCACGATTACGGACCTGCATGGCGTATCCTGCGTCCGGCTTCGGTGACTGACCAGATTTTTATTAAAGCCAATCGGATTCGAAGTATTGAAACCAAAGGAGTAACCCTGATTGACGAGGGAATCCGTGCCGAGTTTATTGCGATTGTCAATTATGGCATCATCGGACTTATCCAGTTGGAACTGGGGTATGCTGAGTCTGCCGACATCAGCAATGAAGAAGCGATGGCTTTGTACGATAAGTATGCAAAAGAGGCATTAGAACTGATGCTTGCCAAGAATCATGATTATGATGAAGCCTGGCGGAGCATGCGTGTCAGCTCTTACACAGACTTGATTCTGATGAAAATTTACCGTACCAAGCAGATTGAGAGCCTGGCCGGCAATACATTGGTATCAGAAGGAATTGATGCCAATTATATGGATATGATTAATTACTCTGTTTTCGGACTGATTAAGATAGAATTTGAAGGATAAGAACTTACATATCATTCAGGAGGTAGTGGCGAATATGTGTCGCTTTCTTTTGGCGGCATCGTTCATCTTTTCCGGATTTGTAAAGGCAGTTGATCCGCTGGGTTTCCAGTATAAGATACAGGATTATCTGACTGCATTCGGAATGGCTTCCTGGTTCCCTTCATTCTTCCCTTTATTGGGAGGTATCACTTTATCTGCCGTTGAGTTTTTTATAGGCATCTCTTTGTTCTTTGCAACAAGAAGAACATTGGCTACTTCATTGGCTTTGATGCTGATGATTTTCATGACGCCACTGACCTTGTATCTTGCCATCTTTGATCCGGTTTCGGACTGCGGTTGTTTTGGTGATGCCTGGGTATTGACGAATTGGGAAACATTTGGAAAGAATATCATTCTGCTGTTTGCGGCAATAATGGCTTTCCGTCACAGGAGGATGCTGATTCGTTTTATCAGTGTGAAGATGGAGTGGCTGGTTTCTCTCTATACGCTGTTTTTTGTGTTTACTTTATCGTTCTATTGCCTGGACCGTTTGCCTGTTTTAGACTTTCGCCCTTACAAGATCGGAAAGAATATCCTGGAAGGAATGACAATGCCCGAAGGAGCCAAACCAAGCGTATATGAAAGCATCTTTATCCTGGAGAAGAACGGAGAGCAGAAAGAATTTACGTTGGATAACTATCCGGATAGTACCTGGACATTTGTCGATACGCGTACCATCCTTAAGGAAAAAGGATATGAACCGGCTATTCATGATTTTTCTATGATAGATCTGAATACGGGGGAAGATATAACAGACGATGTATTGACGGATATAGGATATACTTTCCTGTTGGTTGCCCATCGGATTGAAGAGGCGGATGATAGTAACATTGATTTGATTAATGAAATATATGACTATTCGGTGGAGCATGGCTACAAATTTTATTGCCTCACTTCTTCACCGGAGGAACAGATAGAACTGTGGAAGGACAAGACGGGAGCCGAATATCCTTTCTGTCAGATGGATGATATTACATTAAAGACGATGGTTCGTTCCAATCCGGGATTGATACTGATTAAGAACGGAACAATTTTGAATAAATGGAGCGATGAGGATATACCGGATGAATATGTGCTGACGGACAAACTGGAAAATCTGTCGTTAGGAAAGCAGAAGGTGAGCAGTGACACTCATACGGTAGGATATGTATTCTTATGGTTTGTTATTCCATTGTTGTTAGTGCTTGGGGTGGATGTTTTGGTCGTTCGCCGCCGGGAACGGAAAACCGCGAAGCGGAAGCAACAAGAAGAAGAGATAAAAAGCAAAGAACCGGAAACAAAAAATCAAGGAATAGAAGAACAAGAATAAGAAAAAATGATAACGAGCGACCCTCTGTAACGAACACTAAGCTGAATCGTTCAATCGTCAATCGTCCGATCGTAAATTTATTAACCCTTTAAAATAAAAAAACAAAATGAGAAAGAACATTGTTGCAGGAAACTGGAAAATGAACAAAACCCTTCAAGAGGGTATCGCTTTGGCTAAAGAACTGAACGAAGCATTGGCTAACGAAAAGCCTAACTGTGATGTAATCATCTGTACTCCGTTCATCCACTTGGCTTCTGTTACTCCGTTGGTAGACGCTGCTAAGATTGGTGTAGGTGCTGAAAACTGTGCAGACAAAGCATCAGGTGCTTATACAGGTGAAGTTTCTGCTGAAATGGTTGCTTCTACTGGTGCAAAATATGTAATTCTGGGACACTCTGAACGTCGTGCATACTACGGTGAAACAGTTGCTATCCTTGAAGAAAAAGTAAAATTGGCTTTGGCTAACGGTCTGACTCCGATTTTCTGTATCGGTGAAGTGTTGGAAGAACGCGAAGCTAACAAGCAGAACGAAGTGGTAGCTGCACAAATGGAATCTGTATTCTCTCTGTCGGCTGAAGACTTCTCTAAGATTGTATTGGCTTACGAACCGGTTTGGGCTATCGGTACAGGTAAAACTGCTTCTCCTGAACAAGCACAGGAAATCCATGCTTTCATCCGTTCTATCGTAGCTGACAAGTATGGCAAAGAAATCGCAGACAATACTTCTATCCTTTACGGTGGTAGCTGCAAACCTTCTAACGCTAAAGAATTGTTCGCTAACCCGGACGTTGATGGTGGTTTGATTGGTGGTGCTGCTCTGAAAGTATCTGATTTCAAAGGTATCATTGATGCTTTTAACGCATAATTAAAACTTCTTTCAGGCACGGATTTCACGGATTACACGGTATCGTTTAGTCCAAGAGATTTCGAAAACTGTGTAACCCGCGTAATCCGTGCCTAAATATTATTTATAGAATGAGAAAACTAGCTTTACTTACTTTGTTGTTGGTATTGGCAGTTGTCGGTGTACAGGCACAGGGCATTGTCAAAAGTCTGGAACGTAACGTTCCGGGACAAGGAAAGGTGACTATTCATCAAGATCCCCGTATTGAGGCTCTGATAGGGATGGAACGTCCTGCAACAGGTGAACAGAAAGTAATAAAGACTTCCGGATTCAGAATACAGGCGTATGCCGGTAATAATACTCGTCAGGCTAAGAATGATGCTTATCATGTAGCATCACGCGTTAAAGAGTATTTCCCTGAATTGACAGTATATACTTCGTTCAATCCACCTCGTTGGCTTTGTCGTGTAGGTGATTTCCGGAGCATTGAAGAGGCGGACGCAATGATGCGTCGGTTGAAGTCTACCGGTGTGTTCAAAGAGGTTTCTATTGTAAGAGACCAGATCAATATTCCTTTATAATCGTATCATGTTAGAAAAAGAAGAAATTATTTCTCCGAATCTGGAGGAGTTGAAGAGTCATTATCGTAGTATTATAACTTTGTTGGGTGAAGATGCCGAACGGGAAGGGTTGCTGAAAACTCCGGAACGGGTGGCTAAAGCAATGTTAAGCTTGACGAAAGGGTATCACATGGATCCTCATGAAGTGCTTCGCTCTGCTAAATTCCAGGAAGAATACAGTCAGATGGTGATTGTGAAAGATATCGATTTCTTCTCCCTTTGCGAACATCACATGTTGCCGTTCTACGGGAAGGCGCACGTGGCTTATATTCCTAACGGCTATATCACCGGGTTGAGCAAGATAGCCCGTGTAGTCGATATATTCTCTCATCGCCTGCAAGTGCAGGAACGCATGACACTGCAAATCAAAGAGTGTATTCAGGAAACACTGAATCCATTGGGTGTAATGGTGGTAGTGGAAGCCAAACACATGTGTATGCAGATGCGTGGTGTAGAAAAACAAAACTCTATTACTACTACTTCGGATTTTACCGGGGCTTTCAATCAGGCAAAGACTCGTGAAGAGTTTATGAATCTGATTCAACACGGGACTTTGTAGAGAAAACCTGGTAAGAAACGCTATTGGGTTTCGGTATCGGGGAAGACAGGCTTCGGTACCGATGAAGAGGGGGGGCACCGATGAAGACATCTCTCGGCACCGATGGGGAATCATCGCAGAACAACCCTGTCACCCAGTCGTTTTGCCATGATGCTTTGTACGGTCTTCAACTCATTAAAGCGTTTCATAAGCGAATCACATTTTTCATTATCATGGGCGAGAGCAGGATCTTGCAGGGCATAAAGCATGTGCTTCAATTCCTCCGTTACGATTGCATATTTGAAGTTAATCATTAACATCGGAACCATTTCATAGAGACGCTCTTCATCCGTTACGATCTTTTGGGATTTGGAGTGGTATTTACTAAGCTGATACCGCACATTAATCAAATCCACACTCAATTTACTGATTACCGGATCAGGATGTGCCAGGAAATAACGTTCAGCAATGAAATTGGAATCATGCATGTGTGCAGCAGCTTCCGATAACATTTGGCGGTGCAACGGATTATGAAAAGCTAACTCATCTTCTTTCAAATCATTAATCACATATTCTATAACGGTTACCGGAATCTCGTTTCCTTCTTCATCAGTCAGGTTACACATGATTTTTTCTCCATAACGAACTACTGCCTGTAATATCAGCCGTTCGAATTTGTAGAATTCTTGTCCTTCCTTTCCTTCCTGGGGGATAAAAGATGCATAGTTGTCTTCCTGCAGAGAGGGAGGAACCTCTGTATATCCGTTATCTATTTCAGGAGGCAACGGAATATCTCCGTTGGGCATCGGAGCATTTTCAGACGGTGTCCCTTGAGACATTGTAGCTGTTCTTTCAGCCATCCGGCGTTCCCGTTCCGTCTGTTCAGCTCGTTTCTCTGCTTGAGTTTCCCGTCTTTTGGCAACTTCCGATACCAACAGCTTATCTTCTACATGAAGTAGCTGTGCACATTCTTTGATATAGACATCTCTGACAATCGCTTCCGGGATAACAGAAATACTTTGCACCAAGTTACCAATCAGTTCCGCACGCTTGATGGGATCTTTTCCTGCATCCTCCAGCAGCAAGTTTGTTTTGAAGCGGATAAAGTCCGTTTCATGTTCAGAGATGAAAGCCTGGAATTCCGTTGAGTTATGTTTGCGGGCAAAAGAGTCCGGGTCGTCCCCATCGGGAAGAAGACAGACTTTGATATTCATACCTTCCTCCAATAACATGTCAATTCCCCGGATAGAGGCCTTGATACCCGCTGCGTCACCATCGTAAAGCACAGTCATATTGTTGGTGAACCGGTGAATCATACGGATTTGTCCCGGTGTAAGGGCTGTTCCCGAAGAAGCAACCACATTCTCTATACCGGATTGATGCATGGAGATTACATCCGTGTAACCTTCAACCAAAAAACAACGGTCTTGTTTTACAATAGCCTGTTTGGCAAAATATATACCGTATAATTCGTTACTTTTATGATAGATTTCCGATTCGGGTGAATTGACGTATTTTACTTTAACCCCTTTCGTTGCACTGGCAAGTACACGTCCGCCAAAAGCCACCACTTTACCGGAAAGCGTATGGACAGGGAAAATTACACGTCCCCAAAAACGATCTCGCAATCGGTGGTCGTCCGTTTCGTAGCAAAGTCCGGTTTTTACCAGATACTCTTTTTTATATCCTTTTTGGATTGCCTCTTTGGCGAATGCATCGTGACTTTCAGTACAGTAGCCTAGTTGGAATTTCTCAATAATGTCATCGCGAAAACCACGGTTGCGGAAATAAGCCATACCGATGCTACGCCCGTCTATATGATTTTTTAGTATGTTTTGGAAATAATCGCGCGCAAAGTTATTGACGATAAACAGACTTTCACGTTCGCTTTGCACAAACTTCTCTTCATCGCTTAATTCCCGCTCCTTGATTTCAATATTGTATTTCTTGGCAAGGTACTTCAGCGCTTCCGGATATGACATCTGCTCGTGCTCCATAATGAAATGCACTGCGTTTCCACCTTTTCCACAAGCAAAACATTTGCATAATCCCTTGGCGGGAGAGACATAAAAAGAAGGGGTTTTATCACTATGGAACGGACACAAACCGACGTAATTGACACCACGTTTGCGCAGGGTGACAAAATCTGAAACGACATCCATAATTTGTGCCGCGTCCAATATTCGGTCTATGGTAACTTGATCTATCATTCTTTCTCCTGTGAATCCGTTTTTGCGGATACAAAGGTACACATAAAAAAATCCCCTGCAAACAAAAAAGTATGCAGAGGATCGTAAAATCTTGCCTATATAAGGGATGGTTCTGTAACCGGAGAGGCACACGGAAGATTATTATTTCCCCTGATCCCTCTCTATATAATGGATTATTTAATCTTCTCCCGAATCTTAGTCAGATACTTTTTCATTCCTTCCGCATCTTTGTTCTCGATAATTTCGAGAAGATTCTTCAACTCCGTGCGGATATTGGCTACCTGTCCCGGAGTGCGTGGGTTGAATAGAATTTCCTGAAGCAGGTAGTCGTCTTCGCTTAATAGGCCTTTGGCAATTGCCATGTGCTTTTTGAACGTAGTTCCCGGAGCTTCCTGATGTTTCATTACGGCAGCAAATACAAAAGTCGATACGAACGGAATAGAAAGCGAGTAAGCTACTGTTTCGTCGTGTTCGTCGAACGTATATTCGAAGATGTTCAAACGCAATGTCTGATAGAGATCTTTGAAGAATATTTTTCCCAGATGGTCTCCTTCACTGATGATGATGGCATTTTCGCTGCTTAGATTACTAAGACTAGCAAAAGTAGGGCCAAACATCGGGTGGCTGGAGACATAACGGAAACCGCTTTCTTCATAAAACTTCTTCAGTCCTGTTTTTACAGAGGCAATGTCACTAATGATACAGTCTTTCGGTAACACAGGCAATACTTTATGAAAGGCATCCAGCGTGTACTTCACTGTAACGGCGTTAATAACCAGTTCCGGTTCAAAGTCCTTAATCTCCTCCAATGTGGTGAAACGATACGTGTTATAGACAAAACGCAACTGGTGCGGGTTGACGTCGAACACGGCCGTTTCATGTTGAAAGCTTAATATATCAGTAAAGAAAGAGCCCATTTTGCCGGCTCCAAGGATTAATATTCTCATAATGTTTATTTAAAAATCCTTTCCCTAACCTTCTCCCAAGGAGAACAGACTAAAAGTTACTCTTGTCAATATGAACAGTAAGGTTACTTTCTTTCCTCTCTTTGGAAGAGGGTTAGTGGAGAGGCTGCTTTTTATTTATTAATAATTTCCATCTGTTGACGAACCGATTCTTCGTGGATGGCTTCGAAAATTTTCTTCATAAACTCGCTGTCCATACCACACTGTTCGCCCTGCGCGCCACGTTTTTCCAAGATTTCATTGTAACGTCCGGCTTGAAGAACGGTGATTCCATGCTCTTTTTTGTAAGTACCGATTTCGCGGGCTACGCGCATTCTTTTTGATAGTTCCTGAATGATATTGTCGTCACATTCGTCAATTTGTTTACGGAGTTGTGCCAGACTTTCGGTAGATTGCGTTTCAGTACGGATCACCAGTAGATTGAGGATATAGTCGAGTACGTCCGGAGTAACCTGTTGAGACGCATCACTCCAAGCACAGTCCGGATTGCAGTGGCTTTCTACGATCAGACCATCGAAGTTCAAGTCCATCGCCTGTTGGCAAAGCGGAGCTACTAATTCACGTTTTCCACCGATATGGCTCGGATCACAGAAAATCGGAAGATTAGGGATACGGCGGCGCAGTTCGATAGGAATATGCCATTGGGGAAGATTACGGTAGATCTTCTTGTCATAGCTGCTGAAACCACGATGGATAGCACCCAGGCGTTTCAAACCAGCGTTGTTGATACGTTCCAGTGCTCCGATCCATAATTCGAGATCCGGGTTCACCGGGTTCTTAACCAATACGGGGATATCAACACCTTTCAGCGCATCGGCGATTTCCTGTACGGCGAAGGGATTGGCAGTGGTACGTGCACCTACCCAAAGAATATCGATTCCCGCTTTCAGACATTCGTAAACATGTTTGGCTGTTGCTACTTCCGTAGAAACATACATTCCTGTTTCTTTCTTTACCTCTTTCAACCAGGCAAGACCTTCTACGCCGATACCTTCGAAACCTCCCGGTTTGGTACGCGGTTTCCAGATGCCGGCACGGTATATTTTCTGTCCTTTTGCAGCCAGTTGTTTGGCTGTATCCATTACTTGTTCTTCAGTTTCTGCGCTACAAGGGCCGGCAATGACAATCGGTCTTTTAGCTTCAATGCCCGGTAATAAAATTGATTCGAGTTCCATATTCTTATTTGTTTTTATTCTTTTAATAACTTGTTTTCGTTGAATTTGTTCTGTCTCATTATGCTGCTGTTTTCTTCTTTTTTTTGAAGAGAGAACAACAGAAACCTATATTCTTTTTATTCTTTCCAGTGCTTCCGCCAGTTTATTGTCTTTACAACAAAGAGAGATACGAATATATCTTGCTCCGTTACTGCCGAAAATAAATCCCGGAGTGATAAACACTCTTGCTTCATGCAGCACCTTTTCCGTCAGTTCCTCTACATCCTTGCAGGAAGCGGGAATCTTTCCCCAGAGGAACATTCCTACTTGCTTTTCGTCGTAGGTGCATCCCAATGTTTTCATAATCTCACCGGCGAGGTGACGACGGTTGCGATAGTTTTCGTTATTGCCTTCATACCAGTCTGCTTCTGCTTCAAGAGCAGTTGCTGCAGCCAGTTGCATGGCACGAAACATACCGCTGTCGATATTACTTTTCACTTTCAATATCCATTGTACGAATTCTGCGTTCGATGCCAACATACCGATACGCCAGCCGGGCATATTGTGACTCTTGCTCATAGAGTTGAACTCGATGCAACAGTCTTTGGCTCCCGGCACACTTAGAATACTGATAGGCTTATCGTTCAGGATAAAGCTGTACGGATTGTCGTTCACAATCACGATATTCTTTTGGCGGGCAAAATCAACAAGACGCTCATAGATTTCCGGAGTAGCATTGGCTCCTGTCGGCATATTCGGGTAGTTGGTCCACATCAGTTTTACACGACTAAGATCCATCTTTTCCAGTGCCTCAAAGTCGGGCATCCAGCCGTCTTCTTCTTTCAGGTCATAGTTGATAACTTCCGCGCCAAGTATTTTACTTAAAGAAGTATAGGTGGGGTATCCCGGATTTGGGACTAACACCTGCTCACCCGGATTGACAAATGCCAGCGTAACATGGAGGATTCCTTCTTTCGAACCGATCAATGGTTGTATTTCCGTATTCGGATTCAGTTCCACTCGGTACCAGCGTTGATACCAATTGGCGAAACCTTTGCGCAGTTCGGGGATACCTACATACGGTTGATAACCGTGTCCGTTAGGATCATGAGCATTGTTGCACAATGTTTCGATGGTTTCCCTTGAAGGAGGCATATCGGGGCTTCCGATACCGAGGCTGATGACATCTTTTCCTTCAGCATTCATCTGTGCTACCTCTTTAAGTTTCTTTGAGAAGTAGTATTCGCTAACACTTGCCAATCTGTCGGCAGGAGCGATTTTATACGTTTGACTTTCCTTCTGCATATTCGCCTAATAATTTAAGTTCTTTGGTTAATGGAGTGATTGCGGCAATAGATTGCTTGTATCTTAGATAATCGTTGAAAGCCACATCTACGTAAAATTGGTATTCCCATTCCCGTCCGATGATTGGCAACGATTGGATTTTTGTCAGATTGATATTATAGAACGATAGAATAGACAAAACCTGTGACAGACTACCTTCTGTGTGCGGAAGAGTGAATACCATACTCGCTTTGTTGGTTGCGTTGACATGATGTTGGCGGAGTTCGTCCACTTGCCAGGGATCGGCAACTACCAGAAAACGGGTGAAGTTGTGTTTGTTCGTTTCAATGCCTTCCTGAAGAATTTTCATGCCGTAACGTTCGGCTGCTGCTTTGGAGCAGATAGCGGCATGGCCTTTCAGACTTTCATTCTTGATGATTTCCGCGCTGCGGGCAGTATCTTCACCTTCCACTACTTTCAACTGTGGGTGCTGATTCAGAAATTCGCGACATTGCATCAGGGCGATAGGGTGGGAGTTGACTTCAGTCAGGTCTTCCCAACTCTCATCAGGGAGACAGACGAAGCTGTGCGAGATACGCAGTTTGTATTCACCGATGATTTGTGTGCCGCTTTGTCGCAGCAACTCATTGTTGTGCAGCAAGCTTCCCGCAATTGTATTCTCGATGGCTAGCATTCCGATAACCTGGCTGTCTTTTCGTATCGAAGTAAACACGTCTTCGAAGTTGGCACAACAGATTAACTCTATTTCTTCTCCCTCGAAGTACTTGTGTGCGGCGATATCATGATATGAGCCGAGTGTTCCTTGAATTGCTATCTTTTTCATTGTTTTAATGTATTATATAAAAAAATCCCGCGTCCATATTGGAGCGGGATTCATATGATTGATTTCTCTATTCAGTCCTTAAGCATCACTGTCACTTGATACATACAAACTCCCGCTCTACTTTGTTGCTAAAGTAAAAGTAAAAAAAGAAGTAATATGCATAAGTAAATGATTTCATTCGAATCTTTGTTTTTTGCTTTGGTTTCTAATTCTGGGGCAAAAGTAATAATTTTCTGTTAGATGCAAACAAAAAACGATATTTTTTTTGTTTTTTCATCAAAAACAAATGAAAAGGTCATTCTGTTTTGAGCTTTACATGTCGTCTTTCTCTGGTTTGCGTGTAGCCTTTTCTTTCATTAAGGCTGAAAGCCTTCTATTATATAGCGTAGGGCATCGCCCTACGTAAAAGCATACACCTAACATAAGCCCTGAAAGGGCGGAACTGCTTGGACGTTTACGTCTTTCATAGTATGATTCTATATAAACTCTTCATTATATTCAACCTGATATTCTTTTAGAAACATTTTCAGTTCATCTTGGAAGGTCATTTTTTTGTGATGCTCTTTTTGTCCCAGAATATATCGAGTTACAGTCTCAACTTTTGATTGACTGACTGAGAAAGCTCCATATCCTTCTTGCCAGGAGAAATCATGATATGAGGGTCCTAAACTTTTTATCCATTTTGACGAACTACGTTTTACTTCTTCTACCATTTTGGATAATGCGATGTTTTTGTTGAGAATACATAGGATATGTATATGATTGGTAAATCCGCCTACTATGATAGGTGGGCAGTCTATGTTTTTCAGAATGCCGGAGATGTATTTGGATATTTCTGATAATTTATCCTCGTTTATACTGTCCTTCCTGTATTTAGTGCTGAAAGTCAGATGAATATAGTTCTTTGATAGGGATTGTGGCATATAGTTAGTTCATGTTCCGCCCTTTCAGGGCTTGTATTTGGGTTTTATAAATACGTAGGGCGATGCCCTACGCTATATAATGGAAGGCTTTCAGCCTTATCAATGTTGATGTCAATCCGTCCTGATGGTTTCTACGCTATATAATGGAAGGCTTTCAGCCTTATCAATGTTGATGTCAATCCGTCGTTTCTGATAGTTCCTACACTATATAATGATAGGCTTTCGGTCTTATTTTAAAAGATTCCCGGCAGTGCCTCCGGTTTCGGTCCCAAGTTTTTGAATTCTCCATTCAGACCAGCTTCCTCCTTCGGATTCAGTTCCAAAGATTTCTTCATGTCCTCTACAGAACCATCCTTATCACCATTCAGTAATTTAGCACGTCCGCGTTCTTTGTAGGCCTCTGCAAAGTTCGGATTCAGTTCGATGGCTTCATCAAACAGTCCGATGGCTTCCGTCAGCTTCTTCTGATTGATATAAAGTTGTCCTAAGTAAAGGTAAGCCTGTTCGTTGAACGGGTTTATTTCCGTCACCAGTTTGTAATCCTCTTCCGCTTCTTCGCCCTGACCGTTGGATTCTTTCACTTTTCCACGCAGGAGCATGGCAGTTTCTTCCTCCGGATTTTGAGCAAGTACAGCGTCTATATCCTCCATCATTTCTTTATACTGTTTCAGGTTCAGCAAAGCTTCTGCACGTAGCAGGCGGGCTTCGATGAAATCGTCTTTCAAAGTGATCGCTTTGGTGAGATGGGCAATGGTCATTAGGTCGTCGTTTTGTCCCTTACGGGCTTTTCCTAGCAGATAATGAGCTACGGCATTTCCTTCCTCAATGGCAATTGCTTTATTGGCAGCCTCTTCCATGGCCTGATAATCTTCCTGGATAAAGCATACATTTGCCAGTGTCAGGAAAGTACTCGTGAGATGAGGTTCCATGGCAGCCATTTTTTCCAACAGTTCGCGGGCTTTTGCCGTTTCTCCCATCTGAATGTAGAGTTGGCTAAGATAGCCCATTGTTTCAAACTCTTCCTGAATGGCAAGAGCTTCTGTAAAACATTTTACTGCATAATCCGGACGTCCCATGCGTTGCGCACGTAAACCGTCGTATTTAAAAATCTCGAAATTTTTCTGATCGTTTTTCTGTTTTTCACTTTCCGGAGTTTCCGACTTACCGGAGAAGAAAGATTTAAAAAAGTTCGGCATGACTGTGTTATTTTTGAGTTACCTTGCAAAGGTAGTAACTTATTTTGAAATATGTATCATTCCATCCTGCATCTTCCATTCACCTTCCTCCAATAAATATTGGATGACTTCACTGACTCTCTCTTTCTCCGCTTCTATTTTCTCGGCTATTTCTGCCGGCGTATGCGGTTTTTGGGCAAGTAATTCTGCTATTTTCTTTTTCAGTTCTTCAAGAGACTCCCCGGTCAGCGTATCTGTTGCACGGTGACTAAGGCAAACATCACATTGTCCGCAGTTATGCTCGTTTTTCTCTCCGAAGTAGCGGAGCAGCATCCGGCTTCGGCACACATTCTCCGAAATGACATATTCTTCCATCGCCTTGATGCGAGCTTCATACCGGGCTTTACGCTCTTCGTAGACAGCAGGGGGGATGTGCACAAAACGAAGTTCCTGCCGTTCGCGTGTATATATAATATAAGGAGTCTTTTTGTGCGGAATATAATCTACGATGCGACGTTTGGTAAGCGTGACCAATATGTTATAAATCTGTTCGCGGGTCAGTCCGGTACGTACGGACAGGGTGGCTTCGCTGATATAGGCATAATCGGTGAACACTCCGGTGTAAGAACGGAGAATCATCTGTATCAGAGCTTCCGCTTCCGTTCCCATTTCCCGCAGTTTGTACAGTTCGTCCCGGCGAATCGTAAAAAGAATACGGGAAGCGTTGTCCTGTTCGTCCGTATATTCCAGATAACCTGCTTGAGTCAGTATCTTCAGCGCACTGTCTACCGGAACCGGGAAGTATTTGAACTTCCGGCAAAACTCTTCCAGGTTAAATTCACGTACACATTGGAAACCGTCGCCCATTGCCATCTGATAGTAATATTGCAGATGCTCGTACACATTGAGGATATATTCTTTATCGGGAAAAGTATCCACTACACGCCTGTGTAACGTCGTTCTGTCCGTTTTAGTATATAAGATTACGGCATACGCTTTCTCACCGTCTCTTCCTGCACGTCCGGCTTCCTGAAAGTAGGCTTCGAGAGAATCAGGGAGGTCAAGATGTAATACGATACGCACATCAGGCTTATCGATCCCCATGCCAAAGGCATTGGTAGCTACCATCACGCGAACTTCTCCGCTTTGCCAGCGTTTTTGACGGAGGTCCTTTACGGCATTATCCAGTCCGGCGTGATAAAAGTCGGCGGTGATATCTTCATTTACCAGTAATTCGGTGATTTCTTTGGTCCGTCGTCTGTTGCGGACATAGATAATGGCGCTGCCCGGTACCTTTCGTAAGATATGCAACAGTTCTTGAGTCTTGTTATCTGTTTGCCGTACCATATACGCCAAGTTTTTCCGCTCGAAACTCATGCGGAAAACATTCTCTTCACGGAAATCCAAGCGGGCTTGAATATCTTTCACCACTTCCGGAGTGGCGGTGGCGGTCAGTGCCAGTACCGGAATTCCCGGTAACAGCGCCCGTATCTCGGCAATTTTCAGGTAAGCGGGGCGGAAGTCATATCCCCATTGTGAGATACAGTGACTTTCGTCAACCGTAATCATAGAGACTTTCATTGACCGCAGTTTGGTGCGGAATATGTCCGTGTCCAGACGTTCCGGAGAAATATAAAGGAATTTGTAATCACCGAAGATGCAGTTTTCAAGTGCAGTGAGAATTTCCTGCCGCGTCATGCCGGAATATACGGCAAGGGCTTTGATACCGCGTTTGCGGAGGTTCTGCACCTGGTCTTTCATCAGGGCGATGAGCGGAGTAATGACAATGCAAATTCCTTCCTGGGCGAGAGCAGGCACTTGAAAGGTGATGGACTTACCGCCTCCGGTAGGCATGAGCCCCAGTGTATCTTTGCCTTCGCCGATACTGGTGATGATCTCCTCCTGCAAGTCGCGGAAGGAGTCATATCCCCAATATTGTTTTAATATCTCCTGATACTTATTCAATCGGCTTTATATCCTCGATTTGAAGTTGAACTTCGCCACGCTTATGCGTGTTTTCTTCAATGGTGTAACAGATGTCGAACGAACGTTTCGTTTTGATATAGCGCACGTGCGAACTCTGTCCGAACGCAATACCGTTCATTACATTATTCGATTTATTATCAACCAGTTCGAGCTTGATATGTTCCTGGTCGCGTCCCACCACTTTGCTTGTTCCATAATCATAGACGTGATGAGTGCAGAAAATGGGTTTCGTGTTGTCGGGACCGAAAGGATTAAACTTTTTCAGGTCGTTGAAGAATTTGGAAGAAATATCCCTGAAGTCGATTTCAGCATCAATTTCGATGACGGCACTGGTTTGTTCCGGCAGGATATGCCGTGAAACGTAGTCTTCGAACCGTTTGGTAAAAGCATCCACATTCTCCACTTTCATTGATAGTCCGGCGGCGTATGTATGTCCTCCGAAGTTTTCCAGCAGGTCGCGGCAATGCTCGATTGCTTTATATACGTCGAAGCCGGAAACAGAACGTGCGGAACCTGTCGCCATGTCATCCGTCCGTGTCAGTACCACGGCAGGGCGGTAATACACTTCCGTCAGACGGGAAGCTACGATACCGATCACTCCTTTGTGCCATTCTTCGTTGTAGAGCACAATAGAGCGGCGGTCGGCTAATCCTTCCAGATTGGCAACGATGTTGTTTGCTTCCTCCGTCATACTTTTGTCGAGGTCTTTCCGGGTTTCGTTGTACTGGTTGATTTGTCCGGCTTTCTCAAGTGCCGCCGAGAAGTCTTTTTCCGTCAGCAGGTCTACTGCTTCTTTCCCATTCTGAATACGTCCCGATGCATTGATGCGCGGTCCGATTTTAAACACAATATCGCTGACAGTAATTTCTTTTTCAGAAAGTCCGCATACATCGATGATGGCCTTCATGCCGATACTCGGGTTACTGTTCAGTTGTTTCAGACCGTGGTAGGCGAGAATACGGTTTTCACCCATAATCGGAACGATGTCCGATGCGATACTCACGGCTACGATGTCGAGCAACGGAATCAGGTGATGGAATTCGATACCGTTACTAATGGCGAACGCCTGCATAAACTTGAAACCGACTCCACAACCGGAAAGGTGGGTGTACGGGTACGTGTTGTCCAGGCGTTTGGCATTTAGAATGGCTACGGCAGGCGGGAGAATATCATCCGGCACGTGATGGTCGCAGATGATAAAGTCAATCCCTTTTTCTTTGGCATACGTGATTTCCTCTACTGCTTTTATTCCGCAATCGAGTACAATAATCAGTCCCACACCGGTTTCAGCGGCGTAGTCCACTCCTTTTTTAGAAATACCATACCCTTCGTTGTATCGGTCGGGTATGTAGTAATCAAGGTTCGAATAGAACTGTTGAATAAACTTGTAGACCAATGCCACAGCAGTAGTACCGTCTACGTCATAATCTCCATAAATTAGAATACGTTCTTTCTTTCCCATCGCCCTGTTCAGACGTTCTACTGCAATATCCATATCCTTCATCAGGAACGGATCGTGCAGGTCGGGCAACTGCGGGCGGAAAAACTTCTTGGCATCTGCTGCCTTCGTAATTCCCCGCTGTACCAAAAGTTGTCCAAGAATCGGGCTAATCCCTAATTCCTGGGCCAATGTCTGGCTTGTCTCTGCCTGTTCGGGTGTAATGGGTCGATAATTCCATTTGTGATTCATTTTATATATTGTTTTTTCTTTTTCTGTTCTCAAGGGTTGGAAAGGAACTTCTTCCCAACAAGGGGTAAAAGTACGAAAAAAAGCGGAAGTGAAAGGCAGATATTACGAAAATATTTCAGTGAAGTATGGATGAGGACTTTTTTGCAATAGAAATGTAGTGGCATCCGGACTTTTTTTTCTTTATGGTTTTACTTTTCTATACTGCTTTTTGGCAGCTAACTTCTTTTGGTTATCTTTGCTTCACCAACCAATATAAAAACTAGGAGAGAAATCCACAAAAATGGGAAGACTGGATGATACTATAAACACTGGAATGACATTTGATAATATCTATATGGAGTATTATCAACGCTGCTTCTTATTTGCTAAGTCTTATCTTCATGACGAAATGTTATCCAAAGATATAGCTTCCGAAGCCATGATAACTTTATGGACTACGATGAAAACCGAAGATGTGAAAAATATCCATGCTTTCCTGATGACCGTAGTAAAGAACCAGGCATTGAATCATATGCGAAATGAACATCTGCGAATGGAAGCCCGTGAAAGTATATTGGCTGATGAACTCTACGAACTTGATTTTCGCATCGCTTCTTTGGACTCTTCCGACCCGAACCGACTTTTCTCTGAAGAAATAACCGATATTGTGAACCGTACTTTGAACGGATTACCGGAAAAGACAAGAAAAGCATTTATGATGAGCCGGTATGAGAACAAATCGGTGAAGGAGATTGCCGAAGCGCTGAATGTCACAGTGAAAGGAGCCGATTATCATATCAGTAAAGCGCTGCAACAATTGAGAAAGAACCTGAAAGATTATCTTTATACCTTATTATTTTTCTAATAAAGTTATCCACCGGTGAAGCACTCCTTCGGCACCGAGGAACACACCTTCCGGTACCGGGGAACAAATAAACGGTTAATAACGCACTTTTTTTATTTTTTCCACTAGTGAACTTTGCAAGTGGCGTGTCTTATATATGTAAGCCCACAAAGAGTTTATATATAAACCTAAGAAAAGGTATGGACGCGAAACTATTGAATAAATATATTGCAGGTGACGCACTTCCCGAAGAAAAAAAGGAAGTGATACGCTGGATGAAGGAGAGCGAAGAAAATCGGGAACAGTTGATGCAGTTGCACCGTGTTTACAATGCCACTATATGGAATGGAAACTTACAGGCAGAAAAAACAGAGAACAAGAAACCTGTGATGCGTTACCTTTGGGCGTCTATAAAGATAGCGGCGGTCGTTGCCATGGTTGCTTTTATTATCCATAAGGAATATCAGGAATACCGGATAGAACATTCTGCCGAAATGCAAATTATGACCGTCCCGGCAGGACAAAGGGCTAGTCTGGTCTTGGCTGACGGAACAATTGTTTGGCTGAACTCCAACTCTACCTTGAAATATCCGGCAACCGGATTTCATTCCAAAGAGAGGAAAGTGATTCTGGAAGGAGAGGGATATTTCGAAGTGGCACATAACGAGAAGCATCCTTTCATTGTAGAAACGGAGAAATACGATATCAGAGTATTGGGAACCACCTTCAATGTCTCTGCCTACCCAAACTCCGGTTTATTCGAGACATCTTTGATTGAAGGTAAAGTTACCGTGTATCAGCCCGATACACAACATGAAATGACCTTGAAACCTCATGAAAAGGTAGAAGTTAAAGATGGCAAACTCTATAAGGAGACTTTCTCATCGGACAATGATTTCTTGTGGAGAATGGGTATCTATTCTTTCAAGGATGAACCGCTGGAAACTGTCTTCAGGAAATTGGAGCAATATTATGAAGTGAAGATTATTAATAAGAACGAGGAAATCGCTTCCCGCCCGTGTACCGGTAAGTTCCGTCAGAAAGAAGGAATCGAGCACGTGATGAAGGTATTGCAGAAGTACGTCAAATTCAACTATATACAGGACGATGAGAAAAATCAGATAATTATCTATTAAATCAACCCTAGTATTTAATCTAAAAAAGAAACACCCGGAATGAGAGCAAGAGAACCAGCCCTTTCAAAACAGAAATATCGGTAAATGCTGCAACACTTACCGATATGTGAGAAGTCAATAAAAAAGACTCGACATCTGTTACAAATCTTTATGTATTAACTTAATAACTCTAGGCAAAGATATGAAAAATAATCTTTGGTGTGGGCGTATTGTCCATAGAAAAACACACTGTACTCAAATTTTAAGAATTATGAGGTTAACTGTCTTTTTCCTGTTATTCATTATTCTTGAGACATATGCCCTGAACGGCTATTCGCAAAATCAGAAAGTTTCGATGAATAAAGGAACCGCAACATTGGCTGAAATCATCAGGCAGATTGAAAAGCAAACAGACTATTTGTTTATTTACAATGAACGTGAGGTTAGTCTGAAACGGAAAGTATCTATTTTCACTCAGAATGGGACAGTGGCAAGTCTGCTGCTGGATGCACTGAAGGGTACGGAGTTCTCCTATACAATGGAAGGGAAACACATCATCCTTACGAAAAAACAAGCTGAAGCGCTAAGTCCTGTGCAACACAAGAAAAGAATAACCGGTCTGGTGAAGGAATATTCGGGCGAAGCCATCGTAGGATGCAATGTGTCGGTTAAGGGCACTACCATCGGTACAATCACTGATATAAATGGCAAGTATAGCCTTGAAGTTCCCGATAATGCAACCTTGGTCTTTTCATTCCTCGGATATAAGAGTATGGAATATCCGGTGAAAGCACAGCAGACTATCAATGTGACCTTGGGCGAAGATTCAAAAGCACTTAATGAAGTGGTGGTTGTAGGATACGGCACACAACGTAAGGCGTTGGTGACTAATGCAATCAGTTCTTTTAAGCCCAGCGAATCGAATATGCGTCCGGTGTTGACTCCGAGCGAATTACTACAAGGACGAGTGGCGGGGGTTACGGTATCGACCGGCTCCGGCAATTTGGGAAGTTCCGAACGAATGAGTATCCGCGGTGCGGCTTCTTTGAGTGCCAGTAACGAACCTCTGTACGTGGTGGACGGAATTCCCATCCTTAACAGTAACGCTTCCTTATTCAATATGGGGGAAGATTTGAGCTCGATGGCAGTATTGAATCTGACGGACATCGAATCTATTGAAGTATTGAAAGATGCCGCTTCGGCAGCTATCTACGGTTCGCGGGCAACGAATGGCGTGGTGGTGATTACAACCAAATCCGGTAAGGAAGGCCGTTCGGATATTCGTTTGAATGTCAGTACGGGAATCTCCAAATTCGCCAATAAAGGACGCATTAAATATGCGGATTCTGACTTGTATGTGGAAACTTATAACGACGGAGTCGAACGTTATAACCGTCAGAATGGCTATACCGTAGGTTCTGCAGGGTATGTAGTGCCTATCTCCAACCCATTCCAGGGATTACCCGATACGGATTGGCTGGATTTGATTACTCAAGTGGGACATTCTTACAATGTAGACCTCTCCTTCTCCGGCGGAAGCAAGAAAACAAAATTCTATGTGGGAGCCAACTACAATTATCAGGAAGGTATAATCAAGACCAATGACATAACCAAAATCAATCTGAAAGCCAAGATTAGCCACGAAATGACTTCCTGGTTGGAAGTCGGCGCCAATGTCAGCGGTAATTATCTGAAAAACAACCGTGTTCCGGGAGCCAATATCGGTTCTACCATCGTAGCCCGTGCCGTTGAACAACGTCCTTTCGACCGTCCGTACAAACCGAACGGTGACTATTATTTAGGTGGAACCGACGAGTTGGCACGTCATAATCCACTTCAGATTCTGAATGAAGAAGTATCCTATATTGATACCTACCGTTATTTAGGAACGTTCAATGCAGACTTAAAATACAAGAAGTTCAGTCTGAAAAACTCTGTCAGCACCGACATCGGATATACGTATGACTATGTGTACTACAATGAGAATCATCCTTATGGAGCAGGCGGCGGACGTATTGTGGAGTACAACCGCCTGGTGAAGAACTTATTGATAGAGAATGTATTCAACTATAATGATAAGTTCGGTGATTTTGAAGCGGGTTTGATGCTAGGACATTCTTTCCAGAAGATGTCCACCCGTACATCTTCTATCGACGGACGCGGTTTTCCGTCTCCGGTATTCGATACGGTCGGCACGGCTTCCGAAATTTATAATGCTTCGGGCGGCATCTCCGAGTTTGCCATGGAGTCCTACTTCGGACGTATCAACCTGTCTTATTTAGACCGTTACATTCTGAATGTGACTATGCGTTCGGACGGTTCATCCCGTTTTGCCCCTTCCGACCGCTACGGATATTTCCCCTCTGTCTCTTTAGGTTGGAATGTTTCGAAAGAATCTTTCTGGAAATTCCCTCAGACAGACTTGAAGTTCCGCCTGAGTTATGGTAAGACCGGAAATCAGGATGGAATCGGCAATTATGCCTGGCAACCGTTAATGTCCGGCGGCATTAACTACGGCAATAATAGCGGTATGGCTGTCACCAGCATGGGAAACAACAAACTGACATGGGAAACTGCCGACCAGTATGACTTCGGCTTCGACCTGGGCTTTTGGAACGGCAAACTGAATATGATAGCCGATATTTATCTGAAGAATACGAACAACCTGCTTTATTCAATGCCCTTGCATGGAACAAGTGGTTTCACCAGTATCACCAGCAACATCGGTTCCATGCGGAACTACGGTGTGGAATTCTCCATCAACGGCCATTTGAATATAGGGAAAGTCAACTGGACTTCCTCTTTCAACATCTCCCACAACAAAAACAAATTGACTAAACTGCTGGGAGACGACTTGCTTCCGATAGGTTCTAACCGCGCCTTGAAAGTAGGTGAGGAACTGGGAGCTTTCTACCTGTTCCAGATGGACGGGCTCTACCAATATGACGGTGAAGTGCCGCAACCATTGTACGACCTGGGTGTACGTGCCGGTGACGTGAAATATCATGACGCGGATAATAATGGCATTATCAATGATAACGACCGTGTACTGACCGGTTCTTCCAATCCCGATTTCTTCGGTGGATGGAACAATACTTTCAAATACAAAGGTTTCCAACTGGATGTGTTCTTTACGTATATGTACGGAAATGATGTGTATGCCGAATGGGCGGTGACCGCTACCCGTCCCGGATACCGCATGGCCATTACGGAAGATGTCGCCAAGAATCGTTGGACGGCTCCGGGAAGTTCTGATAAATATCCGCGTGCGGTCAATACGCTGTGTGGGCATAACAGCAAGAACTCCACCCGTTTCCTTGAAGACGGCTCTTTCATTCGCTTGCGTTCTCTTACATTCAGTTATACATTCCCGCAAGTAATGTTACAAAAGATTTGTTTGAAAGGTCTGCGTCTCTATGTGCAAGGGGACAACCTGTTGCTGTTCTCCAAATACTCCGGCTGGGACCCTGAAGTGAGTAAGAACATGGACCCGCAGTACTTTGGCGTCGATTTGTATGGAGTGCCGCCTTCCCGTTCGGTCAATTTCGGAATAAACCTTAGTTTCTAATCATAAACGCTCACAATGATGAAAAAGATTATTACTATATTTCTGGGATGCCTGTTGCTGGCTTCATGCAGTGGCATGCTTGATATCGAATCCCACTCCGCCGTATCGCCGGGAAGTGTGACGCCCAAAGACTTATCGGCTTTACGCATGGGAATGTACAATAAGGTACAGAACTCTCCGGCGCGTGAGTCATATATTACATTCGATATATTGGGCGGAGACTTGACTCAAAGTACAGGGAATGCAAGGGACTTGATAAACTCTGTACTTTCCTCACTGAATTCGATCGTAGCCAACAGTTGGAACGGCTATTACAATGCTTTATATCAAGTAAATAATGTTATCTCCATTGTAGAAGACCTTCCCGAATCCGACCTGCGGAATCTGATTATCGGAGAAGCGCATTATTTCAGGGCATATATCTATCATTCACTGGTGACACGCTGGGGTGGTGTGCCTATCCAAAGAGTGAATACGATGGACAAGCCTTTCCGTGATTCGGAAGAAGCAGTGTGGGCATTTATTGAGGAAGAACTCGAAACAGCCCTTGCTTTCTTGGGGACTTCTTCCAGTTGTTACTATGTATCCCGCGATGCCGCCCTTGCACTGAAAGCCCGTGTGATGCTCGAACGTGGCAAAAAGACGGAAGCGGCTGCACTGGCGGAAGGTCTGATAAAGGATGGAAAATACAAACTGGATAGCTTCGACAAGATATTCCGTGGAAAGACCAACACGGAAGTTATCTTTTCCTTCCAATGTCTGGCGGAAGAATCGAATATCACCATTTCCACCTTATTCTATACATATGCTCATCCCAATCACGGCAGCTATGTGTATCGTCCCACGAACGACGTGATGAATATGTATGACGACAAGGATAAACGGAAAGAAGTTTCCATTATCAATGTAGGTGCCGAACCTTGTATCAATAAATATCCGAGCGGACAAACCGGTACCGACCCGGTAGTGATGAGCCGTCTGGCTGAAATGTACCTGATAAGTGCGGAAGCGCAAGGACTCTCCAAAGGTCTGGGACGGCTGAACGACTTGCGGAAAGAACGCGGGCTGGATGCCGTAAATCCGAAGGATGAAGACGAATTTATAGAATATATCCTGGACGAACGCCGGAAGGAACTGCTCGCCGAAGGTTTCAGATATTATGACCTCATACGTACGAATAAGGCAAAGACAATGCTTGGACTGAAAGATTACCAGTTGGTATTGCCTATACCGGGCAAGGAAATGATTTCGAATCCGAACCTGGAGCCGAATCCCGGATATTGATAATGATTGTATTTATACTTATTAAAGAGACAAAATGATGAAAAAACTGATATATGATTCCGCTCTTCTTCTTTTAGGGTGTCTGCTATGGACGGGATGCAATAATGATGAAGACCTGACCGTCTATTCCACCGAGGGCGCGAAAACGGAGTTGGGACAGAAGATAATTGTCGGAAGTGACGGATACGTCGGACAATATTTCTCGGACACTACTTACACGTTGGCTCCGGGTGTAAAGGCTTTGGAGATGGAAATCCTTTCTGCCACAGGTATGGCGGTAAAGATGTTTGTCCTGGAAGTCGATTTGAAAGACACGCATCTGACGATGAAGGCTTCGTCTCCCAAAGACGAAGGCAAGCTCAAGACGAAACAACAAATGACGTTGCAGGCATTGGCACACGACAAACAGGGCAGCCGTGTTCTGGCTGCCGTGAATGGTGATTTCTTTGCTACGGACGGAACACCGCAAGGCATTTACTACCGGAACGGGGTATGCTTGAAGAATACGATGACCGATAATGTATGTACTTTCTTTGCCGTCACGAAGGGTAAGAAGGCGGTGATTGGCTCGTATGACGAATATGATACTTATAAGGATGAGATTCAGGAAGCGGTGGGCGGTCGCGTGCGTTTGATGACGAACGGGAATGTGCTTCCTCAGACATCGACAGCACTGGAACCCCGGACGGCTATCGGCGTGACGGACAATAATGTCGTTTATATTTTGGTTGCCGACGGACGTAACTTTTGGTACTCCAATGGCATGAGGTATGCTGAAATGGGAGCTGTCATGAAAGCGTTGGGAGCGAAGGATGCTATCAATCTGGATGGCGGTGGTTCGTCTACGTTCATTATCCGCTCGAAGGCGGGATTTGAAGAGAACCGTTTTGCTATCCGCAATTGGCCTTATGATAATGGCGGTGTCGAAAGAGCAGTTGCCAACGGACTGTTGGTGGTGACCGATAATTAATAGTTTGAATCTTAATAGTTGAATCATTATGATACGAAATAATAGAATGTATAGTTGCTGGCAAGGTCTATGGGGAATCATCTGTTGTCTGTCCTTGCTGCTGGGTATGGCAAGCTGTCAGGACTTTACGGATGATACGGGACGCACAATGCCCGAACCGGATTTGAAGTTTGCGGACGGAACGCTGAATCTTCCGTTGGAAGAAAAGGAATATACGGTGGATATCGAATCCAATCTGCCTTGGCGTGTGAAGACTTCCGCCACTTGGATTGACTTGCTTTCATCGAACGGGATGGGTACGGGAAGTTTCAGAATATCGGTATCCAAGAATGCGAATGTAGCTCCCCGCGAAGCGGAAATTGCAGGCTGGATTATCGAAGGTGCCGAAACAAAGCTGAAAGTGGTACAGGAAGGAGTGGGCATCGCTTTAAAAAAACGTGCGGTGAAAGTAGGTGCGGAAGGCAGTGCGGAAGAGGTGATACCTTTTTCGACAATGGTTACTTACACATACGAACTATCCGAAGGATGCGACTGGATACACGTTACCGACGGGGCGGCAATTACTCCGGGCGTCATCAATGAATCGGAACTGAAATTGGCGATTGACCCTTATACGGATATAGACGAGGGACGTACCGCCTCATTGTACCTGAAAGGTTCGAATGGGATTACCGACGTACTGACAATAACGCAGGATAAGAAACCTTTGGGAGACATCGATTACCTGAGAATGTTCTACGAAAGTGCGAACGGAGATAACTGGACGAAGAAATGGAACTTTGACGCTCCACTGGAAACTAACCCGACAAACTGGTTCGGATTGAAGTTTGAGAATAAGAGGGTGGTTGAGATTGATATTCAGTCCCCGAATAATATCGAAGGAGATATTATCCCCTTATGCAACTTGTCGGAACTGAGAAGCATAAAGTTCAAACATCAGAAGTTAGCAGGTATTCCCGAGGAAATAGGACAACTGTCCCAATTGACCACTTTATGGATAATAGAATCTGCTGCAAGCGGAAACTTGCCGGAATCTTTGGGAGAATGTGAATTATTGACTAGCTTTAACATCTCAAATCATCCAACTTCCACTCCGGCCGGATTTAACAACACGTTTACTGGTAATCTGGATATGTTGATAAATATCCCCGGTATGGTGACAATAAAGGCATATTGTAATAATTTGAGCGGGCCGCTTCCGGTTATTCCGTTAGACGGAAACAATAAACCGACCACTTGGAAGAGCCTGAAAGAGTTTATGATTTATACCAACGGATTCAGTGGAAGTATCCCTTACGGATATGGAACGGTAATCGAGAAGAGTGGTTCGAGTGGTATATTCAGAGTGAATGATAATCAGTTGAGTGGACAGATACCTGCGGATATCAAGGCATGGTCGCAATATGCAACCCGGAAAGCTGCGTGGATATTGCAAGGGAATAGTCTTACTGAATAAGATAACTTAATTAATTTATTAACTTAACACATTTATCTGTCTGTTTACAATGAGAAAATACTTCGTTATCCTTGTCTTAGCTCTCTGTTCCGTCGGAACATTGAAAGGGCAGACCGCATCAGATTCTTTGGCAATCGTTTCTGCACAATGGGAGATAATACATGCTCAAAAGGGAATTATCCACAAGAGTGCGTCTATACCTCAGCTTTATCAGTGCCCCCAAGTTATCAACCTGATAGAGATTGACCCCGGCAAAGGGATGAAAGCGGGTATTGCCATATCGGACGGTATGAAAAAGACAAGCCGGATAGCTTCCGAACATCATGCGCTTGCGGCAATCAATGGTTCTTATTTTGATATGAAGCATGGGAATTCTGTCTGTTTCCTGAAAACAGACAGGCAAGTGATTGATACGACAACGATAAACGAGTTTAAACTACGTGTCACGGGAGCCGTTTACGAACGGAAAGGAAAGATGAAGCTGATTCCCTGGAACAGACAGATAGAAAAAAAATATAAGCGAAAGGTGGGTACAATATTGGCATCCGGACCGTTATTATTAAAAGACGGTCGGGTATGCGACTGGAGCTTGTGTGGAAAGGACTTTGTCCAGAATAAGCATCCCCGTAGTGCTGTTTGCATGACGAAGGATGGAAAAATACTGCTTGTCACGGTGAACGGACGTTTTCCGGGGCGTGCCGAAGGGGTGAATATCCCCGAACTGGCACACTTGCTTCGGATATTAGGCGGTAAGGATGCGTTGAACCTGGACGGTGGCGGTTCCACAACATTATGGCTGTCGGGGGCACCGGAGAATGGTGTCGTCAATTATCCTTGTGATAATAAACGTTTCGACCATGCCGGAGAACGCGGAGTGCCCAACATCATTTATGTTTATGAATAACCTTATTGTTTATCAGCTATCGCACGACTTGAAGTTGCGAATAAAATGGAAAATGAAATGAAGAAACTTTTAAGATGCTCCCTGTTGGGGCTATTATTATTGTGCAGTGTCGTTGTAAACGGAGCGCAAGTCCCCAAATATATCTTCTTGTTTATCGGTGACGGCATGGGATTCAACCATGTGGAAGCAACCCAAATTTATGCGGAGAAAGTAGGAACAGATACGGGCGAATGTTCACTGTTATTCCCCACTTTCCCTGTGATGACTCAAGTATGCACGCGCTCGGCTTCTCACTTGATTACGTGTTCATCCGCCGCAGCTACCGCTTTGGCTACCGGAGAAAAAACGACGAACTATGTAATCGGAATGGATGCGGAAAAGAATCACGGGTTAAAATCCCTGGCACGCCAACTGAAAGATAAAGGTTATAAAATAGGAATAATCACTTCTGCTTCTATCGACCACGCTACCCCCGGTGGATTTTATGCTTCACAACCCGACCGTTCTATGTATTACGAAATAGGAGTGGATGCCGCCAATTCCGGTTTCGATTTCTTCGGTGGGGCGGGATTGCTCGAACCTCGCAGCAAGCGTAACCTTTCGGCGCCTTGCCTTTATGACCTGTTCAATCAGAAAGGCTATACGATGTTTCGTGGAATGGACGCTTATAACCGTGCTGCTGCAAAGGATAAAATTCTCCTCTTCCCAACCGATACAGTGAGCAAAAGCCTGAAATATGCGATGGACCGTTCCGCCAAAGACTTGAGTTTGCCTGACTTGACAAAAGCCTGCCTTGCTAATTTTCAGGAAACCGCGAAGAAGGGTTTCTTTATGATGGTAGAAGGCGGAAAAATAGATTGGGCGGCCCATGCCCACGACGGTGGCGCTGTTGTGAAAGAAACCATTGACTTCGACCAATGTATCCGCTTGGCTTATGATTTCTACAAAAAGCATCCGAACGAGACATTGATATTAGTGACTGCCGACCACGAAACGGGCGGTCTTGGACTGGGCAACTCCGATATGAACCTGAATATCGACTTGCTTCAATATCAGAAGTGTTCACAAGAAGCCTTGACTGCTGCTATGCGTGAAATGAAAAGCGGAAAGATGATTCCTTCGTGGGAAGACATGAAAGCGTTTCTGAAAAAGAACCTGGGCTTTTGGGAACAAATTAAGATTACTCCGCGTGAAGAACTTGAATTATTGGTTTGCTACGAAGAGTCTTTCTTGAAGAAGAAGTCGAAAGATGTGGTCAGCCTTTACGCGAAAGATGAACCTTTAGCGGTGGCTGCTATTGCCTTGTTGGATAAGAAGGCGTCATTGGGATGGACAACTAAAACGCATACGGGAGCACCCGTGCCATTGTATGCGATAGGCAAGCAGGCTGTTCTTTATTCGGGCAGGAGAGACAATACGGATATGGCTAATGTTTTGCGGAAATTATTCCTTATCAAATAGGGAGAGGTTTATCAATCAAGAATGTGAGTCAGTATTTGAGTTAGAGGAATCCCGTATGAAAATGAACTAAGCCAATACTGAACATAAATATATGGCTGGATACTACATAATGTCGGCTCTATATGGCGATTTTGACGTTGATTTATTAATCGACAACTGGAGTCGGCCACTTAGCTGACTGAAGTCGGCTGCTTAGTCAACTGGAGTCGGCTATATAGCCGACTTTAGTCGACTGATACGATGTCGGCTGTTTCAATCCGGTATCCGGTCATATTCTTCTTACGTTCTTCCACATAAGAAAACACCTGAGTTTTTGTTTGAACTAGAGCTTCTTTTCTTAAAAGTGTGAACAGTGTGAAGGATGTGAGGAGTTTAAAATGGGGTTGTGAAATCACAGCAAACATCTGTTATTCTACAGTTTATGAGACTGTGAAAAGCGTGAAAGATAAAAGATGAACTTTTATTATAAAGGGTATCTAAATTTATACTTTTGTCAGCTATCATTTTCTGTACTAGATATTTTATGCCTTATTAATTAAGGTACAAAAATAGGCAATTTCTGTTATATAGCGGACATGAATCAGAATAAAACTTTTTCCGGAGAATTGGTTTTGCTTGTTTTGTTTCTCATTCGTGAGGGGGCTTTTTCAAAAAAAAACTATCTATGCTTTTTGCAAGTCCCGTTCTTCATATTTGCAGATCGCCTCTATCCATTCTTCTGTCAGTGGCATGGATTCATGTCTTTCAAGATCGAAAGTAACCATAACAGACTTGCAGATACATTTTACTTCATTCGTTTCTGTGTCGATAACCCGCTGGATCAGGTGAAAGCTTTTGGTGCCTATCTTAGAAACAGCAGTCTGTACGGCGATATGATCGGATGCGAATATCTGTTTGACGAAATCCGCTTCGATGTGGACAACGACAATCCCGATCTTTTCCCAATCTACTCCGGGGCATACTGAAGCGAAGTATTCAGTCTTTCCTAAGTCGTAAAAGGAGAAGTAAACTGTGTTGTTGACGTGACCAAATTTGTCTACATCATTGAATCGCAATTGGATAGGTAATGTGTGATGAAATACGATTTCTTCCATTGTTTTCTCTTAAACGTTTTAAATTCGACACAAAAATGGCACTTTTGCTTTCTTGCTTGAAATTGAGGCAAAGATAGAGATTTCTAATGATTCTGCTTTCGGAGATAAGGAAGATTTTCGTTAATAATCGTTTAAAACGAAGTTTTGGGATGTTTGTTCTGTTAGGGAAACACGCTTGTAATAATGTAATAGTTAAATTGTTGTCTGCCAATAGTTGATTTTAAAGGGTGATTTAAAAACGTCAGGATAGATTTCACTAAATGGAATAAATGTGTTATTTTTGCGTCTTGTTCTTAACGGAAATTAATCAAGAAATGATAGAAGATATTAAAAAAGCCTGTCAGGTGATGAATGAAGGAGGAGTGATCCTTTATCCCACTGATACCGTATGGGGTATAGGCTGTGACGCGACTAATGAGGAGGCTGTACGCCGGGTGTATGAGATTAAGAAACGTGCTGATAGCAAAGCTATGTTGGTGTTGGTGGATTCTCCGGTTAAAGTGGATTTTTATGTACAGGATGTACCTGATGTAGCATGGGATTTGATTGAAGTTGCCGACAAGCCGTTGACGATTATTTATTCCGGAGCACGAAATTTAGCACCTAATCTGCTGGCCGAAGATGGCAGTGTAGGGATTCGTGTGACGAATGAAGATTTTTCCAGAAGACTCTGTCAGCAGTTCCGTAAAGCAATTGTTTCTACTTCGGCTAATGTCAGCGGGCAGCCGGGTGCTGCTAATTTTAGTGAAATTAGTGATGAAATCAAATCGGCGGTAGATTATATCGTTGGCTTTCGTCAGGATGATATGAATAAGCCGAAACCCTCAAGTATTATTAAGTTGGAAAAAGGTGGAGTGATAAAGATAATTCGCGAATAAATGAAAGGAGAAAAACTTAGTTTATTGCAGCGTTGTATCAAATGGCGGGAAGCGAACATAAAGGAGAAGCAATTTATCCTGATATTAAGTTTTCTGGTCGGAATCTTCACTGCGTTTGCTGCGTTAATATTGAAATTTTTTATCCATCAGATACAGAATTTCCTGACTAATAATTTCAATGCAACAGAAGCTAACTATTTGTATTTGGTATATCCGGTAGTCGGTATTTTCCTTGCAGGTTGGTTTGTGCGTAATATTGTAAAGGATGATATCAGTCATGGGGTCACCAAAATTCTATATGCCATCTCCCGTAGGCAGGGACGTATCAAGCGACACAATATCTGGTCGTCTACTATCGCCAGTGCCATAACCATCGGATTTGGTGGATCAGTCGGAGCAGAGGCACCAATTGTACTGACAGGTTCGGCAATCGGTTCCAATCTCGGGAGCGTGTTTAAGATGGAGCATCGCACGTTGATGCTGCTCGTAGGTTGTGGTGCGGCAGGTGCCATTGCCGGTATTTTTAAAGCTCCGATTGCGGGACTGGTATTTACCTTGGAAGTGCTGATGATTGACTTAACCATGTCTTCTTTGCTTCCCCTGCTGATTTCTGCCGTGACAGCAGCAACTGTTTCGTACATAGTCACTGGTACGGAGGCTATGTTTAAGTTCCACCTCGATCAGGCATTTGAACTGGAACGTATTCCTTTCGTTATCTTGCTGGGAATTTTTTGTGGGCTGATTTCGTTGTACTTCACACGTGCCATGAATTCGGTAGAAGGTGTATTTGGCAAACTCAATAACCCTTACAAGAAACTGGCTTTTGGTGGTGTGATGTTGAGTGTATTGATTTTCCTTTTCCCACCTCTTTATGGTGAAGGATATGATACGATTAATCTTTTGTTGAATGGAACGTCTGCCGAAGAGTGGGATACGGTCATGAACAACTCTATGTTTTATGGCTATGGTAATTTGTTGCTGGTTTATCTGATGCTGATTATCTTATTGAAAGTATTTGCTTCCAGTGCAACAAACGGTGGAGGTGGTTGTGGTGGTATCTTTGCTCCTTCGCTTTATCTGGGATGTATTGCCGGTTTTGTTTTCTCTCATTTTAGCAATGACTTTGCTTTCTCCGCTTATTTGCCGGAGAAGAATTTCGCATTGATGGGAATGGCGGGAGTAATGAGTGGTGTCATGCATGCTCCATTGACAGGGGTGTTCCTGATAGCCGAGCTGACAGGTGGATATGATTTATTTCTTCCGTTGATGATTGTATCTGTAAGTTCATATCTGACAATTATTGCTTTCGAACCTCATAGTATCTATTCGATGCGTTTGGCTAAGAAGGGACAATTGCTGACACATCACAAGGATAAAGCTGTGTTGACGCTGATGAAAATGGAAAACGTGGTGGAGAAAGATTTCGTTGTCGTACACCCGGAAATGGACTTGGGCGAACTGGTGAAAGCAATTGCAGCTTCCCATAGAAATGTCTTTCCGGTGACAGATAAGAAAACGGGTGAATTGTTGGGAATTGTATTGCTCGACGATATTCGCAACATCATGTTCCGACAAGAACTTTATCATCGTTTCACTGTTAATAAATTGATGATATCTGCTCCTGCCAAAATCTTCGATACGGATGGAATGGAGCAGGTTATGCAAACATTTGACGATACGAAAGCCTGGAATCTTCCGGTCGTAGATGAGGAAGGCCGCTATCAGGGATTTGTCTCTAAATCAAAGATATTTAATTCGTATCGGCAAGTGCTGGTACATTTTTCTGAAGACTAATCCGTGCCTAAGTAATGATAACATATTTAAAATGATGAAGAAAGAGGACTTAAGAATAGTATATATGGGGACTCCCGATTTTGCAGTAGAGGCCCTGCGTCAATTGGTAGAAGGCGGTTATAATGTAGTGGGTGTGATTACGATGCCCGATAAACCTGCCGGACGCGGACATAAGATTCAATATTCTCCTGTCAAACAATATGCGCTCGAACAGAATTTACCGTTGCTTCAACCGGAAAAGTTGAAAGATGAAGCTTTTGTGGAAGCGTTGCGTGAATGGAAAGCGGATTTGCAGATTGTAGTTGCTTTCCGTATGTTGCCGGAAGTGGTATGGAATATGCCGCGACTGGGTACATTTAATCTTCATGCTTCTTTACTTCCTCAATATCGTGGAGCTGCTCCTATCAACTGGGCGGTTATCAACGGTGATACGGAAACCGGGATTACGACTTTCTTTTTGAAGCATGAGATAGATACCGGAGAGGTCATTCAACAGGTACGTGTGCCTATTGCAGATACGGATAATGTAGAAGTGGTACATGATAAATTGATGATGTTGGGAGGAAAACTGGTTCTTGAAACAGTAGATGCTATACTGAATGGAACGGTCAAACCAATTCCTCAAGAAGAAATGGCAGTTGTCGGTGAACTCCGTCCTGCTCCGAAGATATTTAAAGAAACTTGCCGGATTGACTGGAACCAGCCGGTGAAGAAGATCTACGATTTTATCCGTGGACTATCACCTTACCCCGCTGCCTGGAGTGAACTGATTGCTTCCGAAAAAGCAGAAAGTGTGGTCGTGAAAATATTTGAAAGTGAGAAAGTTTATGAATCACATCAATTGGCTGCCGGAACAATCGTAACTGATGGCAAGAAATTTATGAAAGTAGCTGTACCGGATGGATTTGTATCTATTCTTTCTTTACAATTACCCGGTAAAAAACGACTGAAAACAGATGAGTTGCTTCGTGGTTATCACCTGGAAGATGGGTGTAAGATGAAGTGATCTGACAATAAGATAGAATAAAAACCGTCCCGAACACGAGACAATTAGAACCTAAAATAAAAGAATTATGAAACCGATTATCGCTCCTTCTATTCTTTCTGCCGATTTTGGATATTTGGCAAAGGATATTGAAATGGTAAACCGCAGTGAAGCGGAGTGGGTACATATTGATATTATGGACGGAGTATTTGTTCCGAATATTTCATTTGGCTTTCCGGTACTGAAATATGTAGCGAAGTTAAGTAAGAAGCCGTTGGATGTGCATTTGATGATTGTGAATCCGGAGAAATTCATTCCGGAAGTAAAAGCATTGGGTGCTCATACGATGAATGTGCATTATGAAGCTTGTCCACATCTGCATCGGGTGATTCAACAAATCAGAGAAGCCGGGATGCAGCCTGCTGTAACGATCAATCCTGCTACTCCTGTAGCTCTTCTGCAAGATATTATCCGGGACGTGTATATGGTGCTTATCATGAGCGTGAATCCAGGATTTGGCGGGCAGAAGTTTATCGAACATTCGGTAGAAAAAGTTCGTGAACTGCGTGCCCTGATTGAACGGACAGGTTCGAAAGCCCTGATTGAAGTAGACGGTGGCGTGAATCTGGAAACAGGGGCCCGTCTGGTTGAGGCGGGAGCCGATGCGTTGGTGGCTGGAAATGCTGTCTTTGGTGCACAGGATCCGGAAGGAATGATTCGTCAGTTGCACGAACTGTAGTGGATGAATTATAAATATTGGTAAATTAGCTTAGATATAAAATATAAAAGTTACCTTTGTTGGAAAATAAACAAAAATGGGAACTTGGAGTCAACAGCAGGAGGTTAGAAAAGAAACCAAAGAAAGAGATAAGACTAGAAAAGAAAAATTGGCTGGTTATTTTTTTGATCTTTCGAAGCTTTCATTTGCTGGACTTGTGATTGGTATAATTATACCTCTATACGCCAACTTTTTGGATGAAAATAATTGGTATATAGCTGTAACGGGTATTGTTTTGACAACTTTGTCTGCATTATTAGCTAATAAAATATTAAAATGATATGGAAATGTTAGGTTTTGTTTTTACAGTAGGATGTGTGATTGTTGGAGGTATTTATCTGTGGACATTCACTAAGTCGGGAAAGAAGTGGCTGAAGAATCTGTGAAATAACTGCGACATTGTTTCTTTATAACGTCCATCGATATCCATTTATACGCCTGCTTATCCCTTGGATAGCAGGCGTTTTTTGTGGAGATCATTTTTTTGACCGTTCATGGGCCCCCCTTTGTGGTATTCTCTTCTTTGGCTTTTTTGCTGCATTGTCTTTTGCTCTTTATTTTCTGAAGCGCTATTCGCTGCGATGGTGTTTTGGGATAGCTATCTCCGCTCTTTGTTTTACGGGAGGATGGCTTGGGATGACTGGACAATTGCAACAGGCTGTCTGCTCTTTTCCGAAAGAAGAAACTGTGTACCGGGTTTTGATAACGGATGCAGCTCAACCAAAAGAACATACTTACCTCTGTCAGGCATTATTAAAAGAACGTCGTGATACTGCGGGCATATATCCGATAGGACATACTGCGGTTCTTTATCTACAGCAAGATTCGTCTGCCTCCCGTTTGAAGAGTGGAGATGAACTGCTGATTTCTGCCCACATTTCTCCTCCTCTCAACAATCGAAACTTTGATGAATTTGATTATGCCCGCTTCCTGATGCGGAAAGGTATTAGCGGAACAGGATATGTTGCATCCGGGAAATGGATAAAATGCGACGGAATGAATAACTTTGACCTCAAAAGTGTAGCCAGCTCTTGTAGAAGAAACATGGTTTCACTTTATCAGGAACTGGGATTCAACGGGGATGAACTGGCAGTACTTTCAGCACTAACAATAGGAGATAAGACAGAATTAAGTGATTCGGTTCGTGAAAGTTATTCGGTAGCAGGTGCAAGCCATATTCTTGCTCTATCCGGTTTGCATATCGGACTTTTATATACAATGATCTTTTTCATTCTGAAACCTATTGCCCGAAGAGGAAATATAGGTAGATGTGTGCGTTCTGTTTTTCTTCTTGTCTTATTGTGGACCTTTGCTTTTTTTACAGGGCTTTCTCCGTCGGTAGTACGTTCGGTCAGTATGTTTTCGATTTTAGCTATGGCGGATATGACTGGTCGTGAACCTTTATCTTTAAATACATTGGCGGTAGCTGCGTGGTTGATGTTATTCTGCAATCCTGCATGGTTGTTCGATGTTGGTTTTCAACTCTCTTTCCTTGCTGTTGCTTCTATCTTGCTTATCCAAAAGCCGATCTACCATTTGATTACCGTGAAAAGTAGAATAGGAAAGTATGTTTGGGGGCTGATGAGTATATCTGTTGCCGCACAAATAGGAACAGCTCCGCTTGTTCTGTTTTATTTCTCTCGATTCTCCGTGCATTTTCTGTTGACGAATTTAGTTGTTATACCTTTGATTACGATTATCTTATATGCTGCTGTCGCAATGCTTCTTCTGACTCCTTTCTCCTGGCTTCAGATAGGAGTGGCCGGAGGTGTTAAGAAGCTGTTGGAAGGACTTAATTTCTTTGTCCGATGGGTAGAACGGCTTCCTTGCGCTTCTATAGATGGAATTTGGCTTTATCAGTCAGAAGTGCTAGGTATCTATATTGTTATCGCTCTGCTAACCTATTATTTCATGAATCGCCGATACCGGAATCTGCAAATCTGTCTTTTTTCTATCTTGTTGATGGGGACTTATCATGCAACGCTGTATTGGCTGGATCGTCCTCAAACGAGTTTAGTCTTTTACAATATGCGTGGCTGTCCGGCAGTACATTGCATAAAGAGTGACGGACAATCCTGGATAAACTATATGGATACTCTCTCCAATGAAAAACGTCTGAAACACATGACAGCTAACTATTGGAAGCGTCATCACCTTCTTCCTCCCCAAGAAATAACGGCTGATTGCCGGCACGCTGAACTTAACCGTCAACAGCAGATTATATCCTATCATGGTTGTCGTGTATGTGTCATAAACGATAACCGTTGGCGAAACAAATCTACCGTTTCTCCGTTATATATTCAGTATCTTTACTTATGCAAAGGATATGACGGTCATCTGGAAGAACTCGCCCAGGTCTTTTCTTTCTCTTACGTCATATTGGACGCGTCCCTCTCGGAATACCGCAAACACCTACTTGAAAGCGAATGCAAGAAATCCGGTCTGCGATTTATCTCTTTGTCTGACGAAGGTTCTGTCCGCTTTTTGCTCTAAGTACAAAGATTTA
The DNA here is from genome assembly GCF_003603455.1 of Bacteroides sp. AM37-9. NCBI lineage: Bacteria > Pseudomonadati > Bacteroidota > Bacteroidia > Bacteroidales > Bacteroidaceae > Bacteroides > Bacteroides sp. AM37-9. The sequence continues at coordinate 279,760 of NZ_QTNF01000002.1, read as the reverse complement.
TCGTACATTTGCACCTTGATAAAGTTTAAGAGTATGTTGACGAAAGTAATTGAACAAGCCAAAATAGACCATTTTACCAAATGGTTTGAACGAGCTGACAAAATAGTAATTGTATCCCATGTTTCTCCTGACGGCGACGCTATTGGTTCATCATTGGGATTATATCATTTTCTGGATTCACAGGAAAAAACAGTAAACGTAATTGTGCCGAATGCCTTTCCCGATTTCTTGCGATGGATGCCGGGCAGTAAGGATATTCTTTTGTATGACCGTTACAAAGATTTTGCCGATAAGTTGATAGCCGAAGCTGACGTAATCTGTTGTCTCGACTTCAATGCACTGAAGCGTATTGACGATATGGCAGATGCTGTGGCTGCATCTCCTGCGCGTAAAATCATGATCGATCATCACCTGTATCCCGAAGATTTCTGTAAGATTGTAATGTCCTATCCTAAGATTTCTTCTACTTCCGAATTGATATTCCGGCTGATTTGTCGTATGGGATATTTCAGTGATATCACGAAGGAAGGCGCAGAATGTATCTACACAGGCATGATGACAGATACAGGAGGATTCACTTATAATTCGAATAACCGGGAAATTTATTTTATCATTAGCGAACTACTTTCCAAAGGAATCGATAAGGATGATATTTACCGTAAGGTGTACAATACCTATTCCGAGAGCCGTTTGCGTTTGATGGGCTATGTACTGTCGAACATGACTGTTTATCCGGATTGTAATTCGGCATTAATCACATTGACAAAAGCCGAGCAAAGTAAGTTTAACTATATAAAAGGTGATAGCGAAGGCTTCGTAAACATCCCCCTTTCCATCAAGAATGTTTGTTTCTCCTGCTTCTTGCGGGAAGATACAGAGAAGCCGATGATTAAAATCTCCCTTCGTTCGGTAGGAACCTTTCCATGTAATCAGTTAGCCGCTGAATTTTTCAACGGTGGCGGACATTTGAACGCTTCGGGCGGTGAGTTTTTCGGAACGATGGAAGAGGCAAAAGCGGTCTTTGAGAAAGCGCTTGAGAAGTATAAACCTTTGCTAACAGCGAAAAGCTAAAGATGGAAGGTTAAAAGTGAATATGGAAAGGTTAAAAGATACGAACTTTCAACTTCCCCCTTTCAACTTTTAATGATTTTGAGATACATTTGTGCGGAATATAGCTAAATAACAGATAATGAAGAAACTTGTATTTTTATTTCTCTCTTTGTTAACCGCCGGAAGTCTGTTCCAGGCATGCGACAATTCGAAGACTTATGCAGAAATGCTGGAAGACGAGAAAAATGCGGTGAATAAGTTCATCAAAGATAATGATATTCGTGTCATTTCACTGGAAGAGTTCGAACGAGACACTGTTACGGCTTCAAAAGAAGCTGGGGATGGATATGACGAATATGTTGCTTTTTCCAACGGCGTATATATGCAGATCGTAGATCGTGGCGGGAAAGAGGAAGGTGAGAATGGGGTTGAGTTTATTAATGAAGTAGATACTTTTGCTACTGATAACATCATTTGTACTCGTTATGTAGAAAAGGATATGATGACAGGAGAGGTTACTTGTTTCAATGTAGCTTTAGAAGAATGGATGGATTACCCTGATTATTATAAGTTTCCATTAACATTCCGTTATGTACAAAACGCGTCTACTGTTTATGGGATCGTTTTATCCGGTAGTTTGGAATATGATTTATTATGGGTTAATCAAGGTTATGGAACTGCAATTCCATCCGGATGGTTGATTGCCTTACCTTATTTGCGTAATAATGCACATGTACGCCTGATTGTACCTTCTAAGATGGGGCATACAACTGCACAACAATATGTCAATCCTTATTTCTATGATATCTGGAAATTTGAGAAAGCAAAAAGCTAAAGCACTAACATTAGATAAATCTTTTAGTTAAAAACCTATGACTCTAATCAAATCTATCTCTGGAATCCGCGGAACCATCGGCGGAGGAGCGGGAGAAGGACTGAACCCGCTTGACATTGTAAAATTCACCTCGGCTTATGCTACTTTAATTCGTAAGACCTGCAAAGCGAAGAGCAACAAGATTGTTGTGGGACGCGATGCCCGCATCTCGGGTGAAATGGTAAAAAACGTAGTAGTCGGCACATTAATGGGAATGGGCTGGGATGTAGTAGATATTGATCTTGCTTCTACTCCGACCACAGAGCTTGCTGTAACTATGGAAGGCGCTTGTGGTGGCATCATCCTGACAGCTTCTCATAACCCGAAACAGTGGAACGCACTGAAGTTACTGAATGAACATGGCGAATTTCTGAATGCAGCCGAAGGCAACGAAGTGCTTCGTATTGCTGAAGCAGAAGAATTTGACTATGCTGACGTAGATCACTTGGGCTCTTACCGCAAAGACCTGACTTATAATCAGAAACATATCGACAGTGTATTGGCTCTCGATCTGGTAGATGTAGAAGCTATCAAAAAAGCTGATTTCCGGGTAGCTATTGACTGTGTAAACTCGGTAGGTGGTATCATTCTTCCCGAACTTCTTGAACGTTTGGGGGTGAAACATGTAGAAAAACTCTACTGTGAACCTACCGGAAACTTCCAGCACAACCCCGAACCGCTTGAAAAGAACCTCGGTGACATCATGAACTTAATGAAAGGTGGAAAGGCCGATGTAGCTTTTGTTGTAGACCCCGATGTTGACCGTCTGGCAATGATCTGCGAGAATGGCGTAATGTACGGTGAAGAATATACATTGGTTACTGTTGCCGACTATGTACTGAAACATACCCCCGGTAACACTGTTTCTAATTTAAGCTCTACCCGTGCTTTGCGTGATGTAACTCGCAAGTATGGAATGGAATACAGCGCTTCTGCCGTAGGCGAAGTAAATGTGGTAACGAAGATGAAAGCAATCAATGCTGTTATCGGTGGTGAGGGAAATGGTGGAGTAATTTATCCTGCCAGTCACTACGGACGTGATGCATTGGTAGGCATCGCATTATTCCTTAGCCATCTGGCTCACGAAGGAAAGAAGGTTAGCGAGCTCCGTGCTACTTATCCTCCTTACTTCATTGCTAAAAACCGTGTAGACCTGACTCCGGAAATCGATGTAGATGCTATCCTTGCCAAAGTAAAGGAAATCTATAAGAACGAAGAAATCAACGATATCGACGGTGTGAAAATAGACTTTGCCGACAAATGGGTACATTTGCGCAAGAGTAATACAGAACCGATCATCCGTGTGTATAGTGAAGCTTCTACCATGGAGGCTGCTGAAGAAATCGGTCAGAAGATAATGGATGTGATTAATGAATTAGCAAAATAATATCCTGTAAAATAGGATTTTATTTATAACATTTGAGTCTCGTATATCATAAAGATAACTGAATAAGTTGTCTCATTGATATACGAGACTTTTTATTAGGATGATATCCACAGAATGATGATAGTTACTCTTCTCCTTGAGTATTAACAATAAAGTTTCTTTTGATTAAGTCTAAACTTCCTTTCGTCTAATAGTAAACTTCTCTTTTGTTATTTACAAACTTAAAATGAAAGCTTCATTTTTATAAATGCAAGCTTTGTTTTTAAAAACGGAACCTTTGTTTTTATAAATGAAGATTGCATTTATAGATTGGAAGGGATGAAAAGCAACTTTACTGTTAATAAAAAGAAAGTTTGGACTTAATCAAGAGCAACTTTTCTATTAATAGATTACATGAGAAGTAAGCAGTGTTGAGAGAGAAGTAATCAACGAAGCTTACTTTTCTGCGTCGTTAGCATAGATACACTACAAGAATATCAATTGGTATACAAAACTTTATAGGTCTTATATCAATGATAAACACATGGCTTAAATATACATATTGATAAACGTGCGATATGAAAATAAAACTGATTGCATTATTATTTATAATGATGAGATCATTGAAAAATGGAAGAGGCAGACTCTTAGATTGTGTGAACTTAGTAGTGAAGTAATTGTTGAAAAATAGAGGTACTTGATAAAATAGAGTTGCATTTTCCGTATAAAAACGTATCTTTGTGTAAAGAGAATCAAAGACATCGATTATTAATGGCTATTTTTTTTCGCACTGCGAAACAAAACATATAAGCGATTACCTGATATTTAATAGATGATATTAATGATTAACACAATGAAAATACGCTTGATTTTTCCTTTTGTTCTATTGATTTATTCATTGATCTGTCAGGCAGATGGCGGTAAAGATTCATATATCTTCCGGAAAGTAGATTATCAGCAAGGATTATCTAATAGCGCTGTGCTTTGTCTTTTTCAAGACAATACAGGGTTGATGTGGTTCGGTACTTACGATGGCGTCAATTGTTATGACGGCAGAAGCATGGAAGTTTTCCGTTCCGATTTTTCAGCTCCCAAGGCTTTGAGTAACAACGTAATCCATTCTATTCAGCAGGCGGATAATAATTGTTTGTGGATTTCTACCCATTTGGGGATCAATCGTCTTTCACAGGATTCACGGCAAGTTGTCGGATATTATGACTTTACAGATGATTATTATCTACATTCCAATTCTAAAGGAAACACATGGGTGGTGAGTCATGGTGGAATTTTCTACTATAATACATCTTATAAACGATTTGTACAGATTAAGAATCTGAAAGTACCCGTAGAAGATATGGATAAACGGGCGTTCGTCACGGATGATGGTGTTTTGTGGATTTTCACTCAACAAACAGGGGAGCTGTTACAGGTTTCGCAGGATGCTTTTGATTGTGACACATTATCAATTCATTCAACTGTTTCATCTACTAATTTTCATGCGAAACCTATTGAAGATGTCTTTTATCAGAATGGCGTTCTTTGTTTTATCGATAGTGAGCATGATCTTTATGTTTATGATATTTCCCGACAATCTAAAATTTATATTCGTAACCTTTCTTCATTAGTGCAGAAGAATGGAACTATTGCAGGAATAGCCCTTTTCTATGAAGATATTATTATTGGTTTTCGAACGAATGGGTTAGTCCGTCTCCGTACTTCACAAAAATATAAAGAAGAAGTGGTCGACCGGAATGTGCGTATATATAGTATTTATCGAGATCCTCATCAGAATGTCTTATGGGTTGCTTCGGACGGACAAGGAACGATTATGTATGCTAAGAAATATTCTATTGCCACCAATTTGATGCTCAATCAACTGTCATCTAACTTAAGCAGGCAGGTACGTTCTGTTATGACAGACAATAGTGGTGGGCTATGGTTCGGGACGAAAGGTGATGGACTGTTGCATATACCGGATTATCGTGAGAATGAGGAGGCTTCTGCCGTTACAGTTTACTCTCCTGAAGGTAAGCAAAATGTTGTGTCTTATATACGATGGAATAAAGAATTTCCTGTTTATAAATTGGTTCAAAGCCGTTATATGGATGGCTTTTGGATAGGATCTGGAGATCCGGGACTATTTTACTACTCTTTTGAAGACAAAACTTTGCATTCTGTGGAGAACCTGTCGGCACAACCCACCGAGATACATGGCATTTATGAGGAAAATGATAGTGTACTTTATGTGGTGACAGCCGGTTCCGGTTTTCATAAATTAATACTTGAGAAGCAGGCAGGTACCATTCGTTTCAAGTCGCAGAAAAGTTATCATTTTTTTCACGGTCAGCGAGAAATTACGATGTTCTATCCAATGTTGCCCGAGGGGGATTCTATTTTGTGGCTTGGCAGTCGGGAGAAAGGACTCGTACGGTTTGATAAGCGGACTGAAGAATATAAAGTGATTTCTTTGAAAGAAATGCTTCATAAGTCGGTAGACGATGTGCTCAGCCTGTATCGGACCAAAGAAGGGTTGTTATATGTAGGGACAACATCAGGATTGGTATGTCTGAATTCTAATGGAAAACAGATGAAAGCTACCTATATCGGACGGGAGCAAGGTTTGCTCAATGATATGATTCATGGTGTACTTGAAGATGAGAACGGACTCTTATGGCTTGGTACGAATCGGGGGCTGATTAAATATAATCCGATAAATGGCTCATCACATGCCTACTTTTACAGTGCAGGTGTTCAAATCGGTGAGTTTAGTGATGATGCTTATTACATGTGTCCATATACACAGGAGCTTTTTTTCGGTGGGATTGACGGGTTGCTTTATCTGGATAAAGAGGTGCAGGCTGCTCCGGAATTTTATCCGGATATTTTGTTACGTAAGTTGACTGTTGGACATACGCAAGTGGTTCAGGGGGATGGAGATTACTATACAGACGATGGTAAGGCATTACAGTTGAAGGGGACGGAGGTTTCATTTGCACTTTCTTTTGTTGTTCCGGATTTTTTATCAGGAGAAGATATAGAATATTCTTACCAGTTGGAAGGATATGATAAGGATTGGACCTCTTTTAGTAGTATTAATGAAGCCTCATATACAGGAGTGCCGGCAGGTGATTATATCTTTAAGGTACGCTATAAGAGGGATGTATTTGATACGGAATATCGGCATTTTTCTATTCCGGTATATATCCTTTCTCCCTGGTATCGATCGGTGGCGGCTTATTTTGTTTATTTGGTCATTTTCTTGTTGCTGTTAGGGTACGTGATATATTTACTACGTAAAAACTATCTTCAGGAACGGATGATGAAAACACTGATGGGGACAGAAAGTTGCCGGAAATCCGAGACTGTATATACAAACCGTAGGATGCTTGAAGATTTTACTCTTATTTATAATTATTGTGACCAATTGCGTGCAGAGAATCTTTCTTATGAGCAATGTCTTGAGAAAGTGTCACTGATACGCGAAACTGTGATGAACGCACTTCTTAATCCTGACGCTCTGTTTTTGGAAGAACTTAAACAATTCTTTCCGGATCGGTTTATTGTTTCTGCACGTATGAGTATACAGGGAGTTTCTCAAGAGGTGTTACGTACGTTGGAAGAACAAGGGATTGATCATTCTTCTATATCGTCAATGATTCCGGAACACTTAACATTTCCAGTTTACAAGAATGCATTATACAGTATTCTTTATTGCTGCTATCTTCGGATTACTGAAATGAAAGGTACTCATGGCGTAATAGTAGAAATGTCAGAACAGGATGGTAAGATGCAGCTACATTTTTCTTCTAAAGATGCTACTGCGAAAGCGTTGTATGAATATCTTTCAGATAAAGCTTCTTCAGTGACGGAGAAAGATTCCGATCATGTGTTTGCTGTGCATTTACTTTTAGGTTTTGTACGGTCGGCTTTGGAACGTATTCATGCCGTTCTTCGTTATGATGATGATGAGAGTGGTAGTCGGTTGACGATTATCTTTGAACCGGCAGTCTTGACAGTGGCAGGTGAACAAGGGAAAAAAACTGTGCTTTTGTTGGAAGACAGAGATGAAATGACTTGGTTGATTAGTAATTTCCTGGCTGATGAATATGTGGTTCATCAAGTAAAGAGTGTGCAGCTTGCTTTTGACGAAATTCGTCGGTCGGCTCCGGCTCTATTATTAGTGGATATGACAATGTATGCCAATGCTGAAAGTACTTTTATGGAGTATGTTAGCCGGAATCGTACTCTGCTTTCAAAGACAGCTTTTATTCCATTGTTAACTTGGAAAGTTGGTTCGGCCATTCAGCGGGAACTGATCTTGTGGTCTGATTCTTATATTGTACTTCCTTATGATATATTATTCTTGCGGGAAGTTGTCCATAATGCTATTTATGGAAAGCGGGAAGCGAAGCAGATATATATGGAGGAACTGGGAGATTTGGCGGGACAGATTGTCTGTACAACTACCGAACAAGCTGATTTTATTCGTAAATTGTTAAAGGTGATTGAAGAAAACCTGGACAAGGAAGAACTGGGCTCAACGTTGATCGCTGATCGTATGGCAATGAGTTCCCGTCAGTTCTATCGTAAATTCAAGGAAATCTCCAATACTGCTCCCGGTGATTTAATAAAGAGTTACCGTATGGAAAAGGCAGCCCGCCTGTTACTTGATGAAGAACTTTCTATTCAAGATGTTATTATGGAGGTCGGTATTTCCAGCCGGTCTTATTTTTATAAAGAGTTTACCCGTCGGTTCGGGATGACACCGAAAGATTATCGGGAACAGCGAAAGGTATGCTGATTGTCAGGTTAAATTCTTTCGTATAGGTGATTAGTTGGGAAACATTATTATTTATTTGTTTGTCACAACCTTGTGCTCTAAATCCCTTTTGTTGATTTTATTATGTTGATTATTAGTGCGTTAATCTGTGCTCTAATTTACCATTCTGTGCTTTAAATATGTGTCTTTATTTTGCCGTTTTTTTGGCAAGGTAGAGCATTGGACTTTTATTCGAATAGCCTTTATTTGCAACAATCTTTTTAAAGGGAATTAACCTTATTACTAATCAAATTTAAAGGAATTATGAATGAAAAACTAAAGTATCTTACCTTATTTGTAATAGGTATGATGTTGAGTTTGGGCATGAATGCTCAATCTGTAAAATCAATCTCCGGTACGGTAACCGATGATCAGGGAGAGGCGGTTATCAGTGGTACGGTGAAAGTTAAAAACGGTAGTACAGGAACAATCACTGACATTAACGGTAAATACACTCTCTCTGTTCCTTCCAATGCCACCTTGGTGTTTTCGTATATTGGTTATATCACACAAGAATTTAAAGTCTCGGAATTAAAGAGTAATGTTCTGAACGTAGTTCTGCAATCGGATACGAAAGCACTGGACGAAGTAGTCGTTGTAGGTTATGGTACCATGCGCAAATCAGACTTGACGGGTTCCATTTCCACAGCCAAAGGTAAAGACATGCTGAAAGCACAATCATTCAATGCGCTTGACGGATTGAAGGGTAAAGTGGCCGGTGTGAATATCTTCTCTAATACCGGTCAGCCGGGTGGAGAATCACGTGTCATCATTCGTGGTATTTCTACTATCAACGCATCGGCATCACCGCTGTACGTAGTAGATGGAGTGGTGATGTCAAACTTCGAATTGCTTAATCCGAATGATATCGAATCTATCGAAGTATTGAAAGATGCTTCCTCTGCTGCCATCTATGGTGCCCGTGGTGCGAATGGTGTTATCATGGTGACTACCAAGCGCGGTAATGCAGGAAAAGGAGTCCATGTTTCCTATGATGGTTCATTGTCTATCGGTAAGATGGCTAGAAAAATAGATGTAATGGATGCTAACGAATGGATGTCTACCTTCAAGCAGGGATTGGAAAATGCCAACGAATTTCAAGGCAAGAACTTCACAACTGATCTGTCACAGATATTCACAGACGAACGTTTGTTCAATGCAGACGGTTCTCCGAAATATAATACCAACTGGCAGGATGAAGCATCCCGCACTGCCATCTCTCATAACCATCAGATCAGTATCCAACGTACAGGAGAAGGATCTTCTATCGGAGCATTCATCAATTATACCGATCAACAGGGTATTTTGTTGAATTCCTACTTCAAACGTATCAATGCAAAATTGGCGTATGATGACAAACCGACTGATTGGCTGTCTACTTCCGTTAATTTATTAGTAAATCATACTTGGGGTAATAGAACTTCTGATAACCCTTACGGACAAGGCGCATTGCGTACAATGATCGAACAGTTGCCTTTCTTACCGGTTAAGCTGGATGGTGAATATACGCAGACGAACATTATTAATACAAGCTCTATTCTCAATAATCAGACTGATCCTAATAGCGGAAAACAAGGATTCAGCCCGGAAGGTGTAGGTAATCCCGTTGAGTTGCTCGAACGGATGCAGGCTATGCAATATCGTACGCAGATTTTTGGTAATGCTGCTTTGACTTTCCATCTCATGAAAGGATTGGATTTGAAGACCCAGTTCGGTATCGACTACCACAATAATCGTGATGCTAACTATACGCCGTTCACTCCGCGTCCGATGATTAATCAAAGTTCCGAGGGAGCAGCTTCTGCAAATAACTCCAACTCTTTGTATTGGCAGGAAGAAACCTATTTGACTTATGTGAAAGATATAAACAAACATCACATTAATGCAATGGCGGGTATGTCTTGGCAAGAGTATAATTATACCAAATTCGAAGCTTCCGACAGTAAGTATATTGATGACTTCTACGGATATTATAATTTAGGTTCCGGAACGAATCGTCCTTCTGTTGGCAGTGATTACGACAAGTGGGCAATGAACTCTTATTTCTTGCGTCTGGCGTATTCTTATGACAACAAGTATATGGCTACCGTAACCGGTCGTTATGATGGCTCTTCCAAATTCGGACAGAACAATAAATATGCATTTTTCCCGTCAGTCGGCTTGGGCTGGATGATTTCTAATGAAGACTTCTTGAAAGATAACTCATTGATTAGCAAACTAAAACTGCATACTTCTTACGGTGTGACAGGTAACTCGGAAATCGGTACTTATAAGTCATTGGCCACGGTAAGCCAGTCAAATACGATTATTGGTGATGCTTTGCACGTTGTGTCTTATCTGGACAATATGCCTAATCCTGACTTGAAATGGGAAAAGACTGGACAGTGGGACTTAGGATTCGAGTTGGGTTTATTCAATAACAGACTGAATTTCGATATTTCCTATTATTATAAATATACTTCAGATTTGTTGCTCGACCGTCCGGTTCCTGAATCAACAGGCTACTCTTCCATTATGGATAATATTGGAGCCGTTTCCAATCGTGGTTTAGATATTCTGGTTACAGCATATCCTATTCAGACACATGATTTCCAGTGGACTTCCACTCTTAATTTAGGTTTCAACAAAAACCGTGTAGAGAAGTTGGATGAAAGTGCATCTGTTGATCCTGTCACCGGTAAGCGTCAGATTACGACCGACGGTTTTGTGGGTTACGATATGTTGATCCGTGAAGGTGAAGAGCTTTCTTCTTTCTATGGTTATAAGCGCGCCGGTATCTACGATGGTATTCCGTCTAACTGGGATCCGGAGACAATGAACATACCTTCCACTATCGGTGAAAAGGTAACTTATAAGAAACGCGAAATTATCGGTAACGGATTACCAGACTGGATGGGCTCATTTATCAATACCTTCAATTATAAAGGTTTCGATTTGACTTTAGACTTCCAGTTTACATGGGGGGTAGACGTGATGCAAGAATATTATCACTCTACTGTAGCCCGTTTCCTGACTAACGGTATAGACCGTCTTTATAAGGAAGCATGGCATCCAACTCTCAATCCGTCGGGTAAAGAACAGGCAATTCGTCTGAATAACTTTGGTCAGGGAGCTAATAACCAGGCAGATGATGACTGGGTTTGCAATGGTTCTTATTTGCGTTGTAACATGATTCAGCTCGGATATACCTTCAATCCGACACTGATTAAGAAGATCGGTCTGTCTTCATTGCGTTTGTATGCGAATGTGAATAACGCGTTCCTGATTACTTCTAAGGACTATAACGGATACGATCCGGATAACTCATCTCGTTTAGGTGACAACAAATGGGGGGCTAACCGCCAATTCTTCACCTATCCGCGTCCGAGAACGTTTACGTTCGGTCTTAATGTAGCATTTTAATTCACCGTTATAAAAACCATAAGAATTATGAAACTATTAAAAGTATATATATCTGCATTTTGTATGTGTTCACTTTCTGTGTTGCTGAATTCATGCGACGATTTCCTGAAAGAAGAACCATTGGATATGAAATCATCTGACCAATTCTGGAAGACGAAAGCTGATGCGGAGTCAGGTGTGAACGCATTGTATTTTGGTGGTGTACCTTATTTACACAACACTGATGTAGGCGGTGGCTGGACTCCTAAAGCGACAATGTGGGGTGGTATTGTGTCCGGATTGTACGTTGATAAGCGTAAGGATAGAACATTTACTACGGCATCCGAAGGGTGTAACTTCAATATTGAATCTTTTGATGATATTGCAATGAAATACTGGCATGAGTTTTATAAAGGTATTTCACGTGCCAACTTTGTTATAGCCAATATTCCGACAATGACCGGGGTGCTGGATGAAGCTACTATTAATAATTATGTGGCTCAAGGTAAATTCTTCCGTGCATACGGATATTTTTGGCTGGTCAAAGAATTTGGTGGTGTTCCTTATATTTCAGAACCTTACACATCTACAGAAGGTATGTACAAAGAACGTCTTTCTGCTGAAGAGGTTTATAAGAAAATTGAAGCCGACTTGCTGGATATTGTCAACGGGGATGCATTGCCGAATAAAACGTTCTATGAAAATGGCTGTTATGTTACCAGAGCAATGGCGCAGACTTTGCTGGCACAAGTTTATCTACAATGGGCTGGTGCACCGTTAAACGGGGGGGCAGACTATTATGGAAAAGCTGCACAGATGGCATTGAAAGTGATTAATGATAGTCCTCACGGACTTATTCATCCGAATGGAACGACTGATGATTTGAACTCTGCGTATAATGTGATTAAGACAACGAAAGAATCAGCTGAAATCATTTATGCTAAAGAATACAATTATAGTGATTATAGTGTAGGTAACTCTTATGCTTGTCGTTCTATCGGGACAGATGCTTTTCAGTGGGGAGTGTTCCATCCGGGAGGAGACGTGCTGTATAATGCATACCTTCCCTGTGATATGTTGCTTAACAGCTATGCCTCTAATGATATTCGAGGACATGAGAAACAGTTCTTCTTTAAGCAATATACCGATGCTGAAGGAAATACTCATACTTTGAATAATGCAGGCAACTGGGCATGGTTTGATGAAAATGCTTTGATTAGCGGTCACGACGGTGATTATAATATGCCGGTATTCCGTTTTGCGGAAGTCTTGCTGATTGCGGCCGAAGGTCTGGCACGTACAAATCATGAAGATAATGCTGTCGGTGGAGCTAAATATTATCTCAATCAAGTGCGTAAACGTGCTGGATTGGCAGATGAGACGGCTACAGGAAACGATTTAATACAATCGATTTTGACTGAACGTTTGCATGAGTTACCGTTGGAATTTAAGATTTGGGATGACATTCGTCGTACTCGTTTGTATCCGGAAGCATCTACCGAATCAGGAAAATTGAAATGGACTGCTCTTGCATCGGCTCAAATTCAAAACAAGCCCGATGGAAGCACAAGAGCCGGTGCCATTCCTGAATATGCTTTGTTATGGCCTATCCCGTTAGATGAAATTCAGGCTAATCCTGCGTTGGAAGGACGTCAGAACCCGGGATGGAATTAATTAGGTAATAATAAATATTTGTTTCTGATAGAATTGGAGAGAGGGTAAAGGCAAATTATCCTCTCTCTATTGCTTAAACAGTTAGTCCTCCGGTTGTACTCTCGTGGTATGCACATAAATATTACATCCTGATTCTCACTTATTTAACTTGTACTCTCGTTGACGCTCGTATCCTTTGGTTGACCAAATGCTATTTTTTTCTTATTTTGGCGTATCAGAGGACTGATAATTACAGAAAGATGCTTTAATTTGTAACGTAAATAAAAAAGACTTGATAATCTAATTAATAGCTTAATTCGTAGACCATGAATAAAAAGAAACTACTATCTTTCGCAATAGCCCTGCTATTGGGAGCTTCTTCTACCTTTGCGCAAAAGCAACCGGTAGACTATGTGAATCCTTTAATGGGAACTGATTCGAAAATATCACTATCTAATGGGAATACATATCCTGCCATCGCGTTGCCTTGGGGAATGAACTTCTGGATGCCACAAACCGGAAAGATGGGTGACGGTTGGGCTTACACTTATGCATCCGACAAAATCAGAGGTTTCAAGCAAACCCATCAGCCTAGTCCGTGGATCAATGACTACGGTCAGTTCTCAATCATGCCGATGACTAAACAGTTGAAGATCGATCAGGACAGTCGTGCTTCCTGGTTCTCTCATAAGGCAGAGAAAGCCACTCCTTATTATTATAGTGTTTATTTGTCAGAGTATGACATGACAACTGAAATAGCTCCGACGGAACGTTGCGCATATTTCCGTTTCACTTTCCCTGAAACCTCTGATGCCTATGTGGTGGTAGATGCTTTCGACCGCGGTTCGTATGTGAAGGTGATTCCCGAAGAAAATAAAATAGTTGGTTATACGACACGCAATAGTGGCGGTGTTCCTCAAAACTTTAAAAATTACTTTGTGATAGAGTTCGACAAGCCTTTTACTTTCAATAAAGTATGGGCAGACTATCATTTGGTTGAAACACATCTCGAACTACAATCCAATCACGTGGGTGCTGCTATCGGATTTTCAACGAAGAAAGGAGAACAGGTACATGCAAAGGTGGCATCCTCATTCATCAGTCCTGAACAGGCTGAACTGAACTTGAAAGAAATTGGTAATAAGACCTTTGAACAGACAAAAGAGGCCGGTCGTAAGGCATGGAACAATGTCTTGGGGCGTATCAAGGTTGAAGACAGCGATGAGAACCGTATGCGTACGTTCTACTCTTGTTTGTATCGTTCGGTGTTGTTTCCTCGTATGTTTTACGAAGTAAACGGTAAGGGGGAAACTGTGCATTACAGCCCCTATAATGGTGAAATCCGTCCGGGATATATGTTTACCGACACTGGATTCTGGGATACTTTCCGTTGCTTGTTTCCATTTGTTAATTTGATATATCCTTCAATGGGTGAGAAGATGCAGGCAGGTCTGTTGAATACCTATCTTGAAAGTGGATTCTTTCCTGAATGGGCAAGCCCGGGCCATCGTGGTTGCATGGTTGGGAATAATTCTGCTTCTGTAGTGGCGGATGCTTTCATGAAGAATATAACCAAAGCGGATGCAGAAAAAATGTATGAAGGTCTACTGAAAGGGGCCAATAGCGTACATCCGAAAGTTTCTACTACCGGACGCCGTGGATATGAATATTATAACAAGCTGGGCTATGTGCCGTATGATGTGAAAATTAATGAGAATGCGGCACGCACATTGGAATATGCATACGATGACTGGTGCATTTACCGTATGGGTGAAAAATTAGGTCGTCCGGCAGAAGAACTGGATGTTTATAAGAAAAGGAGTCAGAACTACCGTAATCTGTTCGATCCGGAAACTAAGTTGATGCGGGGAAAGAATTCCGACGGAACTTTCCAGACTCCTTTCAATCCTTTTAAATGGGGAGATGCCTTTACGGAAGGAAATAGTTGGCATTATACATGGTCGGTATTCCACGATGTACAAGGACTGGTTGATCTGATGGGCGGCAAGAAGATGTTTGTTAGTATGCTTGATTCTGTATTCAATCTTCCTCCTGTATTTGATGATAGCTATTATGGAGGAGTGATTCACGAGATTCGTGAAATGGAAATTGCTAACATGGGTAACTATGCGCATGGCAACCAACCTATCCAGCACATGATCTATTTGTATAACTATGCCGGCGAACCTTGGAAAGCCCAATATTGGTTGCGTGAGACGATGAACCGCCTCTATCTTCCTACTCCGGACGGTTATTGTGGAGATGAAGATAACGGTCAGACTTCGGCTTGGTATGTATTTACTGCATTGGGATTTTATCCGGTATGTCCCGGCAGCAATGAATATGTAATGGGAGCTCCTTACTTCAAGAAAGCAACGATTACACTGGAGAACGGCAAGAAACTGGAAATCTCCGCCCCGAAGAATAACGATGATAATCGTTATATTCGTTCATTGAATTATAATGGCAAGAATTATACAAAGAATTATCTGAACCATTTCGATCTGTTGAAAGGCGGTCGTCTGGTGTTTGATATGGATAACAAACCGAATAAGGGAAGAGGTATCAACGAATCAGACTTCCCGTATTCATTCTCTCGTGACGCAAAGTAAGCTGATATGAATAATTTGAGAAAGAAAGTATTGATGATGACTATGGCGGCAGCAACTTTGTCCGCCATAGCTCAACAGCCGGTAGACTATGTGAATCCGATTATCGGGACCAATGGGATGGGGCACACTTTTCCCGGTGCTTGTACTCCTTTTGGATGGGTACAGTTGAGTCCGGACACAGACACAATTCCGCATAATGTAAATGGAGCTTATCAGAAAAATGCCTACGAGTATTGTGCCGGTTACCAATATAGGGACAAGACCATTGTTGGCTTCAGTCACACTCATCTTAGTGGTACGGGACATTCTGACTTGGGAGACATCTTGTTGATGCCTGCTGTTGGCGATGTGAAGTTAAATCCCGGTCGGGCGGATTATCCGGAAGAGGGATACCGTTCACGTTTTGACCATGCTACAGAAAAAGCTGTTCCCGGATATTATGAAGTGATACTGGACGATTATGGCATTAAGGCCCAACTGACAGCAACACAACGGACGGGTATACATAAATATACCTTCCCGAAAGGAAAAGATGGTCATTTGATTTTGGATCTGGTGCATGGTATTTATAATTATGACGGCAAAGTACTATGGGCTAATTTAAGGGTAGAAAACGATACTCTGTTGACCGGATACCGTATCACCAACGGATGGGCGCGCACGAATTATACCTATTTTGCTATCTCTTTGTCACAGCCGATTAAAGACTACGGATATAAGGATAAGGAAAAAGTACTGTACAATGGCTTCTGGCGTCGTTTCAAGATGGAAAAGAACTTCCCCGAAATCACAGGTCGAAAAATCGTGGCTTACTTTAACTTCGATACCGCTAACAATTCGGAACTGGTTGTAAAAGTGGCATTGTCGGCAGTCAGTACGGAAGGGGCCATTAAGAATCTGCATGCCGAGGCTTCCGGAAAGAGTTTCGAACAGTTGGCGGAAGCTGCTCGTACAGATTGGAATAGTGAACTGAAGCATTTCGAGATCGAAGGTACGCCCGATCAGAAAGCAATGTTCTATACTTCTCTTTACCACACCATGATTAATCCGTCTGTGTATATGGATGTAGACGGTTCCTATCGTGGGCTGGATCATAACATACACCGGGCGGAAGGATTCACCAACTATACTATATTTTCCCTTTGGGATACCTATCGTGCGGAACATCCTTTCCTGAATCTGGTGAAACCGGGACGCAATGCGGATATGGTGGAATCCATGATTAAACATGAGCAACAAAGCGTACATGGAATGTTGCCGATATGGAGTCTGATGGGAAATGAAAACTGGTGTATGAGCGGTTATCATGCTGTGTCTGTACTGGCGGATGCAATAACCAAAGGCGTCTTTTCGAATGTGGATGAGGCATTGGCGGCAATGGTCAGTACATCCACCGTTCCGTATTATGAAGGTATAGCTGATTATATGAAGCTGGGATATATTCCGCTTGACAAAAGTGGTACAGCAGCCTCTTCTACTTTGGAGTATGCATACGACGATTGGACTATCTATCAGACAGCTTTGAAGGCAGGTAACAAGGAAATAGCGGAGATTTACCGAAAGCGTGCCCTCAATTATCGTACTATCTATGATACAAGTATTGGTTTTGCACGTCCCCGTTATAGTGACGGTTCTTTCAAGAAAGAGTTTGATGTATTGCAAACCTATGGTGAAGGTTTTATCGAAGGCAATTCATGGAATTTCTCTTTTCATGTGCCACACGATGTATTTGGCATGATCGACTTGATGGGAGGAGAAGGGACGTTCGTGCAGAAACTGGATGAACTGTTCTCCATGCATCTGCCGGAGAAGTACTATGAGCATAATGAGGATATTACGGAAGAATGTTTGGTCGGCGGATATGTGCATGGTAATGAACCGAGCCACCATGTTCCTTATCTATATGCGTGGACTTCCCAGCCGTGGAAATCACAGTACTGGCTGCGTGAGATTCTGAATAAGATGTATAAGAATGATATTAACGGATTGGGTGGAAATGATGATTGCGGACAGATGTCAGCATGGTACCTTTTCTCCGTGATGGGTTTCTATCCGGTTTGTCCTGGTACAGACCAGTATGTATTGGGAGCGCCCTACCTGCCTTATCTGAAGATGATGCTTCCTAATGGAAAGACATTGGAGATCAAAGCGCCGGGTGTCAGCGATAAGAAACGTTACGTGCAGTCGCTGAAATTGAACGGTAAGGTATACGACAAGATGTACATTACACATGAAGACATTTTGAAAGGAGGCGTGCTTGAATTCAAGATGGGGGCGTC
The DNA here is from genome assembly GCF_003603455.1 of Bacteroides sp. AM37-9. Taxonomy (NCBI): domain Bacteria; kingdom Pseudomonadati; phylum Bacteroidota; class Bacteroidia; order Bacteroidales; family Bacteroidaceae; genus Bacteroides; species Bacteroides sp. AM37-9. The sequence continues at coordinate 261,726 of NZ_QTNF01000002.1, read as the reverse complement.
ACCTAACAAACGTCGCGGATTATCACCGGAGGATAAACCTTATTCATTAACTAACGGAATCAACGAATAATCAATAAAGGAGTATGAAAAAGATACATTTAATCTATGCAGCCTGCCTGCTGGTAGGTATGGGGGCTTGTGCTGCAAGTGTGCAAAAACAGGTGAAGGATAATTCTGATGTATGGAAAGAGTACAATACAGGTGCTGTATTGTTTGAGGATAAAGCACCGGAAACGCTGGGATCGGACATTTACCACCGGATCATTCCCGATGCTGAATCGTATATCAAGGAACAGGCACGTACTGTATTAGCTACTCTTTACAATTCTCCGGAAGATAGTATTCCCGCAGTGCACAAGATACATTATACTTTGGAAGATATCAACGGTATTTCTGCTAAAGGCGGTGGCAATGGTGATGTGACGATTTTCTACAGTACACGTCATATTGAAAAATCTTTTGCAGCGAATGATACGGCAAAGTTGTTTTTCGAAACACGCGGGGTATTGTTGCATGAACTGACACATGCTTATCAGCTGGAACCGCAAGGAATCGGTTCTTATGGAACCAATCGTGTGTTCTGGGCATTTATCGAGGGAATGGCAGATGCTGTGCGGGTTGCCAATGGAGGATTTGACGGACCGAATGCCCGTCCGAAAGGCGGGAACTATATGGACGGTTATCGTACAGCCGGTTATTTCTTTGTCTGGTTGCGTGATAACAAAGATCCTGAATTCCTGCGTAAGTTCAATCGCAGTACGTTGGAGGTGGTGCCTTGGTCGTTCGATGGTGCTATCAAACATATTTTAGGGAATGAATATAATATTGACGAATTATGGCATGAGTATCAGGTCGCTGTAGGTGATATACAAGCATAATAATGTAAATATGGTGAGTGTAATGGGTAAAAGAGGATTGTTTTTAGTATGGCTGTGCCTGGTGAGTATTTTGCCAGGCATGGCTCAAACCGAGAAACTGATTGATTATGTGAATCCATTTGTGGGAACAGATGGTTATGGTAATGTGTATCCGGGTGCGCAGATTCCTTTCGGGGGAATTCAGATGAGTCCGGACACGGATAGTAAATACTATGATGCGGCTTCCGGTTATAAATATAATCATTCCACCTTGTTGGGGTTCAGTCTGACTCATTTAAGCGGGACTGGTATACCTGATTTGGGAGACTTCTTGTTTATTCCCGGAACAGGAGAGATGAAACTGGATCCGGGGACACGTGAGGAGCCGGAAAAGGGATACCGTTCACGTTATTCTCATGAAAAGGAATGGGCATCACCTAATTATTATGCGGTGGAACTGTCAGATTATGGAGTAAAGGCTGAAATGACGTCAGGGGTACGTAGTGGTATGTTTCGTTTCACCTATCCTCAATCGGATAAAGCTTTTATTATGATCGATATGAACCATACTTTATGGCAATCTTGTGAATGGGCAAATCTGCGCATGGAAAATGATTCTACCATCACCGGATATAAACTGGTGAAAGGTTGGGGACCGGAACGGCATATTTATTTCACGGCTACTTTCTCTAAAAAGTTGACCGGCTTGCGCTTTATGCAGAATAAGAAACCGGTGATTTACAATACCTCCCGGTTTCGTAGCAGCTATGAAGCTTGGGGAAAGAATCTGATGGCTTGCATCTCTTTTGATACGAAAGCCGGAGAGGAAGTGATTGTAAAAACTGCTATTTCATCGGTCAGCACAAACGGGGCAAAAAACAATATGGCGGAACTTGCTGGACTCACTTTCGATGATCTGAAAGCTAAAGGAGAAGCACTATGGGAAAAAGAACTTGGAAAATATACCCTTACTGCCGACCGTAAAACGAAAAGAACATTCTATACGTCGGCTTATCATGCGGCTTTGCATCCGTTCATCTTTCAGGATGCAGACGGGCAGTTTCGCGGATTAGATAAAAATATAGAGAAAGCCGAAGGATTTATCAACTATACGGTATTCTCTCTTTGGGATACCTACCGGGCTTTGCATCCCTGGTTCAATCTGGTGCAGCAGGAAGTGAATGCCGATATTGCCAATTCCATGTTGGCTCATTATGATAAGAGTGTGGAGAAAATGCTTCCTATCTGGTCGTTTTATGGAAATGAGACTTGGTGTATGATTGGTTATCATGCAGTTTCCGTATTGGCTGACATGATTGTGAAGGGAGTGAAAGGATTCGATTACGAACGTGCGTATGAGGCTATGAAGACCACGGCGATGAATCCGAATTATGACTGTTTGCCGGAATATCGTATGATGGGATATGTGCCTTTTGATAAAGAGGCGGAGTCAGTATCTAAAACATTGGAATATGCGTATGATGATTATTGCATGGCACAGGCTGCCAAGGCTTTGGGTAAAGAGGATGATTATCGTTATTTCTTGAATCGTGCACTCTCTTATCAGACTTTGATTGATCCGGAAACGAAATATATGCGTGGCAAGGACAGTCAGGGAAACTGGCGTACACCGTTTACTCCGGTAGCTTATCAGGGCCCCGGATCTGTAAATGGATGGGGGGATATTACGGAAGGCTTTACTGTACAATATACTTGGTATGTACCACAAGATGTACAAGGATATATGAACGAAGCTGGCGAAGATTGGTTCCGCAACCGGTTGGATGAACTGTTCACAGTAGAGTTGCCGGATGATATTCCGGGAGCACATGATATTCAGGGACGTATCGGAGCTTATTGGCATGGAAATGAACCTTGCCATCATGTAGCGTATCTTTATAATTACTTGAAAGAACCTTGGAAATGTCAGAAGTGGGTCCGTGCTATTGTTGACCGTTTCTATGGCGATACTCCGGATGCATTAAGTGGCAATGACGATTGCGGGCAGATGTCGGCTTGGTATATGTTCAATTGCATTGGCTTTTACCCGGTGGCTCCTTCAAGCAATATGTATAACATTGGTTCTCCTTGCGTTGAGGCAATAACAGTTCGGATGAGCAACGGAAAAGTTATTGAAATGGTAGCAGATAATTGGTCGCCGAAGAATGTGTATGTAAAGGAATTGTATGTGAATGGCAAGAAGTATGACAAATCTTATTTGAAATATGAGGATATACGTGATGGCGTGAAACTACGTTTTGTCATGAGCAGTAAACCGAACTATAAGCGTGCGGTATCGGATGAAGCGGTAGCTCCTTCTTTGTCGTTGCCTGGAAAGACAATGAAATATCAGGTAAATTTGATGAAAACGGGTATATCAAACCAGTGAAAATAACTTTTGAAGGAGTATTACCCAGTCCGTTTGATAGTACGAAGTGATGTTTTTATTACATTTGCCATTGTAAAACGATTATTAATTAAATATCTAAATCATGAGAAGATATTTCCTGTTAGTTGTGTGTTTGTGCTTGGCATCACTACTTCGTGCACAGAATAAGTTAGAGTTAATTTCTCCCAATGGAGAGCTGAAAGTGTCCTTGAATCTCTCGGATAAAATCTATTATAGTATAGATTATAACGGAGATGTATTGTTGAAAGACAATTCCCTTCAGTTGACATTGAGGAATCAGGTGTTGGGACAAAATCCCAAACTGCGCCGTCAGAAACGTACGGGTGTCGACGAGCAATTAACTCCTATTGTTCCTTTGAAATATGCGAAAGTCAATAATCGTTATAATCAATTGCTACTGACCTTTAAAGATTATTCAGTAGAATTCCGTGCTTTTGACGATGGAGTTGCTTACCGGTTTATTACCTCACAAAAAGGTGATGTTGAAGTAATGAACGAAGAGTTTGCTATCAACTTCCCGTCGGATTATCTTCTTCACTTGCAACAACCGGGAGGCTTCCATACAGCTTATGAGGAACCTTACACACATGTTCAAAGTAATGCGTGGAAGCCTGAAGAACGGATAGCTGTTTTGCCGGTATTGGTTGACACACAAAAAGACTATAAAATATTAATCAGCGAGTCGGATCTGGCTGATTATCCATGTATGTTTTTCAAAGGAACGGGCACGAACGGAGCAATTTCTGTTTTTCCTAAAGCTCCGCTTGCGTTTGCCGAAAATAGTGATCGAAGCGTGAAGATTACTCAAGAAGCTGATTACATTGCTAAAACAAAAGGTACGAGAAATTATCCTTGGCGTTACTTTGTGATAAGTAAAAATGATAAGCAGTTGATTGAGAATACAATGACTTATAAACTGGCTGAAAAGAATCAACTTCAGGATGTTTCATGGATTAAGCCGGGACAGGTGAGCTGGGAATGGTGGAATGACGCTTCTCCTTACGGACCGGATGTGAATTTTGTTTCCGGTTATAACTTGGATACTTATAAGTATTACATTGATTTTGCTTCTAAATTTGGTATTCCATATATCATTATGGATGAAGGCTGGGCTAAAAGTACACGTGATCCTTATACGCCTAATCCCAAAGTAGACTTGCACGAGTTGATCCGTTATGGCAAAGAAAAAAATGTAGGGATTGTGCTTTGGTTGACGTGGTTGACGGTAGAAAACAATTTTGATCTCTTCAAGACTTTCAATGAATGGGGAGTAAAAGGACTTAAGATTGATTTTATGGACAGAAGCGATCAGTGGATGGTCAACTATTACGAACGGGTAGCCCGGGAAGCAGCCAAACATCATTTGTTTGTCGATTTTCATGGCTCTTTCAAACCTGCCGGACTGGAATATAAATATCCGAATGTATTGTCTTACGAAGGAGTGCGTGGAATGGAACAAATGGGCGGTTGTTATCCGGATAATAGTCTGTATTTACCATTTATGCGTAATGCTATCGGTCCGATGGATTATACTCCCGGAGCGATGATTAGTATGCAGCCTAATGTGTATCGGTCGGAACGTCCTAATGCTGCAAGTATCGGAACACGTGCTTATCAGTTGGCACTCTTTGTGGTTTTTGAAAGTGGTCTGCAGATGTTGGCGGATAATCCTACTCTTTATTATCGTAATGAAGATTGTACCCGTTTCATTACACAAGTTCCCGTAACGTGGGACGAGACTGTGGCACTGGAAGCTAAAGCGGGTGAATATGTCATTGTTGCAAAACGGAAAGGTGATAAGTGGTTTATAGGAGGAATGACTAACAATGGTGAAAAGGAACGTAAGTTTACCATAAAGTTAGATTTCTTGAATAAAGATCGCTCTTATCAAATGACATCTTTTGAGGATGGTATCAACGCAGGACGTCAGGCGATGGATTATCGTTGCAAGTCAGCCCAAGTGAAAGCCGGAGAACAGCTAACTATAAAGATGGTTAGAAATGGCGGCTTTGCAGCTGTCATTGAATGATGGCACATATTCTAACTTTCCATACGTAAAAATGGAATCCTCTTTCAATCTATCACCATTCTTCTGAAACGCATTGTTCATCGAGCTTTCAGGGTGGTGATAGATTGTTCTCCACCTATCATCTAATCATTCATCTATCACCGTTTGAAATGAACATGCCTGCATATAAATATAAGCTTGTATGTAAATAGAAGTTTCAACAGGGGATACCTTTGGTTTCAAGGCGGGAAACTTTAGTTTCCATTAGGGGAAACTGCAGTTTCAGAGGCTTGAAACTAAAGTTTCTAAGGCTTGAAACAAAGTGTTTTACTACATGAAACTGTTTGTTTCAAGCGTTGAAACCAATCGTTTCACGGCACGAAACACTTTGTTTTGCTATTTGTTCTAAGAAGGCAATGTCTCGGAATCAACGTTTTCTCTTAGAGAACCACTCTTTAAACTCTGCTACTCGGGCTTTGCTGACAAGTATTTTTTCTTTGATTCCTGAATAATACAAGTTGATGGACAGGCGGCTGTTGAACCATAAGTCAATATCTTTGATAGCTTCTCGCGAAATAAGATATTGGCGGTTAGCCCGAAAGAAAAGAGAAGGATTGAGACACTCCGTAAGTTCATCTAATGTTTGAGAAAAACAGTATTCGGTTTCATCGGTTAAGACTACTTTTACCTGACAGTCCTTAATATAAAACAATTGTATCATATCTACAGAAACGGGCAATAGTTTGTCTCCTTTGCTAGGAATAAGGAAATGACTTTTATAGTTTTCCTGCTTTTGGAGTGAATGTATCAGTTTCAGTAGCTCATTCTCCTGTTGTGGAAAGGGGAACTGGTGTTTGTCAGCAGCATCTTGTAAACCTTGGAGCTTATCGAAAGCGTGTTCTATGTCTTCCTTACCGATGGGTTTTAATAAGTAGTCGATGCTGTTTACTTTAAATGCGCGTAATGCATATTCATCATAGGCAGTTGTAAAGATAATCGGACAAGTAATATTGATATGATTGAATATCTCGAAGGCGGAACCATCTGCCAGGTGAATATCCATGAATACCAGTTCCGGCATCGGATGAGAACTGAACCATTCGATAGTGGAACTGATACTATCCAGTATGGTCACGATTTCTCCATTCGGTTTTATCTCATTCAGCAGTGAAGTCAGGTTTCGTACTGCTGCTTTTTCGTCTTCTATAATGACAATCTTCATGGTGATTATTGTTCTAGTTGTGGTTTTTCAATCAAAGGAATACAAACTCTAAACTCTCTGTCCTCCGTTATTTGTATATCCCGTTTAAACAAGAGCCTGTATCGCTTGGCAAGGTTGGCAAGTCCGATGCCGGTTCCGGAAGTTGCAGTCCATTTGGGCTGAATGTCGTTGCTGATAGACAAATTGCCGTTATCGTCCGTCGTGATATGAATGGTCAACGGCTTCCGGTTGCTGATTTCGTTGTGCTTTACTGCATTCTCTATCAACACTTGCACCGCCATTGGAGGGAGGAGATATTCTTCGTAGGCATTGCTTATCTGTATGTCGAATTGTAGATTGTTCTCAAAACGCATCTTTAATAGAAATATATAAGCGGAAACAAATTCCATTTCTTCCCGGAGACTGACACATTGTGACTCATTACTTTGCAAAGTATACCTTAGTACCCGGGAGAGTTCCTGAATGTAATCCTGCGCTTTATCCTGATTTTCGCGTACCAGCGAACGCAGGGTATTCAGCGAGTTGAACAGCATGTGTGGGTTCAGCTGATTCTTCAGTACTTCATACTGATTGCGGAGATTCTCTGCCTGAAGCTGTTCGTTTTCAATAAGTACCAGTTGCTGCTTGAATATAAGATGAATGATGCAGCAGCTACTGGTGACGAGACATGCCACAATAAAATCCCGCAATGGATGCAAATAATGATGTACCATGGCATCGATGGCCGGAATATCAAACGTTCTGTGAAGGAAAACAAAAAACTGTCCTGACAAGTTACTCAATATCCATGTCACGATAAAGGAAAGCAAAATCTTTGTTCCTGTAATTTTAATGGAAGCCTGATTGAAATGAAACAAACGGGTATTGATGGCAAAAAGTAACAATAGCGACAGAAAGGTAAACAGGATTTCGTTTGCCACATCTATAAACTTCATCCCCGGGAATAAGGAATGACTTTCGAAACGGTCGAAAAGAGATACTGATTCAGGAAAATGAATCAGTACAGCAACCGCTAAGGAGATGATGACTGTGGAAAGTATATATTTATCTTTTTTTATTGCTTTGGCTATCATACAACAAAGATAGTGGTAAATTATGAGTTACCGGTTATAAAATGTCAATGCTGTTGTCACAGTTGGTCAATTATTGTTTCTGAATGTGTGCCGTGACATACATACCGGGGCGGAATTGTACATTTTCCTCCTTGATGGAAGCATACACTTCGAGCGAACGATTGGTTTCGTCTACTTTTTGTCCGATGGAAATCACGATACCGTGAAAGGTTTGTGTCCCCATTCCGTTTACACGAAACTGTACCGGGCTGCCGACTTGTATGTCTGCAAGATCTTTCTCGTAAGTAGTCAGGCAAAGCATCGGGCTGCTTTTATCGATAAGTTCGCAAAGTGCTTCTCCCGGATTGATATATTTGCCGATATTCATCTCTACATTAGCGGCATAACCACTAATGGGGGCTTTGACTTCCAGTAGCGGTTGTATTCCGTTCTTAAGTAATGCCTCCGTTTGAACGCCTAAAAGAGAAAGTTGTGCAGCAGCGGCGTCCTGGCGACTCTTCATGGAGAGAAAGTCCGCTTTACTTTGCTGGAATTTCTTTTGAGAAGCTGCTTGTTCGGCAGACAGATTTTTTTGCCGTTCGTATTCAGCTAGGAGATATTCGGTTTGTGCGTGACTGTCCAGATAAGTTTGTTGCAGGGTGATGAACTCCGGATTCTCTAACGTGGCGATTACACTGTTTGCAGCCACCCATTGCCCTGGAAGCAGAGAAGCTTTTTTTACAATGCCTCCCATGGTTAAAGCAATGGTTGCCTGACGTTGAGGAGGAAGAACGATTCGTCCGTTGAACGAAACCTGATTAGGCTTTGAGGTAGCTGAAGTGATGGCATCCACTTCGGGTTGTGCGATGGTATCTGCTATCGTTTCGGTAACGGGAATTGCGGCGGATTCGTTATTTGTAGTTTGCTGGTTTCCTTTGCAAGCCGTTAGAACTAGTAAAAGGATGGGATAAACTATCTTTTTCATATCTTATGTTTTATAATAATTATTCTGGGTGATGTATGTCATTCAATGTCTCGATCTTCCACCTACTTGAAAAGTTCATATTCCAGTGCAGCAATATTGTATTGGTAGACTGTTTCAATATAGCCTCTGCGTATCTCTCTGGCGGTGGTAATCGACTGTATATATTCGGCAATGCCTGTTTCGCTCTGCTGCAATTGCAGGTTGGCTGCCTTTGTCAGTTCGTCCGCTTCTTTCAAGGCCGATGAGGTATAATATCGTAAACTCTCATTATATCTGCGGAGGGATGCTTCCAGTTCGAGTGTCTTATTTCTTAACTCCAGGATGTTGGCATCTGCCTGTATTTGCGCTGAAGTGGCAGTTAGCCGTGCCTGCTTCACTTTGCTCTTTTGTGGCAGGAAGTAGATGGGGAAAGAAACCCCGATCATCCAGGCATTCAGATTCTTAAGTGGGAGAATGTCCTGACGTGTATACCCCACACTGATTTCAGGAAAGAAATGGCTCTGCTCTACACGGAGCATTGCTTTCGCTTCATCTGCCTGGCTTTGAAAGTAGGCAGTATGTGCTCTCGACAGGTTTCCATCCGAAATGCCGGTATAGAATAAGGATAAAGTGGAATCCACCGGAACAATGGGATCGTTGGAGTAGCAACTCCATTGGAAACGTGCCAATGCCATTTTCTCTTCTTCTTTTGCTTGGAACCAGCGGTTATGCAGATCGGCAGCTATGGTGGTCATCATATTTTTCTCTAGCAAGGTGATCTCTCCTTGTTGGTATCGTAATTCTCCGATGCGCTGCAGTTCTTCTGCCATTTTATCCTGATCCCGATACATTGAACAGAGATTAGTGGCATATTGGTAGTAGGCCCACGCCCTTTTCACTTCTGCTGTGATTTCTTTCTCTACCATCTGCCGATAATAGGTGTTCGTTTTTACCTGACGGTTGACTAACGCATTCTTATAGAATGGCGTTAGAAGGGAGCCCAGGCTTTGCTCGAAAGTCAGTTCCTTGTCTTTTTTGTTTTCTCCGTTAAGTTGACCCCAGGAATAGCTGAACGAGGTAGGCGTTGCTTCTATCACTTCTCCGCGAGTGGCTTTGGCTTGTTGAATAGCATTATTGGCTATTTTCAGGCGAGGATGATTTTGTTTGGCTATTTCTATCGCCTGTTCGAGACTGACTGTTTGTGTCTGTTGAGCGGAAACGAACGCGGGAAGAAACAAGAACAGGAGACACAATCCCCCGAAAGGCCAGCGCAGTTTGATTCCCGGACGTCTCCAGGTAGCAAATGAATTTACAATTTTGTAAAACACCGGAATGATGAGTAAAGTCAGTACGGTAGAAATTATCAAGCCACCGATGACCACTGTTGCCAACGGACGTTGTACTTCTGCGCCGGCTGAAGTGGCTATTGCCATCGGGACGAATCCCAGAGATGCAACCAGTCCTGTCAGGAATACAGGACGGAGCAAGTGTGGAGTCCCTCTTTTGATAATCTGGTTTGTAGTCATGGAATAGGTATTTTGTTTACGAAGTTCGTTGAAGTGATTTACCATCAGGATACCATTCAATACTGCCACCCCGAACAAAGCGATGAATCCTACTCCGGCCGATATGCTAAACGGAAGTCCGCGTAGCCAAAGTGCGGCGATACCACCGATGAGCGATAGGGGGACGGTTGAGAATACCATCAGGGTATAGGTGATGTTCTTGAATGCGAAGAACAGAATCAATAGAATGAGCATTAATGCTACGGGGATGACCACCAGTAAGGTATTGATGGCATTTTGCAAGTTTTCGAACTGGCCGCCGTATTCGAAGTAATATCCCGGCTTCAGTTTGATGTTCTTGTTCAATGTCTCTTGAATATTGGCGACAACTTGCTGGATGTCTGCGTCACGCACATTGACACCGATGACGATGCGCCGTTTGGTTGCATCCCGGTTGATTTGCAGTGGTCCACTGACAAGGTCGATGCTTGCTACCTCTCCAACAGGGATTTGAATTCCTTCCGAAGTGCGTACAAACAACTTATCAAGATTCAAGTCGGCCACTTTCTCCTGGTCAAGCCGGACCACGAGATCGAATCTCCGCTCGTTTTCAAAGATTACACCTGCTGACTCTCCGGCATAGGCAGTTCGGATAATGGTGTTAAGCTCTTGTATGTTGATGCCGTAACGGGCTATTTTGCCACGGTTGTATTTCACTACCAATTGAGGTAATCCCATCGTCTGCTCAACGATGACATCCGCTGCTCCCGGCACTTTTTCTACAAAGGTAGCTGCTTCTTTGGCTCTTTCATATAATTCGTGCGTGTCTTCTCCATATAATTTGATGGCAATATCTGCTTTTGCTCCCGTCATCAGCTCGTTGAAGCGAAGCTGTATCGGTTGCGAGAAGTTGAATTCGGCACGTTCGGAGAGCGGAGCAAGTGCATCTTTCATTTTATCCACCATTTCTGCACGGCTTCCGGCACTTGTCCATTCTTTAAATGGTTTCATGATAATCATCACATCGGCATCTTCCACTGCCATCGGGTCAGTGGGAACTTCCGCCGTTCCTATTTTGGCTACAACATGTTTGATTTCAGGGAATTTATCCATTAATGCTTTCTCTGCCAAGCGGGATACTTCGATACTTTCGGTCAGCGAACTTCCTGCGGGTAGTGTCATTTGCATGGCAAAATCTCCTTCGTCCAAAGTAGGAATGAACTCTGCTCCCAGGCGGGTAAAGAGGAAAAGTGAACCGATCAGTGCGGAGAAGGCTACGATGACGGTACGCCATTTGTAACGAAGACAGGCACGCAGGGTGTGCTGGTAGATCTTGTTCAGTTTCTCGAAGAAGCGGTCGGCAAGGGTGGGTTTCACAACAATGGTATGCTTCAGAAAGAGGGAGGCCATCATAGGAACATAAGTCAGTGAAAGAATTAAGGCTCCGATAATGCAGAACACAAGTGTTTTGGCCATGGGGGTGAAGTATTTCCCTTCAATCCCGTTCAATGTAAGGATGGGGAAGAAGACGATAAGGATAATTAACACTGCAAAGGTGGCGGAACGTGCAACGCCGGAAGCTCCTTTTTCCACTTCTTTGTCCATCTCTTTGCGGGTCAGTGTGCGGCCTCGGAATTGTTTTCCGTAAATGTGGGCGAGGATACCTTCCAAGATAACGATAGAGCCATCTACTACAATACCAAAGTCAATGGCACCGAGACTCATTAGATTGGCGGTGACATTGAATACACGCATCATGATAAAAGCGAAGAGCATTGCCAGCGGGATGACGGATGCTACAATCAGTCCGGCACGGAGATTGCCGAGGAAGAGGATGAGTACAAGGAAGACGATAACTGCTCCTTCAATCAGGTTGTTGACAACCGTAGAGATGTTCCGGTTTACCAGTTCCGAACGGTTCAAGTAAGGTTCTATACTGACTCCTTCGGGTAATAGCTGCTGTATTTTTTCTACCCGTTTTTCGAGTTCTTGAGTCACTACATTTGCGTTGGCACCTTTCAGCATCATGGCAATTCCGCCGACACACTCGCCCTCACCATCCTTGGTCATGGCACCAAAACGCTTTGGAGAACCGAAGCGGACAACTCCTACATCACTGATATGTACCGGAATCCCATTTCGGTTGGTCACTACAATCTGTTCAATATCCTTGATGCGGGTAATCATACCTTCCGACCGGATATAGTAGGCGTTCTTTATCTTCTCAATGTAGCTTCCGCCGGTATTTTGGTTGTTGCTGCTAAGTGCTTCGAACACCTCGCCGATAGTGATATTCAAAGAAAACAGGGCGTCCGGATCGACGGCTACTTCATATTGTTTCAGGTAACCGCCGAAACTATTGATTTCTACTATACCGGGTATACCGGACAACTGACGTTTCACCATCCAATCTTGAATGGTGCGGAGTTCCATTGCGTCATATTTCTTCTCATATCCGGGAGCTACCTTCAATATATACTGGTAAATCTCTCCTAGACCGGTGGTGATGGGCATCATCTCCGGTGTTCCGAGTTCGGAGGGAATCTCGCTTGTTACGCTTTGTATTTGTTCATTTATCAACTGCCGTGCATCGAGTGTGGGGACACTTTCTTTAAAAACGACCGTTACGACCGATAGCCCGAAGCGGCTGACAGAACGGATATCTTCGACATTCATAATATTGCTCATCGCTATTTCGATAGGCATAGTGATGAGTTGTTCCACCTCTTGTGGCGCGAGTGTAGGGGATACGGTCACTATTTGTACCTGATTATTGGTAATGTCGGGCACGGCATCAATAGGTAGTGTCAGCATCGCATAGATACCTCCGATAAACAGGAAGAGAGTAGTGAGTCCTACAAATAGTTTCTTCTTGATTGAAAAACGTACAATAGCTGTAAACATGACTTTCGTTGTATTATTATTTCACGATACAAAATTACTACCTATCTTCATCCGTTATCACTAAGAATAAATGAAGCGGAAAGATTGTGGGGTGAAGTGACGGATTTGGGAATTGAAAGATGTAAAATCATAGTTCTTGTTTCACTGCTGAACAAACATTTCTTTCAGTTTACTCGTTTAATATAAAAACAAACTAAATGTATATTCAGCATGAAAACATTCGTCTTGATGATGGTAAGCCTGTTGTTTGCAATTTCTTCGGAAGCGCAAAACAAGTCTTTTTATGATTTTACAGTGAAAACTATTGATGGTAAGGACTTTTCTCTTTCTTCACTGAAAGGTAAGAAAGTGCTGGTAGTCAACGTGGCATCTAAGTGTGGGCTGACGCCCCAGTATGCTCAACTGGAGAAACTATATGAGAAATATAAAGAAAAAGACTTTGTTATTATCGGTTTTCCGGCGAATAACTTTATGGGACAAGAACCGGGTAGTAATGAGGAAATAGCCAAGTTCTGTTCTTTGAACTATGATATTACTTTTCCGATGATGGCTAAGATTTCCGTTAAAGGAAAAGATATGGCTCCTCTTTACCAATGGTTGACGGAGAAAAAACAGAATGGAAAAGAAAACGCACCGGTTCAGTGGAATTTTCAGAAGTTTATGATTGATGAGAACGGACGTTGGGCGGGAGTTGTGTCTCCGAAAGAAAGTCCGTTCTCTGAAAAGATTATTACTTGGATAGAGAAGGAATAAGAGATACTTTTTTCAGCTCTTCTTCGAAGTTGGGAGTGAAGATTCCTTTACCCAGATTTTCTTTTATTTCTTCGATCTTCCAAAATCGTCCACCGTCCAGTTCGTCGCTGGGATGGATTTCTTCCTCATAAACGGTTTTGTGGACAAAAACAAGCTCTTTTTCACGGCTGGATTCAAAAACATAACTGGTGAGAAGCTCGGGGGTGAAGTCTGTGATGCCCAATTCTTCACGGACTTCTCTCTTTAGGGCGATTTCTACGCTTTCGCCCAAATCAATATGTCCGCCCACAGCCGTATCCCATTTCCCCGGTTGAATGTCTTTCCATTCGGGGCGTTTCTGTAAGTAGATGTCTCCTTGGGCATTGAATACGTGAAGGTGAACTACCGGATGAAGCAGTTTGCTACCGCTGTGACATTCTCCGCGAGTGGCGGCTCCGGTGATATTTCCCTGTTCGTCTACGATAGGGAACATTTCCTGGTTATTATCGCTTGGCATAGTGTCTTTTATATTGCGTAAAATCTTTCGGAGAGGAGGATTTCTTATGGTATTAATAAAGAAGAATCTCCATAACTTAGGAATCGGAAATCATGCGCCAGTGCATAATCATAAATTGTGCGCCAATTCCCTTTTACAAAAGCTGAAACTAAAAGCAGCAAGGTACTTTGCGGCTGATGGAAATTAGTAACCATCGCTTTCACTATTTTATAATTGTATCCCGGTGCTATGATAATCTGTGTACTGGTGTGAAGGGTTTCCAAACCATTCCTGTCGAGATATCCTAATATCTTTTGCAACGCAACAACGGGAGGAATCTGGTCGTACTTTTCATAAGGCTGCCATTGTTTGACACGTAGTTCTTCTTCCGTAGCATACGGATTTTCAGCCAATGTAACTCCAATGTGATACAGGCTTTCCAGAGTCCGTACAGAAGTAGTCCCTACTGCAATAGCACAACCGTCGTGGTCAATCAGTTTTTTGATGGTACTCCGATTGACCGATATATATTCCGTGTGCATCTCGTGACCTTCGATTTCTTCACTTTTTACAGGTTTGAATGTGCCTGCTCCTACGTGTAGAGTTAATTCTTCAAGATCGATGCCTTTCTCTTGAAGTGCATCCAATACTCGTGGAGTGAAATGTAATCCCGCCGTAGGCGCAGCTACCGAACCTTTAATCTTAGAATAAACAGTCTGATAAGTTTCCTTGTCACTTTCTTCCGTATCCCGGTTCAAGTAAGGAGGAATAGGAAGCTCTCCGAATACTTCAAGGATATCGGCAAACGTCACTTCTGGATTATCCCATGCAAAATCTACCCAATGGCTGGTTCCTTTACATTCTCCTCGGGTAGCGGTCAAGGTAATAGGGAATCCTTTGACGGTCATTTCGCGTTTCAACTGTCCGTCTTTCCATTTCTTCAGATTGCCGATCATGCAAAGCCAGGCGGCATGTGCTGTCTGTTGGAAATTCAAGACATAATCGTTTGGCTGGATCGGTTCAAGACAAAACACTTCGATCAGTGCTCCCGTCTCTTTTCGAAAATGGAGGCGCGCCTGAATGACTTTTGTATTATTGAATATCATCAGACTGCCTTGCAGCAGATATTCCGGCAAAGAAGTGAAAACATCTTCACTGATTTCTCCACGACGGTATATTAAGAGTTTGGACTGGTCGCGGGTAGGCAACGGGAATTTAGCAATACGTTCATCCGGAAGAGGATAACTGTATTCACTGATATGGATATGTCTAGGATCTTCTTTCATTGTTTTCTAAAATAAAAAGAGGTTAGAACCCATTCGGTTTCTAACCTCTTTAACCAGTCGGGGTGACTGGATTCGAACCAGCGACCACACGCCCCCCAGACGCGTACTCTAACCGGGCTGAGCTACACCCCGAATTGCGGATGCAAAAGTACAGATTAATTTTTAATTAGCAAATAAATAGCGTGAAATTTCTTCTATTATAAATTCCATAGTTAGTGCTATCTGTTGGCTATTAGTAGATTATGGAATTGTTTTGTTTGTTGGTGGGGCAGAATAAAAAGATGTTATGGATTTATATTTAATTCCATATTGCATTTTTCGATTTATGCAAAATGGCTGAGTTGTGGGACTAAATCATATCAATCAACCGAAAAACTTTAATAAAACTTTAATCGAATTTTCTTATCAGAACCTCATCGCTGTCTTTAAATTTATGTATTTATATGTATATAAATAATAATTATAGATAGTGATTGTATTTATATTTCACAACTTTGTGCTCTGCAATTTTAAAAAGTTCCACAGAGAAATTGTAGATTGACTAAATGATAATTTGTAATTATATGAGATGAATTTGTTCTTCTTTTTATGAAAAAAGAAAACAATGTGATGGGTTTGTGTTTCTAATTAATAAATTGAAAATTAGTAAATTATTTAATATATTTGATAAAGAATATAAACATGGTAAGAAGGTGTGAAAAATTACATGTTAATGATTGTTTCTGTTTCTGATGAATTTATTTTTTGATGTATATATTTGTGTTGTAATATTTATAAATAAAGTTTGTCGGGAGGATAAGAATATGGCAACAGTTAAATTTGTGTTGTACAAAAGTAACAAGCGAAAAGACGGGAGCTATCCTGTATGTTTGAGAGTAACTAAAAAAGGTAAGCTCAAGTACATTGATTTAAATTTATCTGCATTTGATGGGCAGTGGAATGAGGAGACTTGCCGCTTTAAGAATGATAAGCGTGTCAATCCTAATTATGAATTATATAATGGGCTGTTGAGCCATTACGAAGACCGAAAAAATACTATCCTAAGGAAGTTTTTGGAAGAGCGTGTAGATTGGACTTTGAATCAGTTTGAATCGGAATTTTTAGGTATGTCAAGGCAGGGAAAGGTTTATGACTACTTTATGAGGCAGGTCGAGAATTTGAAAGCTACAAAACATATTGGAAATGCAAAGGTTTATGAGCGAACTCTACGCATGTTGGCAAAATATGACCCGAAGATTAAGGAACGGGTATTTTCAGAATTGGATATAAAATATATCAATCGTTTTAATTTGGAAATGGAAAAAGACGGGTGCTGTGGCAATACCCGTAAATATTACCTTAAAACATTACGGGCGGTTATGAACAGGGCAATAAAGGAGCATGAAGCCTCATCAAGAACCTATCCGTTCGGTAAGAATGGTTTTGAAATAGGTTGTTTGGAGGAAGAAACAGAGAAACGCTATTTACAGCCAAAGGATTTGGAACTTTTAAAGAATTCGCCCCAAACGAATTTTATCTTGGAGCGTGCCCGTATGCTGTTTTTATTTTCCTATTATTGTTATGGGATGAGTTTTGTTGATATGGCAAAGCTTACGACTGAAAATATAGTTGTATCGGAAGGGATAGAACATATTATTTATAAACGGGAAAAGACGAAGAATGTCAAGAACATGAAGCCGTTAATAATACCTGTTACCCCTGCCTTGAAAGATATATTAGAGTGGTTTAAACAAAATACTTCTTTAGTAGGAAATTATCTTTTGCCTATAATAACGAAGGATTATGACGGAGAGCAACTGTATGACCATATACGTACCCGTTATCAACGCCTTAATAATAACCTGAAGAAATTAGGTAAGATATTAGGTGTTGAGAAGAATCTTACCACCTATGTGAGTCGTCATACGATGGCTATGACGTTGCAGGGTAATGACGTTTCCCGCGAAACAATTAGCGCAGTATTGGGACATCGTGACATTAAAACCACCATGACATATTTGGATAGTTTGTCACAAAATGTTTTGGATAGAGTTGCAATGTTATTATAATAATTTATTAAATCTTATTTGATATGATTTTAACGCTAAAAACACCTTTGGAGCAATTGATAGGTAAACTTCTTAAAGGGGAAGTAACAGCGCTGTC
This sequence comes from Bacteroides sp. AM37-9, assembly GCF_003603455.1. Taxonomy (NCBI): domain Bacteria; kingdom Pseudomonadati; phylum Bacteroidota; class Bacteroidia; order Bacteroidales; family Bacteroidaceae; genus Bacteroides; species Bacteroides sp. AM37-9. The sequence continues at coordinate 244,145 of NZ_QTNF01000002.1, read as the reverse complement.
AGAAAAGAGACTCTATCTTTATGTTGAGAATTTAACGAATGGGGATAAAGGTAAACTTCGGCAAGCATTGAAAGATATAGATGATATGGTTGCTAAATGGAAGGATGGCTATTTTATATCCGTTTATGAAGAAAGGGTGATTGCTTTTAATCGAAGTAAATTGGCAATAACACCTCAAGAGTTGGATGATATTTATCATGAAGAAAATTATTTGTTGAAGTCTGGTAAAATTGCACTGTCAGTAGATTATTTATATGAATCTATTGCAAAGTATGGCTTTATAAATGAACATCATCAGGATGCTGTAGAAAGTGCATGTTTTTATCATGACATGGAGTTTTTGCGGAAAGAATGGGAGTGTTTAGTATTGGCTCCGATAATGTCATTACGGGATATTGTTTGTAGTATGTTGGGTATGGTCTGTGATACCCCTAAAAGTGAGTCGCAGACGTCTAGTAGACCATTAAAACGGATAGAAGATTATCCGGAGATATTTGATCTTGGTACTTGTTGTGAATTAACAGGCTATGCAAAGGATACGATTTACAAATGGACTCGTACTAAAGAAATACCATGTCATCGTTCCGGCACTAATGGACGTAAATTGAAATTCAAACGTGATGAAATTGTAGAATGGCTGACAGCTCGGAAACAGGAAACGAAAGATGAGTTTATAAAACGCAAAGAATCGGAGTTGGCTTCCAGGTATATCTATAATAACCTATAAAAGTAGTGGTATTTGTATACATTTAAAATAATCAGTTATGTATGACACAGTAGTTTTAAAACTTCTAAAAGAGGATATAGGCGATAAATACGATTGGAGGTCTGTCTTTAATAAAATTGACCAAATCAGTGAGTACAAGCCATTTGAAGGTGGTTCTGGACATATAAACGGGTTACGCGTTACTGTAACGGCAAAACATGTCAAAGTCAGTGGGAGCCTCTCTAAATATTTCAGAGGTACTAATCTCGATTCTCTAACCTTGTTACAAGTTGAAAAGGCTATCAAGCAGTTGGGCAAGGATTTGGGTGTTCCTATGATAAAGGCTGATGTGGAACGGGTGGATATGGCTGAAAACTTTGAAATGTCGCGTCCCCCTGAATTTTATATTTCTAAAATGCAAAGTTTGGGAGAATGTTGCCCTAATAAGTGGAAAGGAACTACCTATTTTCCTTCTAATGGGGTATTGTTACGCTTCTATGATAAATCCAAAGAAGTGCGTAAGAAAAGGAAAAATCAGAAGAATACTCCCGGTGCTTTCTCTACAAGTGTGGAACAGAATTTATTAAGATACGAGATATGCTTTGGTAAAAAGGCGATTAGGCGGATGTTCGGTCATCAGTTAAAAGCGAAAGACTTGTATGATAAAGATATATTTTGGAGGTTGGTATCCGAGTGGCTCTACTCCTATGACGAAATAGGTATAATATCGGATAAGCTTTTTGATGTGTCTTTTGAACAGATAAAAACGCTGAGTGATTTTGAGGAGTGGTGTATTTGTATTGCTCATAGTGTTGTTGGGCTTCCTTCTTTTGTAAAAGGGCGTTTCTCTGTCAGAGAGCGGAGTCTTGACGAATCGAATGGCAATAAAAAGGATGGACAGGATAGACAATATCATAAAAGAATACAGGATAAAATTAGAGGAGCTATGAAGCACTTTAGTGGTACTATGGGAAAAACAGAGTTGATGCAAGAACTGACAGATAAGATTGAGGCATATCTAACGGATAAGTTCGAAAACTCCCCCGATGCTTATAATGTGCGGGAAGATAGTGCTTCGGTCAAATAAGCTCTCTATTAGGTTCTATACGAGATAAACTTCTAACGGTTGGGGAATAGTGCTTGATTAGGGGTAACTCTTCTATAAAAGACTATTATGAGAGGTCATAAAAATAAAAGGAGGACTGGATATATGAAATATATCAAAGTCCTCTTTCGTCAATATACGCAGGCTATTGTCCTGCGTATATATCTTCTCTAATCTCTATTGGAAGCGTATTGCCACTTTTATTCCTTAATGGTATAATTTACTCGGTTAGGGGGGTAGAATAGTTAGTATCGCTTAAAAACGAGTCTCTATGATTAAATATGTGATGAGGCTATTGCTAAGAGTCGATGTTCCATTTTCAAGTTATCATAAAAAAGAATGGGGTGTAGGATGTCCACATTAGTTGGATGATACCCGTAAATGATGTAACAAGCTAGGGGTAGGAGTAGAGTACAGGTAGTAATATGAGAATGTCATATAGGATTAAAATAGAATGGATTGGAGTAGATATGTAGTGAAAAGGTAGGGGAAGGGCATAGTGATGAGGCTAATAGCGACGTCTCATTGACAAAAGTGATATCAGAGGTTTGGGAAGCCTCATCGAAGTTCTTTCCTAAAATCCTTGTTGGGTATCAAGTTTTATATAAATTTGTTCCATGACACCCCGAAAAACGTTTGTAGGACGTGGAATTTTGACTATATTTGTCGCATCATACAGGTTTATCCCTGTTTGGTGGACATAGTTAATTATGGAAGCGTTTAGCTTTATCCCGTTTTTAGAAATCTGGACAATTTCGAATCACACGGGGATTGGCGATACAAACGTTCATGCTAGCCGTATATACATACTCAAATGATATATACAGTTTAGCGTGGGGTGTCGTTTTATCTCGTGTGATAGGTTTGTCCAGAACCTCTAAAACAGATAATTCTAACAGCCTCACGCTTTCTTTTTTATACAAACCTTTCTTGTTGGGGCTAGGGAAGCAATAATTGTAATATGAAAATATCAAATTTGGGGATAGCCGTAATATTAGCGGCTTCTATGATTGTTATGTTTGCTTGTAGTGGTACACAAAACAAGAACGAAAACTATTACGCCAAGGTATTAACTTTGAACCCCGATGACCGCCAACCTATGGATGAAGGGGTAACTCTTAAGATTACCGAACTTGCACCGGATAAATTTCGTTTGAGGGTGTGTGATAAAGACGGTGATATTTTATTTGTGACATGGGTGAGCCTGCAATCGGAGAAATTTACGTTTAACAACAAAGCATTTAAAGATAGATTTAATATGCTTGACACCTACATCGCCCCGATAGTCTACATTTATACAGGAGAAGCCGTACAATTTAACCAAAAAGATAAGAGTGTGGCAACCACGATTGTAACGTCTAAACGATTAGAGGATTATGTAGCTCGAAAGACAGTTCGCATAGAGGAACAGGACGGGTGCGGGAATTGTATATATGTGGAAAATTGTTCAGTCAATAAACCTGATCAGGGGTGTCAATTAACCTACTTATTCCCTTTAAATCAATAAAATATGAAAACATTAAAATTTTGGATTGTCGTAACTTTAGCGATTTTTATAATGAGTGCATGTAATAATGCCTCTAGTGGAGATATTATTAGTAGGTTTTACTACCAACTAAATGAAAATGAGGGACTCATAATAAGTGAAGACACAACTCATCAATTCCGACTACAAATTACCAATAACGACGACCATAATTTGGTGATATGGGTAAAATTGGATGAAGTACAGCGTACAACGTCTGGAAATGCCATACGTGACCCAAAACAACAGTTTAACACTTATTTAGTAGATAGTCAGTACGTCTATCGTGGAACAGCGATGTTTAATGGTGAAGACCACCGGAGTGCTCTTGTTATTACTGCACTACCTCTTGAAAATTTTACTCAAGGAACATCAAAGCTAGCAATACGACATGGAAGTGTGAAGAATCTCATATTCATCGAGACGGATCATGCTCATATATATCCTATAAAAACACAATGGGAAAGTCCCTTGTATATAAATCTATGAAATGATGAAATAGTATAAATGACTGATATTGGAAGTAAAGTGGAAATTGTATATAATATTTGGATGGACGGAATTCTTGTAGTGTTTGATATGTGCGATGTGTGGAGAATTAAAAACTTATAAGTTATGGGAAAATTAGAATCTACTACTGTGAATATACCTACTCCACATCATGTGGGGCAAGGAAGGCTCGAACGGTGCTCAAATAAGAAAGTTTTATATGTAGACATGGATAACGTATTGGTAAACTTCCAATCGGGCATAGACGCTTTAAATGAGGACTTAAAAAGCCGATATGCGGGGTGTTATGATGAAGTCCCTAATATATTTGCAAAAATGCAACCCAATGAAGGGGCAATAGATGCCATGAATCGTTTAAAAGACAAATACGACATTTACATTTTATCAACAGCTCCATGGGATAACCCAAGTGCATGGTCTGACAAGTTAGAATGGGTGAAGCGTTATTTGGGTGAAGTATGCTATAAACGTTTGATCTTGTCGCACCACAAAAACTTGAATGCAGGGGATTATTTAATAGATGACAGGAAAAAGAATGGTGCTGCCGATTTTAAAGGTGAGCTTATATTGTTCGGTTCTGAACGGTTTCCAAATTGGGAGTCTGTGGTAAGGTATTTAATGTGATAAAAACACGAAGAACGCAAAAGAGATTTTACACTGCAATTTGCTTTAGTTTGGACTAAATATCCCGAAAACTTTAATCGAATTTTAATCGGTATAAAAATAAAGGAGCTAGATAACTATCTAACTCCTTGTTTTATATATGATTGTATGATGAAAATCTTTTACTCATTTCAATGCCCCCAGACGCGTACTCTAACCGGGCTGAGCTACACCCCGAATTGCGGATGCAAAAGTACAGATTAATTTTTAATTAGCAAATAATCCGTTGATTTTTCTAGTATGAATTGTGCCGATTTATAGCTATTATTCTGATTATTAGTCTTTCTTGTGGTCATGCAAATCTTTATCTCAATGAGTTAGTAGTTCTTTTGATTGCCTCTTATGTGATATAAAAGTACATTTCTTTAATTTTGCTTGAATTAGAAAACAATCTACTTATTTTTCATTTGAAAGCATTAATCCTTTTCTTGTCCTAAAAACACTATAAAAACCAGGTCAGTCTATAATAAAACGAAATAGGAAAATGATAAATGAACTAACAATCAGAGAGTTTGTTTATAAATTAATGTAAATAAAAGGTGTTTGACTTCCTTAGTATGATACTATATTTCCATTTTTGGTGCGTGGTAAATTAGGAAGTTATACATTTGTAAAAAGACTTAGTTTAGAAAGGTGTTAAATGTTAGACATTAAAAATAGAGAGACATTAGAGATATACGTCCTGGGTGACGATTTTAAATTTTATCAAAATCTGAAGTATCTTCCTTTGACTTCTTATCCTTCTAATAATCAATCAGCTTTGATTATATATTGTTTAGGTGGAAAGGCCAAAATTACAGTGCATGAAGATGTACATTGGATACAACCGGAGGAATTGATTATATTATTACCCGGACAATTTGTCTCATTTAGTGAGCCAAGTGAAGATTTCTCGACCGTTACGATGGTTATATCTACTTCACTGTTTAGTGATGCGTTAAGTGGTGTGCCCAGATTTTCTCCGCATTTCTTTTTCTATATGCGGACTCATTACTGGTATCCGCAGACGGAACGCGATATTCCCCGGATGTATAATTATCTGGGTATGATAAAAGATAAAGTTACCTCTCAAGATATATATAGGCGTGAGCTGATTATTCATTTGTTGAGGTATCTGTATCTGGAACTGTTCAATGCTTATCAAAAGGAATCGACCTTGATGACTGCCCGCAGGGATACCCGTAAAGAAGAGTTGGCTAATAAATTCTTTGGGCTTATCATGAAGCATTTTAAGGAGAATAAGGATGTGGCTTTTTATGCGGATAAACTGTGTATTACTTCCAAATACCTGACTATGGTAATTAAGGAGACAAGCGGGAAGTCTGCTAAAGACTGGATTGTTGAATACATCATATTAGAAATCAAGGCTTTGTTGAAAAACACAAGCCTGAACATTCAGGAAATAGCGATTAAAACGAACTTTGCGAATCAATCGTCGCTTGGACGTTTTTTTAGAAAGCATACAGGAATGTCGCTTTCACAATATCGAATGAGTAACTTAGAACAATAGTGCGGACAATTGCCTCACAATAGGCAATAATATCTATAGGGATTGGGAAGAGAAAGGGAATGAAGTCTATTTCATTCCCTTTTACTATGTGGTATATCTGATGTAGGATGGATTAAATTCCCATACATTCGCGATAGAAGTCGAGCATTTCGAAGATAGTGTCCTTATCGGCAGTCTGATTGATGCAAATGTCTCCAATATCTTTTAGTAAGGTGAAATTGATAGTACCTGAAGTATTCTTTTTATCATGCGTCATAAATGCATACAGTTGGTCATATTTCTTGCAGTCGAAAGTAAATACACCATAATTATCCTTGATAAACTGGATCGTTTGCCGCATTTTCTCTTTCGGGAAACCTACTTTGAGATGAGAAAGATACAGTTCGCACACAATTCCCCAAGCTACTGCATATCCATGTAATACAGGACGGTTTTCTGCCAGTGCCATACTTTCGAACGCATGTCCTACGGTGTGTCCCAGATTTAATGCTTTGCGGATTCCATGTTCGAAGGGATCCTGTTCTACAATATCTTCTTTCACTTGTACCGATTGACCTACCAATTGTTTGAGAGCTGCATAATCAATACTAGAGGAATCGAAATTGAGCAATTCTGCCCAATGTGCCGTATTGCTAATCAAACCGTGCTTCAACATTTCAGCATATCCGGAGAAGAAATTGTGTGTGTCCAATGTGCGTAGGAATTCAGTTTCAATCAATACACTGTTTGCCGGAGCGAAAGCACCGATTTCATTTTTCAGTCCGTTGAAGTTGATTCCTGTTTTACCCCCCACTGATGCGTCCACCATAGCGAGCAGAGTGGTTGGTATATTGATATAGGAAATGCCCCGTTTGAATGTAGCTGCGGCAAAACCTCCGAGATCTGTCACCATCCCTCCTCCAAGATTGATAAGTAAAGAGTGGCGGGTAGCCCCTTGAGTACTTAATGCCATCCAGACGGAAGCGAGTGTTTCCAGAGTTTTATGCACATCTTCTGCTCCGATACAGATTTCTACAGCATCTTTTAACAGATCCGATTCCTTTAGAGAAGGGAGACAAAGACGCTGGGTATGCTCGTCTGTGAGGACGAATAATTTGTCATGCGGACATAGCTCAATGGCACGACCGAGGCTCGTTTCCAAGCTTTCGCAGAGAATAACTTCTTGTTTACTCATGATTCTTTTGCTTTTTTACTCTGCAAATGTATATAAAATATCTTTTTTTACTTACTTTTGTCTCATTAAAACGTTTAATCATGAAAGCATTATTACCTGTATATTGTCGTCCTTTAGGATATGTTGTCTTGTTGGTAGCTCTGTTCATCCCTTTTATTTTGGTGATGCAGGGAGTAGTAACTGATACTAACTTGCTGTTTTATAAAGAATGTACAAAGTTGTTGATGATGGCAGGATGCTTGTTAATAATCTTTGCATTGAGTAAGAATGAAAGCCGTGAAACGGAGCAAATCCGGAATTCGGCTGTTCGTAATGCTATCTTTTTGACATTCTTGTTCGTCTTTGGTGGTATGTTGTGGCGTGTTATGCAAGGAGATGTGATAAACGTCGATACTTCCTCTTTCCTTACTTTTCTGGTTTTTAATGTGCTTTGTCTGGAGTTTGGTCTGAAAAAAGCGCTTGTTGATCGATTCTTTAAAAGATAATTTTCTTTTCAATTAAACCTTTTACGATTCGATTTGTCAAAAAGACATTGTTATTGCTACTAATATAATCGTAAATAAGGTAAATGAAAAGATTTTCAGCAGGGTTGGTGCTGATGTTGCTATGCACCTTCTCAATTTTTGCACAGAATAAGGTTATTACCGTTTCGGGACGTGTGGTGGAATCCGATACTAAAGAGCCCGCAGCGCAGGCTACAGTTCAATTGCTATCATTACCTGATAGTGCTTATGCCGCCGGTATAGCCAGTAGTAACCAAGGATGGTTTACTCTCCCCAAAGTAAAAGCCGGAAAATATGTGTTGAAAGTTTCCTATATTGGATTCCGAACCAAGCTCGTACCGGTACAATTATCTGCTAACGCCACTGATAAAAAATTGGGAACCATTACATTGGACCCTGATGCTGTCATGCTGAAGGAAGCGGTGATTACTGCCGAAGCTCCGCAGGTGGTCGTGAAAGAAGATACGCTGGAATATAACTCAACAGCTTACCGTACTCCCGAAGGGGCGATGCTCGAAGAGTTGGTGAAGAAACTTCCGGGAGCAGAAATAGACGATGACGGTAACGTCAAAATCAATGGTAAAGAAGTAAAGAAGATTATGGTGGATGGTAAAGAGTTCTTTGGCGGTGATGTGAAAACCGGATTGAAGAACTTACCGGTCAACATGATCGACAAACTGAAAACATACGATAAAAAATCGGACTTGGCACGTGTTACCGGAATAGATGACGGAGAAGAAGAAACTGTTCTTGACCTGAAAGTGAAGAAAGGTATGAATCAAGGTTGGTTTGGTAATGCAAGTGTTGCCGGTGGTACAGAAGATCGTTACGGAAGCAACTTGATGTTGAATCGTTTTGTCGATAATAGCCAATTCTCTTTAATCGGTTCTGCTAATAATGTGAACGATCAGGGATTCTCCGGTGGAGGTGGCGGACCTCGTTTCCGGAACAGCAATGGTTTGACTGCTACCAAGATGTTAGGGGCTAACTTTGCTACCCAGACTGAAAAATTGGAACTGGGAGGTAGTGCCCGTTATAATTTCAGTGATCGGGATGCAACATCTACAAACTACTCGGAACGTTTCCTGCAAAATGGAAATTCTTATTCAAATTCGAACAGTAAAGGCCGCAATAAGAATACGAACTTTAATGCAGACTTTCGGTTGGAGTGGAAACCGGACACATTGACAAATATCATTTTCCGTCCGAACGTTTCTTATGGAAAGTCTAATAGTTATTCTATTTCCGAATCGGGTACTTTTAATGGAGATCCATTTAATTTGGTGTCTAATCCTAATGAGTTTTTGAATAAGATTTTCTGGGGAAGTACGGATGATCCTTTAGAAGCTATTCGTGTCAACGCCAGTAATAGTGAATCAAAATCTGAAGGGCAGAATCTCTCTGCAAATGCTTCTTTGCAAGTGAATCGTAGATTGAATAATCAGGGACGAAACATCACTTTCCGTGGTACATTTAGTTATGGAGATAATGACAGCGAACAGTTTAGTGAATCATTGACGCGTTATTTTGATGATAATGCAAAAAAAGAAGATGATGAGCGTAAACAATATACTACTTCTCCAACCAAGAATTATGATTATACTGCCGAACTGACTTATAGCGAACCGATTGCGAGAGCTACCTTCTTACAGTTCCGCTATAAATTTCAATATAAATATAGTGAAAGTGACAGAAGTACATACAGCTTGATTCCTGATGCAGATAAAGGACAGGATTGGTTTTGGAATTTTGGTGATGGTCTGCCTGTAGGATATGAAGAGAATAAAGATAGAGATTTGAGTAAGTATGCTCAATATAAATATTATAACCATGATATTAATGCAGGACTAAATATTATCCGCGAGAAATATAGATTGAACTTTGGAGTATCTTTGCAACCGCAGAACACCAGATTGGATTATAAGAAGGCCGAAGTAGATACTGTAGTAAAAAGAAATGTGTTCAATTTTGCTCCTAACGTTGATTTTCGTTACAGATTTTCTAAAGTCAGCCAGTTGCGCTTTACCTATCGGGGACGTGCAAGCCAGCCGAGTATGGAAAATTTGCTTGATGTAACTGATGACTCTAATCCGTTGAATATCCGTAAGGGTAATCCGGGATTGAAACCTTCTTTCTCTCATTCTATGCGTTTGTTTTATAATACTTATAATGCAGATAAACAGCGTGGCATGATGGCTCATGCAAACTTGAATATGACTCAAAATAGCATTACTAATGCCACTACTTATAATCAGAGTACTGGTGGAGTGACTGTTAAACCGGAGAATATCAACGGAAACTGGAATGCGATGGGAATGTTTGGATTCAATACTGCATTGAGAGATAAGCGGTTTACCATAAATTCTTTCTCCCGTGCTAATTATACCAATGCGGTTTCTTATCTTTTTAATGACGATACTAAAATAAATGACAAGAACACTAGTACGACACTGACTTTCGGAGAGAATTTGAATGGAACTTTCCGTAACGACTGGTTTGAATTTACCTTGAATGGTTCAATCAACTATAACTTTGAGCGAAATCAACTGCGTCCGGAAAACAATCAAGAACCCTATACATTTGGTTATGGTGCAAGTACTAATATCTCTTTACCTTGGAGTATGACGTTGTCTACCAATATCACTAATAACGCTCGTCGTGGTTATCGTGATGCCAGTATGAATAAGAATGAACTTATTTGGAATGCACAGATTGCCCAAAACTTCCTGAAAGGCAATGCCGCAACCATCAGTTTTGAAGTATATGATATTCTGCGGCAGCAATCTAATATCAGCCGTTCGTTAACAGCCGATATGCGTTCTGTTTCTGAATATAACGGAATTAATAGCTACTGCATGCTTCGTTTCTCTTATCGTCTGAATGTTTTTGGAAATAAAGAAGCTCGCGGCAATATGCGTCATGGCGGTTTTGATGGTGGTGGACCTCGTGGCCCGCGTGGTGGCTTTGGAGGTGGCAGACCACACTAAAGCAGAGTAATAGGTTTAAATAAAAACAGGAAGTCCCGGCACAACGATTCAATGTTGTTGCCGGGACTTCTTTGTTAATCCGAGAATTTACTCTATATTTGTTGTTTAGTATCCGTATGAAAGGAGATTCCTATGATTGATTGGAACTATATGCTTAGCCAGATAGCAACAGTGGCTTTTGATATTCTTTATTTTGGAGCCATTATCGGTACGATTGTCATCATCATTCTTGACAACCGGAATCCGGTTAAAACCATGGCATGGATACTCATATTACTTTTCCTTCCTATTGTCGGACTTGTCTTTTATTTTTTCTTTGGGCGGAGTCAACGTCGCGAACGTATCATTGGGCAAAAAAGCTACGACCGCTTATTGAAGAAACCAATGGCCGAATATCTCGCACAGGATTGTTCGGACGTTCCTTATGAATACTCCCGTCTTATTCAGCTTTTCCAGCAAACGAATCAAGCGTTTCCATTTGAGGGGAACCGTGTGGCAGTCTATACCGAAGGATATACCAAACTTCAATCATTGTTGCGTGAACTGCAAAAAGCGAAGCAGCATATCCACATGGAATATTACATCTTTGAAGATGACGCTATCGGGCGTATGGTCAGGGATGTGCTGATAGAAAAAGCTTCTCACGGGGTTGAAGTACGGGTTATCTATGATGATGTAGGTTGCTGGCATGTGCCTAACCGTTTTTTTGAAGAAATGCGCAATGCCGGTATTGAAGTCAGGAGCTTTTTGAAAGTACGTTTTCCCTTATTTACCAGTAGGGTGAATTACCGCAACCATAGAAAGATTGTCGTTATTGACGGACGCGTGGGCTTCGTTGGGGGAATGAACCTGGCAGAACGTTATATGCGTGGCTTTTCTTGGGGGATTTGGCGAGATACGCATATCATGTTGGAAGGCAAGGCAGTGCATGGTTTACAAACGGCTTTTTTGCTTGATTGGTATTTTGTAGACCGTACGTTGATAACCGCTTCCCGTTATTTTCCGAAGATTGACTCTTGCGGAAGTTCTTTAGTGCAAATTGTCACGAGTGAGCCTATCGGGCCATGGAAAGAAATCATGCAGGGATTGACTGTTGCCATTACCAGTGCAAAAAAATATTTCTATATGCAAACACCTTATTTTTTGCCTACAGAACCAATATTAGCAGCTATGCAAACAGCAGCATTGTCTGGGGTGGATATACGCTTGATGTTACCGGAACGTGCAGATAACTGGATAACTCATCTTGGATCGCGTTCTTATTTGGCAGATGTGATGCAGGCAGGTGTTAAGGTCTATTTTTATAAGAAAGGTTTTCTACATTCTAAGCTGATGGTTTCAGATGATATGCTTTCCACTGTAGGCTCTACCAATGTTGACTTCCGTAGCTTTGAGCATAACTTTGAGGTGAATGCTTTTATGTATGACGTAGAAACTGCCCTTGAAATGAAAGAAATATTTCTTCAGGACCAGCGCGAAAGTACACAGATCTTTTTGAAGAATTGGGGCAGACGTTCGTGGAGACAAAAAGCTGCGGAGTCTATCGTGCGTTTATTGGCTCCGCTACTTTAATAAGGATGAAATTGTATTTGGATCTTATCTGAATAGTGAGAAGTTCACACTTCCATACACCCTTCTCTCAAGGAAATGTGGATTTTCTTCGAAATTATTATCTTTTCCATGCTCCAGTACCAATAATCCTCCTTCTTTGAGAAGATTATTCTGAAAGATTAATTCGGGTATTGTTTCCAACTCTTTTAAAGCGTAGGGAGGATCGGCAAAGATGAAGTCGAACTGTTCGCGGCCATTTTTGATAAACTTGAATACATCTCCGCGTATCGGCAGACATTTGTCTGTCTGCACCTCTTTCATAATTTTGCAGATGAATGAGTGATGTGCAGGATCTTTCTCAATGCTGATAACACGGTCGCATCCGCGGGATACCAATTCGATACTGATGCTTCCCGTTCCGGCAAACAAATCAAGAGCTGTTATTCCTTCTTCAAAATCGATATAGTTATTGAGTACATTAAACAGATTTTCTTTGGCGAAATCTGTCGTAGGGCGTGCTTTAAATGTCCGAGGCACGTCAAATCTTCTTCGTTTGTAAATACCGCTGATTACTCGCATGTTAATAAGGCTTGCATGTCAATATTAGTTGCAGGATTCATGATGAATACCTGTAGGATAAACTTTTTCAATTCACTCATTAAAACGTCTTTCTCCGGAAGTATTCCGGTTAGGTGTAACTCATCCCGTTCCTGATTAAACTCCAGTTGTTTCCAGGCGTACAATAAATAGTAAATACGGTCTTCTGTGTGCGTACATTCAAAGGAATTAGCCAGAAGCAGATGTCCTCGTTCAAAACAATAGATGTCAATGCCGTCTTTGCGTATAGAAGCATACATCTTCTTACTGTTTCCCAATCTGCTTTTTACAGAAAAATAATCGATGAATGGAGTAGATTGAGAATAGAAACGAGCTTCGGGATATTGTTCATTCAAAAAGGTCTGTGCGCTTTTGTCTATGCCGAAGATGACAGCTACATTATTCTTTCTTAGAATATTATAGAGCACCGTTTCGTTTTCTTTTTTCTGATGATTATGATAAAACAGAAGTTCCGCCTGTTCCTCTTCAAACAATTCTAATGGCGCAATCGTAAAACGCTTGCCTGCCATCATAATGTTTACTCGTTTGTAAGGATGATTGAGGAAATCCGATTCGTGAAAGAGTGTTTTTAGATTTGCTGTAAGGGATGAAGACGCATTTATCTCTTTCTCTATTATTGAAAGCGAATCGTCATGAATCGGGTTATAGATAGAAAAAGAAAATCCATCCGTACTAAGACGGATGGATAAAGTATATTGTTTTGATTTAGTAAAATCAATCATTATTCCCAGTTACCAGCACCATTGTTTGGAGTATCGATAGAACCTACCATCAAGCCGCTATATTTGCCTAGTTTAGAATCCAGGTCTTTTAGGTTGATGATTTCTTGTTTGTCAAGTCCGCTCAAATAAGTTTCGTATGGAGCTTTCACTTCGAACAAATATACCGGAGCACCAGACTTGGCAGTGTCATTTTTCACGTTCATTTCGAATTGAGCACCATTTCCGTGAGGAATATATTTCATAGAGTCGGCATTGAATCCTTTGGGATAGATAGTATCCAATACAGCTACCCACATAGTGTCACGTTTGAAGTTTTCAAGTCCCCATTTCTTAACTTCATCGTATCTACCGGTTTTCTTTGCTTTTTCGATGATAGCCATGGCTTTCTTTTCAGTCAGTCCATCTTCCAATTGCTTGTCAGTTAACATTCCCATCTTCATAACGAACGGCAATTTTTGATTTTTAACGAAATCAATCAGTGTGTCTAATTTGGGTGCATACATTCCGCGGTGCAGCGAACGGTATTCCTGCTGTGCCTTACGGATGTCGATCAAACGGGCAATGACTGCTTTTTCTCTTTCTTTTTTTGCGTTTTCAAAATTGATAGGACCCATAATGCTGGTGTAACAGATGTAAATCAGTGCAGCAGCACAAAGCACCAATACAATATTAAATACTGTTTTCATGATAAATTATGTTTTTAGTTGTTATATTCGCATCGCAAAAATAGAATAAATAAATTTAAATACGATAGTTCCTCGAACTTTTTTCTCGTACAAAAATGATAAATAACTATTTAGAAAGGCAAATTAAGGAAAATTTTCCTTATCAGCCAACTTTAGAGCAGGAAATTGCTGTAAAATCTCTTTCAGAGTTTCTGCTGTCCACACTGGCAGATGAAGTCTTTATCTTAAGAGGGTATGCTGGTACTGGTAAAACATCGTTGGTAGGGGCATTGGTGAAAACGATGGATCAGCTGCAGCAGAAATCTGTATTGTTGGCTCCTACAGGACGTGCGGCAAAAGTTTTTTCAGTGTATGCAGGACATCCGGCTTTTACTATTCATAAAAAAATATATAGACAACAATCTTTTTCTAATGAACTTAGTAACTTTTCGATCAATGACAATTTAGCTACCAATACATTGTTTATTGTCGACGAGGCTTCCATGATTTCAAACGAAGGACTGTCGGGCAGTATGTTTGGAACAGGACGTTTATTGGATGATTTGGTGCAATTTGTTTATTCAGGACAGGGATGTCGTCTCTTGTTAATGGGTGATACCGCGCAGCTTCCTCCGGTAGGAGAGGAGTTAAGCCCGGCACTTTTTTCCGATGCATTGAAGGGGTATGGACTTGAAGTACGTGAGATTGATCTTACTCAAGTAGTCCGTCAGGTGCAAGAATCCGGAATATTATGGAATGCCACACAGTTGAGGCAATTGATAGCAGAGGATGATTGTTATTCTCTGCCTAAGATAAAAATAGCAGGTTTTCCTGATATTAAACTGGTGCCGGGAACTGAACTGATAGAGGAACTAACTAATTGCTACGATCATGATGGTATGGATGAGACGATTGTTGTCTGTCGTTCCAATAAACGTGCAAACCTATATAACAATGGAATACGTGCTCAAATTCTTTGGCGTGAAGATGAATTGAATACAGGAGATATGTTGATGATAGCCAAAAATAATTACTATTGGACGGAGAAATATAAGGAGATGGATTTTATAGCTAATGGAGAAATTGCAGTTGTCCGGCGTGTTCGTCGAACTCGTGAAATATATGGTTTTCGTTTTGCCGAAGTTACTCTCCGCTTTCCTGATCAGAATGATTTTGAATTGGATGCGAATCTATTATTAGACACTTTACATTCGGACTCACCTGCATTGCCGAAAGAAGACAATGACCGATTGTTCTATACGGTACTTGAGGATTATATAGATATTCCAAACAAAAGAGACCGGATGAAAAAGATGAAAGCCGATCCGCATTACAATGCTTTGCAGGTGAAATATGCATACGCAATAACCTGTCATAAAGCGCAAGGCGGACAGTGGCAGAATGTGTTTTTAGATCAGGGGTATATGACAGATGAGTATTTGACTCCGGATTATTTCCGGTGGTTGTATACAGCTTTTACTCGGGCGACAAAGACACTGTATTTGGTGAATTACCCGAAAGAGCAGGTGGAATAGTTTTGTTTTTTGAATGACTCTTAATCTTTATATGATTTAGAGTTTTAAGGTTACATTGATTATATAATCAGTTGATTTCAATATTGTTGGATTCAAAAAGGTCTTTGAGTACTGGTTGTGGTTTGTTTATAGATGAAAAGAGTATTTTAAGATAAGAGCTAGCATTAGATAAAAATAGATAGCAATAATCCCTTTATTTGACTCTATTCACAGATTTGGAAAGAGTAAATAAAGGGATTCTCTATAAATTATTTCTCTATATATTAATTATTTGTAAACAATAGTAGTTGCATCATTCTTAGTTAACTTTGGTATCACTTGACCAGTCTTTAAATAAAGAGTCTTAATTTTGCTGCTACGATTGGCGTTTAAGTTTGTTAATGCTGGACATTCCGAAGCATCAATTGATGTAACATTATCATAACTTGCATACCAGGAAACAAGACTTAAATCCAAAGACTCAAGTTTACTACTGATGACTTTAAGACTTTCTGCCTCCGAATAAACATAGCTACCTCCTGCATTGAAACTAGTAATTGGATTATCTCCCAAATTATACTCTTCACAAATAGTAGGGCTATTAAATGTGAGTGATGATACCTTATGTAAACCTGAAATATCAAGCTTTTTCATGTTTGAACAATAACCTAAACGTAATGAAGTCAGGTTAGGGAAATACTCTATTCCGGTTAGATCTTTAATCTGGTTAGAGTATGAGGTGTTAGAGAATGAAGTTGCGTTTAATCCTTCTTCAAGAATAATACATTTGGTATCATCAATAGGGAGAGCCCAACCGTTAGATATACAAAGTGCTCGAAGAACGGCATCTGGAATTTCCACAGGGCTGGCGTCCGGATCTTTTTGAACAATAGCAATATCTTTTGCTAATGTACCACTGGTTTGGGCAATATGAATTGTACCTCCACGCGAAGCTGGTGATGCGGATAGTTTATAAGTAACAGTAACCGTAGTCAAACCATCATCACCTTTTTGTGGTTCGGAAATTGATTGATCAGTGATCCAATCCTTCCCTTTTGTTATGGAAATAGCGTAATTGACGTTGTATTTCACTTTTAAAGAGATAGTGCGTGCTGTTAGATCATATGTTAAAGTGTTACTTTCGGTGATAATTGCATCTGTTTGTTTTTGATTAATATCTACATTGACACTCTCAGTAACGAGTGGGCTTGAGATTGTAATTTTTGTACTACGATCTTTATATGTCTTGTTCTCGGCAGCAGTGAATGATAAAGTTACTTTACCGCCGAATTCATTACGTCTATCAAATGTCAGCCATTCTTCACCACCGTCACTATATGTTATCGTTGGGTCGGCCACATTGGTATTAAGTTGAATTCTCACAGTACTTTTTTCTTTAGTAATAGAAAGAGCTTCGTCAGAAAGTAAATCCATTATATATGCAGGTTGAGACTCTACTTGTAGTGGCACAACTGAAGAACCTGTGAAAAACTTGAAGGTTGCAGTACGCTTTTCATCTAATTTGTTAGGATCGATGGTAAAAGTAACTACATCACCATCTTTACCTGAAGTTATTGACGGATGTGCCCAATCACATATTCCTGACAACCGCCAGTTATCGGAGCTTGTTACAGTAACTGTAGCATCCCCTCCATTTTTATCCACTTGGAGTATATTGGTCGATAGTGAGATTGTTGAATTACCATTATTGATTGATTCATCATCATCAGAACAACCCCATAGTAGGAGGGATACCGATAACACTATCATTAAATTCTTAAATAATTTCATATCTATTCTTTTTAAGGTAAAATATACATTAATCAGTTAATAGCTTCACGTTCTGTACTATTCTTTTTATAATAGTAACTTGGATAAACTAATGTTTCATCGTACAAACCTTTACAAACGGATTGGCATCTATATACTTGTGAACCATATAATGATGGGTCAAGTGCGAAGAACATGTAGTATCCATAACCAGCTTCTTTTCTAGAACGCGCTGTAGATTCACTTGAGTTGCCACTGCCTCGTCTTAGTTCTATTGACATACCAGCACACTGTTTCAATGTCATACCGGTACCTGGCCCAGCAGCACCACCATAGTCAGCTACAGCATAATCGCAATACTGACCAGGTTCGATACCATCGATAACTTGGAGACTACTTGAATACATGTTGCCAAGGTTATAGAGCGAGACAATTTTTTCCGGCATGACAGCTTTACATTCATACATTAATCGTGAACCTGCATAAGCTGATGGGCTTGCAAGCCAGGGGTTTGAAAGGTCTGGTGAGTTCGAATATTCGTCATCGAAAGCGACGCCGTCCAGATTATAAGCACGGCAATAAGCTGCCAGTTCCCGGGCGAATTCCCTAGCTCCCATATCCGAAAGTTGAGCGACACCAGCTTCGTCATGATTACCAAGGATGCTGATAATAATTTTCATACCAGCTTTACGCAATGGTTGTAGATACTTATCATTATTGTCGAGCAAGAATTGAACATTTTCATTGTTCGCTAAATATACTCGTTGTTTCTCTGGATCCCAATTGATATTAGCAGCAAAAAGTACGATATGGTCGAAAAAATATTTACCACTTTCAGTCAGAAACTCAAGGGCATTGAGCGGGTTAGTATCATTAACTTCGAAATAAAGAACTGTTTGTACCGCATCTTCTCCTTTGTTAGTATTAGGTTTGTTGCGATAATCTTGAACGAGAAGCACCATATGCTTGGACGTTTCAGTAAATGTTACTCCTTCAGTAGAAGATGTTACTGTCAAAGGTACTATGTAGGTTTTATCCTCTTCCATTCCATCAAACGTAGTCAGTGTAACTTTCACGCTTGGGGTAACTTTATCATCTGGGGCAAGTACAAAAGTACCATTATTTGCGATTTTCACATTAGCGGCAGGAAACACTTCGAAATCCGTTTCATGGATAGTGTTGTATATAGCTGCATATGATTCCTCGACAGCTATTTGAACATCTACTCCTTTTTGAGGTAGTTTAGAAAGACGGAATACCACATTAGTGCTATATTCATTATTTCGGAGCTCGATTACCGAACTGTTTTTATTCGTATTTTCGTCCAATAATAATCCGCTCAGTTGAGTCGATGCCAAATAAGAAGATTCATCTATCTTGTTTCCTATTTCAATGTCTTCCTCACAAGATGTGAAGGTTGCCATAGTGAACATTACCACTGGCAGGAAAGCATATTTGATATTGTTTATCATATTCATATTCAATTCTTAGTTAAATGATTTATTATTGAGGCAATGAAACAGATTCCCATTTAGGTTCTTTTTCGATTGTCAAATCATAGCCACTCACGCTGTAATCTTTAGCTACTGTACCCGAACCTTCGTCGAATTTCCAATATGCAATGAGCCCTTCCGATTCAGGTTCTATTGTGTAGAAGTGATTTGTTGCCTGAATTTCTTCTGCTGTTAATGCACGATTCCAGATTCGTACTTCGGAAACGACGCCATCAAAATAGCGGTCATCTTTATAGGAATAACCTACCCAGAAACAACGTGAGCCGTCTTCCTCATTGGTATGTTTAGCACCAAGACTAACAGAACTCTTTCCCGTTGAACCGGAAAGCTTTTCTACGCCATTGATATATACTTTGACATTACCTTTATTGAATGCGACAGCTACATGATACCACTTGCCACTTTCAAGTTGAAGGTCTGCGCTTGTACAATTGTTAACAGAAGTAGCTACTTGAAGTTGGTTATTCGGAATGGTTGCGTCACCGATACGGAGCAAATAATTGCTTTCGATACCCATCAACGTGTTCAGAGTATTAGGGAATGAATTGGCCTTGAACAGTATCTCCATCGTATTCTCCGTTAGATTATTGAATTTGGAGTCATTCTTGAAGTCCGGATAAGCACGATTACGACTGATATTACATACCACATTAATAAGTGATGCTCCGCGGAATACATAATAATATGTCTTAGCACTTTGCAAAACGCCGATTCCTTCCACTGATTTAATAGTGACTGGAAGCACATAAGTGGTTTTGATATCAAGTTCTCCTGTATTAATGAATTCAATAGGCAATTCTGGACTAACTATACTACCTGATTTGATGGTAGTCGAAGTTTCTGGCATTGAATAATGTTCTTCAGAAAGAAGTACTGCAGTTTCATCGTAATATGCCAGTTTATAAGTTGATAAAAGTTCGGGAGCAGGTGACATAGTCACTTTGATATCATGTTCTTCAGGCTTTGCTATGGCTACTGAAAGACCAGTTTCTACATTTGTATCACCAGCTTTGAACAGTATTTCCTTAGTAAAGTTCGATGCCGAAATGAAGAGTTTATTGTCATAATGCTGTTCATTTTCATCGTTGTTCTGGCAACCGGCAAGAATTATTGAGAAACCGGCAAGAGCTGTAAATATTAAATTGTTTAATTTCATAAGGCAGTTTTTTATTTAACGGTTGGACTCAATATACTTATAGCTTCTTTTAAGGTTGGGTATACATTGCTGGCATTAAAATAGTCTTTTTCCGCTGCATCAATTGAAATTCCAGCTTTGGTGTAGTCAGGCGTCTTTGCCACTGCCCATTGAGCAGCTCCAATGATGGCAGATGAGCCATCTCCGAGTTCACCATTGTAACTCCCCGAATTGGTAAGATAAGGCGTTGTTACTCCCATGATGAAGCGGTCGGTTGGTACGTTTTTTGCTGATGCCATGAGTATGAGATAAGACATCTCGTATTGGTTTTTTGCTCCATGCGCATTGACAATGATGTATTTACAATCAGAAAGCAGACTTTTACCAATAACGTTCTGCGGGTAACCTTTGAAAAGCAAGTCCTTATTAGTATTCGCAACTTTCCAGTTAGCTACCGCGTCAAAGAATGCTCCTTGACGTGCTGTTTCAGCGGCAATTTCATTCTCTTCAACAAGCGAATTGAGGTCGAAGCCTGTATAATTCACTACAATTCCATCTACATCTAAAGCGTTACTTGCGGCGATTTGTTTAGTGACCTCACTTTTGCAGTATTCAATAAAACGTGTTGCATCGTCGACAGTCTCTTCTCCTTCTTCTCCATTTTCTGTTTCATCAGATTCGGGATTAGGTACAGCGTTGGCTGCTTCTTCTTCAAGAATCTTTTTCCATGCACTTTCTATAGCATCGAAATCAACTAATCCCAATACTTTTGTACCCAATCGACGTACTTCCTTCATCTCAGATATATTTGCCTGATTTACTTCCATTGTATTGTTTAGACAAATATAGTCGAGACTGTCAGGCATATCAGTAAGATGTTGACTGCGTGAGGTTGTTACAGTACTTACATTATTAACTGAAACAATTACTACCTGATGGTCTGTTGCTTTAAAGTTGTTGAGAGATTCCAGGTATTGAGCATAAAGTTCCGGATTTTGTTCCTCCATAGAAGGAGTATGTATATTGATGCTTTCTGGATCTGTCCAGTCAGAACACGAGAACTGCATCATAGAACATGCCAGCATTACAGGCATGAGATATTTTATTTTTCTTCTCATATATGCTATAATTAAGGTAATTTTATTTGTATAATTTAATATACTAAGTACTTGGTATATATTTTTATTTTTTGTTACTCATTGGTTGATTTATTTACAGTCCCACCATACGTGAGTTGCCATCGTATCTCCTCTTTTAGTCTTGGACTCTTGTGTCAATGTCGCAACTGCTGCTTCTACGCTTTCTCTATTTTCACGATATTCATCAGTTGGATATGGCATGCGTCGTGCACCTTCCGCATCATTAACAATTCCTCCACTTGCATTTGCTGCCATTGGCATTAATTTAGGATAGCCTGTACGACGGTACTCAGTCCATGATTCCATACCATTTGGAAAGTTTGCAATCCATTTTTGAGTAATAATCTGTTCTAAGCTTTTTTCAAAATCACCTCCAGACCATGCCACAGTTACATTTGTATTAATAGCTCCAGAGTAATCATAAGTTTGGGCACTTTGTCCTTTCAGTGGATCTTTATATGCTTCTACTTTTCCCGTACTTGCAAGATAATTTTCGACTCCACTGGTAATTCCGTTTTCTTCAAACGACAAACGGATTCCTTCCTCATAGAAGTCTTTAGCTGTTCCTCCCATGTTCCAGTTACGAAGAGCTCCTTCAGCACGCAAGAAAGCGACTTCTGATGCACGGAACACAACTATATTATCACTCGTAGTGACTTTCATACAAGAAGAGCCTTGTGACCAGGAGTTATATTGTCCTTGCAGAATACCCCGACGTAAACCTACATAACTTTCTTCTCCAGTATATGCATTTCCCGACACGGTGCCAAAAGTACTTTTATCATAATATGCTTCGCGACGAGGATCGTTGTATGCATTCATGTAGCAGGTTAAATCCGCTGAAATTCGTGCATCTGACCATAGTACCATAAAACGTTGCCATGGATTATGATCGGCAACTTTACGATAAGCGCCATCAGTTGCAGCAGTCATAACACCTGCTGCTACAGCTTCTTCAGCCAATTGCTGTGATGTTTTTCCATTCACGTTAAATCCTGCTACATAGCAAGTACGCATCGCCATTCTTAGCTTCAAAGAGTTGGCAAACTTATACCATGCTGATGTATTGCCATTATAAATTCTATCAGCACTTGAGCTGAAGCTTTGGTTGCCAAACTTTCCTAATACTGTAATAATATTATCCAAATCTTCTAGCATTTTGGCATAGACAGCTTGCTGAGAATCATAAGGGGATTTGATCGCATTAGCTGCACCTACTTTTGAATAAGGGATGGGACCATATGTATCTGTTACACGTAACATTACGACGATACGATATAACTCGGCCAACGATAAGAAAAGTTCATCATCGCTTTGATTTTTCAAATTGAAGTAATCAGGATAAAACTTTGAATAAAAATCATTGAATGGAATTTTTTTCCAATCGTCTGAAGGATTATAAGTTGCGTAACGACCAGACCAACCTGTACCCAAATTGGAGTCTGCTACATATCCCGAAAATGCTCCTGCCATCAAACAGTCTACATATTGAGAAAAGTTCTCTTGTTCTGGCATCATCAAATCTTGTAAATTAAGAGCTAATGATCTTACCAAATACCAATCTACTCCCATGTCATTTTGGTCTGGTTCATGAGGATTTTTATTGTAATCTTCAAAGTTTCCTGTACATGCAGTTGCACCGAAAAGAAACATACCAGTGACTATAAACTG
Organism: Bacteroides sp. AM37-9; assembly: GCF_003603455.1. Taxonomy (NCBI): domain Bacteria; kingdom Pseudomonadati; phylum Bacteroidota; class Bacteroidia; order Bacteroidales; family Bacteroidaceae; genus Bacteroides; species Bacteroides sp. AM37-9. The sequence continues at coordinate 221,163 of NZ_QTNF01000002.1, read as the reverse complement.
TATTATTGTATTTTTCTTCATCTTTTCCGTTTTTAGAATTTAAGTTTCAAATTGAATCCTACGCTACGAAGGCTAGGCATCATAAAGTAATCAATTCCCTGGTAATAGTTACCTGTAGTGGCTACAGATTCAGGATCGAAAGGAGCCTTGCAATAAATCATCCACAAGTTACGACCTACCAGCGAAAGAGTGATATCCATAATATTTTTCAATTTCTTTCTTGGGATAGTGTAGCTGACAGAAGCTTCTTGCAGACGTAAATTGGTAGCACTATAAGTGTAATATTGAGGAATACCGCTGTCGGCACCAACCACTGTATACCACTTTTGCGCGTCAATCATATCGTTGCCGTTTATCACGACTCCACCATTATCACGAGCTGCTGCTGTAGCTTCGGATACACCATAGGAGTCAAGAACGGCTTGAGTCGCAGAGTAAACGACTCCTCCCAAACGGGCAGTAAGAAGGAAGCCAAGTCCCCAGTTACCATATTGAAAGTCATTGCGCCATGCCATATTAGCTTTTGGAAAAACAGATCCTAAATAAATATCATCAGCTTTGTCATTCACTGCTACATTTCCATCGGCATTTACATAAATCTTATTATTTGAATCTCGAAGCAAGTCAGACTGTGAGTAGAGATCACCTAAAGATCCACCTACTTTTAGAATGAACCGTGCCTTTGATAAACCACCTACATCCATACGGTCTTTTGTTATTTCTTCACCGGTTACAGGGTTTATGTAACCATCAATCAGGCTTAAAATCTTGTTTTTATTGGCACTGAATGTGTAGTTAGAACTCCATGAAAACTTGTTCCATGTATTCTTGTAACCAAGTGAAAGTTCTACACCACGGTTACGTACGTTACCAGTCTGCGCATAGAATGTACTATAGCCTCCTGTTGGAGAAAGCTTTGCATCCATGGTTTGATTGTAAGTCTTGGTATTATAGAATGAAACATCAAAATTGAAATGTTTAAGGAAACGTGCAGTAAGACCTACTTCCCAAGAATCTGTACGTTCCGGTTTTAAATCATACAATGGATATGCAGACTGAGAAGAGTATGCTCCTGTTGAAGTATTCCATGAAAAAGTTGGATAAGCAAGGAAGCGTCCAAATGGTAGACCTACGGATGCCCAAGAAGCACGTAGTTTTAAGTATGAAATACTTTCAGGTAATTTGAAAAGTTCAGACAAAACAACAGAGCCTCCTACTGACGGGTAGAAAAAAGAAGACTGTTTTGAGTTCGGTCCCGCTAATTGACTTGGCCAATCATTACGTCCGGTAAGAGTCAAGTAGTAAGTACTTCTATAACCAACTTCTGCAGATGCAAATATAGATTGTGTTTGTTCACGATAACCAGTTTCTTCACGTTTCCCAGTTTCTTTATCCAATTGAGCAACTGTGAAAAAGTTAGGAAGTCCATTCGCTGCAATTGGTCCACTAACGGCAAGAGCTTCAGAACGATTGTCTGAATAAGATGCTCCGATATTAGCTGTTAAACTCCAATCCTCGCCAAATGTTTTATTTATATTCAACAATAAGTCTGCATATGTTTGCTTGTCACGAGTGTTTGTTACACCATAAAAACCATTTTCACCTTCAGCAATAGTTGCGATGGTAGAGGCATAGTATTTTTGTGTATATGTGTTGTATGAATTATCTAGACGTACACGTCCAGCTACGTTCAACCAACTTAGAATATCGTAACTTAAAGCTGCACTCAACATATAACGATCTTTGTCATTTTCACGCAAGTTACGATAATTAATCCAGTAAGGATTTTGCAAACGGAACGATCCTCCTCCTTGAGGCCAATATTGCGTATACATATTACGCTCTAAATCATAACGTTCGTACATTTTGTAATCTTCCCAGTCATTTCCACGCGGAAACAGGTAAGCAGAAGACAGTGGGTTTGCATAAATACCTTGATTCACCATATTACGGTCTTTCTGCATAATATATTGAGCGCCAACATCCAGTTTCATCTTATCTTCTAGGAAAAGAGTAGTGTTACGGAATGTAAAGTTATAGCGGTCGTATTTGTTATTTGGAATAATGCCACGCGAATTAACGGCTGCGGCAGAAAGATATGTCTGATTGTGTTCTGTACCAGTAGAAAGTGTTACAGATTCTGTTCCAATAAGCCCAGTCTGAAAATAATCACTTGCAGGATCGTATCCGCGGTAATTAGCTTCGTTCAATCTTTTACCCCAACTAGCATCTGTTCCAGAAGTTCCATAGCGATTCTGAAACTGTGGCATGACGAATGGAGATAACATTTCTGTATTACTAGATACGGTCAAGGCTACACGACCCACTTTCCCTTTTTTGGTTGTAATCACAATAGCACCATTAGATGCATTGCTACCATACAATGCGGCAGCAGCGGCACCAGACAAAACTGACATTGATTCAATGTCATCTGGGTTTATATCAGCTATAGCTTCTGTAGAGCCTTGCGATTGCATCTCTTCAGAACCACCAGAAGCGCTCAGGTTATACATTGGAATACCGTCGATAACATAAAGAGCATTAGACGATTGTTCGATCCCCCTGGAACCACGCATAACAACTTTACTTGCACCACCAATACCAGAAGAAGAAGAGTTGATATTTAAACCCGCAACCTTTCCGTTCAGTGAATTAATAAAGTTCGCATCTTTTACAGCTAAAGCTGATTCTGCATCGACCTGTGTGACATTATAACTCAAAGCTTTCTCCGAACGCTTAATGCCCAAAGCTGTAACAACCACCTCGTCAATCACTTGGGTGTCATCCATCATCGTAATATTAATGGCTGTCTGTCCTTTCAAAGGAATTTCTTGTGTCTTATATCCGATATAAGAATAAACAATAACTGGGTTATTGCTTTTTGTCATAATTTTGTAGTTACCATCCAAATCGGTAATAGCTCCGTCTGTTGTTCCTTTCACTAAAATGCTAACACCAATCAATGGTTCTCCTTTAGCATCTACAACTTGTCCGGTTATAGTACGTTCTTTCCCGCTTTGTTGTTGTAGCGAATTAGAGTTTTCTTTTTCCGATAAATAAATTATATTCTCTTCTATTTTATAAGAGATATCTTTATTTTTCAAAAGTGTGTTTAAAACTTGCTCTAAAGAAGCATCTTTTACTTTTAAAGGTTCAACTGTGACAGTTGATAGCTTGTCATTGTAGAAAAATTGGTACTTTGATTGTGATTGAATTTGTTTAATTACAGTTCCTAAAGTTGTACGGGGAGTTGATAAGGTCAACTGTGCCGCAGCCCATTGTACAGGAACTGCTATCAACAAAAGAATCAATAAAGCTCGAAATAACTTCGACTTTCGAAGCGAATGTTTGCTTTCCATACATTTAATTTAATGGTTATACATTTTATTAAACTCAAAAAGAAGAGTGTCGACTTTCCCTCCCTTTGTTAATAAAACAATGCTAATATAATAAACACTTAGTCCATTTTCTCTTTTTTTTTGAAAAAAGTAAGAAATATCTGATATCTCCTTGAATAACCTATATTTAGAATTTACCAAGTACTTAGAGAACTTGGATGAAAATAATGTGATTAAAATCTTTAAGTGATAATATATATGAAAAGAATAGTAAAAAACAGTTTGTTTACAACAATATTGATGGTGTGGGGGATGATGTATTCCTCATGCGAAGGCTGGACAGACCCAGAAAGCATTAACATCCATTACCCTACATTTGAAGAGCAAAACCCGCAACTGTATGCTGACTATATCAGAGATCTGAAACGCTACAAGGATGGAGAACATAAGTTAGTCTTTGTCTCTTTTGACAATCCGGAAACTAATCCAATCAATCAAACCGAACGTCTCACCGCTATACTGGACAGTGTGGATTTTATCTGTTTGAATAATCCAGAAAAGCTCTCGTCTGAAACACAAGCCGAAATGGTAAAAATACGCGAGAAGAATATCCGCACGCTTTCCTGCATTAATTATGAGAGTTTAGAACAAGAATGGAACAATAAGGCAAAAGATAATTCCGAATTGACGGAAGAAGATGCACAAAGGTATCTGAATGAACGTACGGATGCTATGCTGGTTCTATGTGACAATTATGGATATGATGGTATCCTAATTGACTATACAGGACTTTCAATGGTGGGTATGCAAGAAGATGTGTTACAACAATACAAGGCACGTCAGCAAAACTTCTTCAGCAGAGTGTTGGATTGGCGGATTAAGCATACCGACAAAACATTGGTTTTTTACGGTTATGTGCAGTATTTAGCTCCCGAAAACATGGATATGCTGGATAAATACAATCATCTGATACTGAAAACCGCTTCTTCCAAAAACATGGAGGATCTGACATTAAATGTTTTTATGGCTATTCAAGCAGGCATAGACGTAGCAGGAACGAATGTGGATCTTGTTCCAAAAGATCGTTTTATTGCCTGTACACAGTTTCCTCAACAGGAAGATAAGGATATGATAATTGGTTATTGGGATACACGGGATGCAAATGGAAATAAAGTATTGGCTGCACAAGGTACAGCTCAATGGATTGTACAGGCATCACCAGATTATACCCGCACTGGTATTTTTATCATCAATATCCAAAAGGATTATTACAATAATACTTACGGAACAGTACGTGAAACTATTCATATAATGAATCCTAACAAATAGAAATACAATATGAAATTGCATATTTATCAATTAGCATTTATAGCACTTACTGCATTTACGGTAAGCAGCTGCAAGAATACGGATATTAATGATGAACATCATTATGACAATAAGCTTTATATAAGCTCGGTACCCGTAACTGAAGATTTACTGATTAAAGAAGATGTATTGTTTGACAGTCGTAAAATTACTTATCGGCTTGCTGCTCCTGTCGACAACGAAATCCAAGTCAGCTTTGATGCCAAACCATCTTTAGCAGCTACCTACAATCTAAGTTATGGGGATAATGCTACAGCACTTCCCGAAGCGTTTTATGATATTCCTGTGAAAAATGTTACGATTCAACCCGGAGGAATTTCTGGAGATGATATCATCGTGAATTTCGTTAATTTGAATCAATTGGACGACTCAAGACGTTATGTGTTGCCTGTTACAATCACAAATGTAACTGGAATTGGACTTCTAGAGAGTGCCCGTACCACTTATTTTATTATTAAAGGCGCTGCTCTTATTAATGTTGTAGCTAATATTAAGGAAAATTATTTCCCGATCAACTGGAATAGTAATGTAAGTAAGATGACTACTATTACAGTAGAAGCATTGGTACGAAGTGATGACTGGGTGGCCAAACGTGATAATGCACTAAGTTCTGTTTTTGGAATAGAAGGTAATTTCCTTATACGTATCGGTGATGGTGACCGTCCACGTGATCAACTTCAGGCATTTGTGCCAGGTGGAAGTTTTCCTCCAGCAAATCACGCACCAGGTATTGGACTTCCGGTAGACGAATGGGTACACATAGCTGTTGTGTATAACACTGTCAATAAAAACCGAATCTATTACAAGAATGGTGTGGCGGTGTATAAAGACCAGTCAGCAAATAGTACGGTTAATTTAACTAAGAATTGCTATATAGGTCGTTCTTTTGATGGTACCCGCTGGCTTCCGGGAGAAATTTCAGAGGTTCGTATTTGGAGCGTAGAAAGAACTGCAGAGCAAATTGCAGATAATCCTTATAAAGTAAATCCTGCCAGTGAAGGACTTGTAGCCTACTGGAAATTTAATGAGGGGTCTGGAAAGGTTGTTATAGATCGTACTGGCAATGGAAATGATATCACAGCGAGTAAAGATCCGATATGGGTTCCTGTAGAACTTCCTCAAATATATTAATCCTTTTAATTAAAAAGAATATTATTATGAAACAAAAATATCTGATAACAGGGTTGATGGTTGCCATATTTGCAGGCGGCATAACTTGCCTTACCTCTTGTGATGATGATCTTGTCATAAATAAAGCAATAGATGAGTCAGCATATACTGGCATTTATGAAAACAATGGATACTTGCGTGACGGAAAGTCCAATTTGTCCTCTAACGTAGTGGAGCTATACAAAGATACTTATACTACTTCTGTAAAAATGAGTCTTAGTAAAATGGCGAGTACCAGTACTTCTGCTCAAGTAATTATTGATGCAGACTATTTGGATACTTATAACAAAGAGCATGAAACCGATTTTGAATTGTATCCTGCGCACCTGGTTTCTTTTAAGAATGACGGGAAGCTTATTGTAGATGCACAAACAAAATCTGTTCAGACTGACATCACCATTCAGGCAGACGGCACTTTGAAAGAAGATAAAACCTATGCTTTACCTATAGCTCTTACCCACGTAAGTAGCGACATTACCATAAAAGATGAGAAAGCTGGTCATTGTATTTATTTGATAAAAGATATGAGAAAGCTGGGAAACACTTACAAAGGAGAAGATGTAGTAAAGTCATTTGTCTTCTTTGATGGTACAAATCCACTGAATGCTCTTTCTTTTCAACTGGAAAACGGAAAATTGCTGTGGGATGTAGTTTCCCCATTTGCTGCCAATATCAACTGGGATGCACAAGCCCAACGCCCTTATTTAAAATGTAATGCTTACATACAATATTTGCTAGACAATAATGAGAAATTTTTGCAACCACTTCGTAAACGTGGAACTAAAATAGTATTAGGGATACTTAGTAACGGGGATATAACAGGAGTGGCGCAACTTTCTAAACAAGGTGCCAAAGACTTTGCACGAGAACTAGCTCAGTATTGCAAAGCATATAATCTGGACGGGGTATGTTTTGATGACGAATATGAAGGCGCTTATGATCCGAATAATCCAGCATTAACAAAGCCTAGTGAGGAGGCTGCGGCACGTCTATGCTACGAAACAAAACAAGCAATGCCTGATAAAATCGTAGCGGTATATGCATTAAAAAGAATGTATAGTTCGAAGGCAACCGTTGTTGATGGAGTAACTATTAAAAACTGGATAGATATTGTAGTTGGTGATTATGGTAGAGATCCTTCTCAAGTTCCGTATGGGGACCTGACATCCAAAGAATGTTCCGGTCAATCCATGGAGTTTGTTAGAGGTACAGGTGGCGATTTACAGGGACAAAGACTGATAAACCAAGGTTCTGGATGGTTTATGGGCTTTTCACCGAAGCCGGAAAATTATGGTAATGTATTCCGGCGTCTGTCTGATGTGAAAACTCTGTATGGTTCTCCGTTACAAGCACCTACCGTGTTCTACAAGGACAATGATGCCACACCTTACCAATATCCCGATGATTTGCAATAATTTAAAAAACAATTGTAGAAATGAGAACACTTTATAGATTTTTCTTATTGTTGGCAGTCGGTTCGCTGACAGCCCTTTCTGGATGCGGCGAAGATGAAACTCCAAGTCTGGCTACCTATCCGGATAACAATTTTTCTCTTGTGGCGGAAGACGGAGAAGGTTCGGAAATAATAGTGAATGCCACCTATAATAATGAGGGTATATTAGAATTCGATAAACCCGCAATATTCACCTTTCGTTTTAACGCTTCACCCGAGGACGCAATAGTTACTTTTGAGCCAATCGGAGAAGATGTTGAGTTAAGTGATACCAAATTGATAATTCCGGCAGGCTATACGGATGCCAGTGTTACTTTGGGTGTAAAAAATATGGATGTTTTTCAATCTAATTACGATGAAGCTACCTGTGATTTAGGAGTGAGAGCTACTGTGCAAGGATATAAAATGCCATCTATTTCCTTGGAGGCAAAAGCTTTGATAAAGAAAGAGGCGTATGTAGCTACAGGTTTCTTGGAAGGAAAAGCCGGTAATAAAACTACATTCGAACATACTTATTTCAACGGAGAATTTAAGGACACGGAGCGGAATCTATATACATTCAGTGTACAGTTGGATCGTCCTGCTCGGAAAGATGTAAAGGTGAAACTTACAACGGAAGGACTGGATGACGAATACCTGAAAGACATTAGTATTACTCCTGCAGAAATTATAATTCCTGCTGGTGAAAAGACATCAGGAGATATTACTTGGGAGATTACTAATGACTTTTTGTTGCGTACATCGGACGACTCGTCAAACACATTAAATATCACAGCTGTTTTTGAATGTGAAGACCCGGTCTTTGTGCAGGACGAGAAGAGAAGTTCTTTCACTTTGAATATAAATAAATATATAAGGGGATTTGAACACATATCTTACAAACGGCCTTCCGGTTGGATAGAATGGTCCAAACAGGGTTGGTCTGTAGATGTGGAAGATAGTAGTGATTTTTATCAAAACGATGGTGGCGGTTCGCTTATTGATGGTGAAACCCAAGGTAACTATGAAGGTATATGTTCTGATGGAGATATTTCATTTACACTCGATATGGGAGAGGAGAAAACAATTACTGGAGTAGGTCTTGATTATATATATTATTATGCTCCTCAAAATGTACAATTATCAGTTTCTTCTGATGGAAACACATGGAATTATCTGGGAAAAGTAGCTACTGTTGATGAGAATGCCGATTACTATCAATTCATTGAACCTATAACTGCACGGTATGTGAAATTTGACCTTTTGTCTTCTTGGGGATGTGAGCTTTATGAAATATACGTCTTTAAGTAGTGTTGAGTCTAAAAAGAATGTAGGTTAAAGTTTGTATTTGAGAGGCTGTCTCAAGATTGTTTTTGAGTCAGCCTCTTTTTAATTGCTTTTTCAAAGAATGGGCAGGCGCTAACTTCTTTAAGTCTAACGTTTGCTCATGTTCCTAAATATTTGAATTAAATGCTACATAGTGAAACAAAATATCTATCATACTTTTACCAGTAAAAACGGGTTATCTATCATTGTGCAAAATAGCCGTATAAGGGTCATAATAGGTGTAAGATAGCTTGTTTTTGTTACAATGAAGCCATATAAATCTGATTATCGTGGCTTAATAATGTAACTGTAATGGCGATAAGTTTATAGCCCACGTATGTGTGCTGTACAGTCCGCATGTGTGGGCTGCACGGTTTACATACGTGGGCTGTACAGCCTGCACATGTGAACTATAGAAAGACAGCCGCTTCCAATAGATTATTAAGTAGTCAATACAGGTTATCATCCTATAAAGTGTGCATTCTTATGCCTTTAAATGGATACTCTCACCTAATGCTACACTAAATAGATATAGTATGGGTGTGATAGATACCCATTTTTTGCAATAAAAATATGATAGATGCATTTTCAAAAAGCTATCTGTCATACTTATTTATTTGGTAATTAGAAGATTATTAAAATGAATGATACTATGATAGATGTTTTTTACGCTATGTATTCAAACCTGTATCATTTTACTCATTTCCGTACGGTGTTGAAACTAACTTTTGATATGCTTGCCTTGTTTGGTCGAATAAAAGCAGCGAAAGATAATAAAAGCAATAGCCTGAAAGCAGACTTCTTTGCTTTCAGGCTATTACTTTCAGCCGGAATATTGATGAATAGTTACTTTCTGAAAAATACAGAAAGACTCAAACCAAGATTAGGGCTAAATTATCTCGCAAGGATTATTGTTGCTTAGAGAAAGAATAGGGCATATCTTCTTCTTTAGTTCCTCTATTCTGATTAGGTTGATTGCTCATTTCAACACTGATTGTACCTCCCTTGAGCAAATTTTCGTGTCGGAGATAATTTTTAGTGTAATCAGCACCATTGACATTCATCGAATTGACATAAAAATTCTTCTTACTGTTATTCGGAGCATCAATAACCAAACTATTGCCATTTTCAAAATGGAGTGTAGCTTTCTTGAATAATGGAGCACCTATAATATATTCATCCGTTCCCGGGCAAACAGGATAGAAACCTAATGCCGAGAATACATACCAGGCAGAAGTTTGTCCGTTGTCCTCGTCGCCACAATAGCCGTCCGGAGTAGGAGAGTACATACGATCCATTACTTGACGCAACCAGTATTGGGCTTTCCAAGGTTGTCCTGCATAGTCATATAAATAAATCATGTGCTGAATCGGTTGATTGCCATGTGCATAATTACCCATATTCATCACAGTCATTTCACGGATTTCATGAATCACTTGGCCGTAGTAGCTATCATCAAAAATAGGAGGTACGGCAAAAACAGAATCCATCATGGTGATAAACATCTCTTTTCCGCCCATCAAGTCAATCAATCCTTGAGGATCGTGGAATACCGACCAAGTATAGTGCCAGCTATTTCCTTCTGTAAAAGCATCCCCCCATTTCAGCGGAGAGAAAGGAGATTGGAATGTACCATCTTCGTTGCGTCCACGCATTAACTTAGATTCCTTATCGAAAAGATTCTTGTAGTTCATGGCACGTTTTGCGAAAAGATTAATCTCTTTTTTCGGACGTTTAAGTTCCTTTGCCAGTTGGTAGATACACCAGTCATTGTATGCATATTCCAACGTGCGGGCAGCGTTCTCATTGATTTTCACGTCGTATGGCACGTAACCCAGTTTATTGTAATATTCATATCCCAGACGTCCTGTTGATGATACTTGTGGATGTACATTCTCCGTTCCGTGAATCAGCCCTTCATACAATGTTTTTATATCGTCCACTTTCACTCCTTTCATGTAAGCATCCACTAAGACAGAAGCAGAATTGTTACCAACCATACAGCCTCTGTGCCCCGGACTTGCCCATTCCGGGAAGAAACCGCTCTCTTTATATGTATTGATCAGACCTTCCTGCATTTCCTTGTTGACTGACGGGTACATTAGGTTCAATAACGGGAATAGGCAACGGAAAGTATCCCAAAAGCCTGTGTCGGTATACATATATCCCGGTAATACTTGCCCATTATAAGGACTGTAATGAACAGGTTGTCCGGCAGCATCCAGTTCGTAGAATTTGCGTGGGAAGAGCAATGAACGATATAAACAAGAATAGAATGTGCGATATTGGTCGAGATTGCCTCCTTCTACTTCTATCTTGCCTAACACTTGGTTCCACGCTTCTTTTCCTTTCTTGGCTAGCTGTTCAATATTATCTTTGCCCAACTCTTTCATATTCAAAGCTGCCTGTTCAAAACTGATGAAAGAAGAAGCAATTTTTGCATGTACTTGTTCGCCCTTATGTGTTTGGAAACCAATAATGGCTCCGGCATGAACTGTTGTCTGTTCGGTAACATTTTCCTGCAGATTGCCATTGGCTACCGTAGCTTTATAAGTGAAAGGCTTGTCGAATTCAATAATAAAGTAATTTTTAAAGTTTTCGGGAACTCCACCGCTGTTGCGGGTCGTGTAACCGATAATCTTGTTTTCTTCCGGAATAACCTTAATATACGATCCCTTATCAAAGGCGTCCACTACAACATACGAATGATCGTTTTCCGGAAAAGTGAAACGGAAAAGAACGGCACGCTCGGTTGGAGCCATTTCTGTCACTACATCATGCTCTGCAAGATATACCTTATAAAAATAAGGAGTGGCAGTTTCTCCTTTGTGGGCAAACCAACTGGCACGCTTCTCTTCATTGAATTCCGGTTTGCCTACTACAGGCATAATAGAGAATTGTCCGTAATCATTAATCCACGGACTGGGTTGATGTGTTTGTTTAAATCCACGAATCTTATTAGCCGTATAAGTGTATTGCCATCCGTCTCCCATCTCTCCTGTCTGTGGAGTCCAGAAATTCATTCCCCATGGACGGGCAATGGCCGGATAAGTATTACCTGTTGATAACTCGAAACTAGATTGAGAACCCATAAGCGGATTGACATACTGTGTCCAGTCTTTGGCTTTTGCAAAGACGATACAACTTAATGCACATACTAATAGGAGATACTTTTTCATGGTCTTATTTATTATTTATGGCTCAATCGAATCAGAAATCGATTGAGCCAATTTATTTTTCAAGGTTTTGTTTTTTTATTCAATTTGAACAGCTAATACCAACTCATTCCTCTTCTTTGGAGGAGAGAGCCGGAGAGAGGACTCCCCATTTCGTAGGATGATCGGTCATCTTGATTTCCATCGTTCCTCCATTCGCAATATCCTGATGGTTAAAGAATGGAATGTTTAGAGCCTTACCGTTCAGCGATACACTTTCAATGTATTTATTCTTTTTCCCATTATTCTTTACTACAATACTGAAAGTCTTTCCTTCAGGCAGATTGATAACTGCTTTGTCGAAGGCAGGACGTCCGATGGAATATACCGGCTTGCCGGGACATACCTGATAGAATCCCATAGAGTTGAGTATATACCAGGCAGACATCTGACCGCAGTCCTCATTGCCCGAAAGACCGTCTATACTGTTGGTATACTGACTTCGGTAAACGCTATCCACCAACTCTTGAGTCCTCCAAGGATGGTTAACGTAGTTATATAGGTGGATCACATGATGACTTGGTTCGTTTCCATGTGCATATTGCCCGATAAGTCCGCTGATATCTGATGAGGTTGTCTCACCTTCAAGTGATGAATCGGCCGAGAATAAAGAATCGAGTTTTTGGACAAAAGCATCTTCTCCACCCATCAGATTGACTAATCCTTCTACATCATGCGGCACAAACCAAGTCCATTGCCAAGCTGTTCCTTCACAATAATCATCGCTGCGGTGAGTAGATGCACGCGGATTGAATGGAGTACGCCATTCACCTTTTGAGTCCAGTCCACGCATGAAGCGGATTGATTTGTCGAAATAAAATTCGTACGCCTTGGCGAAGCGTTCATACTTTGCTTTGGATTCAAAATCACTCATTGCTTCTGCAAAGATAGAGATACACCAGTCATCATACGCATATTCCAGAGCTTTGGCCACTGATTCATTTTCGCGGTCACAAGGGATATATCCGATGGCATTCTTATAATATTTTGCTTTAGGCATGAGATGAGGCAATACCAGATCCGGACATTTGATGCCGGTGGTATCATATTCGGCAGCACGCAGGCAGGCTTTATAAGCCTCTTTGGCATCAAAGTTGCGATACCCTTTCATGTAGGCATCCACGATGACCGGAACAGCATGATAACCAATCATAGTGCCGGTATAATTGGAAGCCAAGTCCCACATGGGGTATATCCCACCTTCCTGATGTTTCTTAATTAACGAATTGATAAAGTGATTATTCAAATCGGGATCAATGATAGTCATTAGCGGATGTAGCGCACGGAAAGTATCCCATAAAGAAAAGACAGTGTATATCGGATTAAGGGTGTCTCCTTGATGCACTTCAAGATCCATTCCTAAATAACGTCCGTCTGCATCAGTGAACAGATTTGGACTGATTCCCGTATGATAGAGGGCCGTGTAGAAGATGGCTTTATCTTCTTTATCGGAAGTTGTAATATCAATTTTGGAAAGATATTCATTCCATGCCGTACGTGCGTCTTTACGTACTTTCTCGAAATCCCATCCGGGAATTTCTGATTCAACGTTCTTCCGTGCACCGGCAATATCAACAGCGGACACACCTACTTTAACAAGAACCTGTTCGTCTTTACTGGTGTTGAAATGCAATAATGCTTTGCAGACAGGAAGCCGTTTGCCATTGTCCATGGTGATAGAATCCGTAACGAGCGTATAAGAGAATGGTTTGGAAAATTTAGCGTAGAAGTTGATGTATTGGTCGAAAGCCCAATAAGTTGTTTTCTTATGTCCACAGATTTCCGTATCGCTTATTACTTCTATTTCCATCTCGGAGTTAGTCTGTCGTTGCAGGCTGTAATCCAGGTCGATGATAAATCCGGATTCGGTGTTTTCGGGAAAAGTATAGCGATGGATTGCTCCTCGTTTGGTGGATGAAATTTCAGCTTTCACCTGATAAGTATCAAGAAAGACAGAATAATATCCTGGTTCTGCGATTTCATTCTTATGTGAGAAAGAGGAAGCGTATGCTAGTCGCTGGCTTTGGGGATCGGTTGTACGATATTGTTGCTTACCCACAGTTGGCATGAGCAAGACATCTCCATAGTCGCAACAACCTGTACCGCTGACGTGTGTGTGAGAGAAGCCATTGATGGTAGAGTCGGCATAATAATAACCGGAACAGGCATCCCAACCATCGATCCGGGTGTCCGGACTGGGCTGAATCATCCCGTGGGGAACTACCGCTCCAGGGAAGGTATGACCATGTCCACCGGTACCGATGAAAGGGTTGACGTAAGCACTATAGTCTTTTACATTAGTGGGGGCTGTGCAGGAGCTAAGTGTGAATAAACCTCCTAAACATCCTACTATTAGGAATGTTTTTAATTTCATGGTATTAATAGCTTTTAAGTTTTAGCCGGTTCATCTTTTACTTCTTATTTGGGAGAAATGAAGATATTGTTTCCGACAATTTTATAATCAATAGGTATAGAGTTTTGCAATGATTTCAACACTGACTCGATATTCGATTTCCTTTTCAGTACACCGGAGTAAGTTTTACCCGTCTGAATGTCAGGAGATAGAATGATTTTCACATCATAGAAACGCTCCAGCGCTTTGGTGATGGTGAAGATATCTGCTTTTTGGAATGGAATCAGATTATCGTGCCAAACAGCATCCAACTTGGCATCCACTTGTTTCACGGTCAATCGTCCATTATTTTTGTTCAGTTCCGCACGTTGCCCCGGAGTGAGGATAATCTGCCCCTCTTCCTTATTGCCTTTTACTTCAATCTCACCTTCAATAAGTGTCGCCTCCGCTATCCGGCAACGCTTATCGGATTTTAAATTGAACGTAGTTCCCAGTACGCGTACGCGTATTGCATCACTTTGAACGGTGAATGGCTTATGGCGGTTTTTGGTGACCTCGAAATAAGCTTCTCCTTCTAGGTAGACATTGCGTTCCTTTTCGGAGAACTCACGTGGATATTTCAAGGTTGCTGCATTGTTCAGCCAAACCTTGCTGCCATCCGGTAAGACTACCTCCTTAACAATGCCTTCGCTGGCTACTGCAACCATCATTTGTTGATTGTTTCCGTTTTGATAGAACCAATATCCGACTCCACCACCCATGACCAACATCACAGCAATCACTGCGGCATATTTCATCCAGCGATGCATGCTTAGTATTTTGCTCTGTTTACCTTTCTCTTCGTCCAGCTTTTTATAGAGTTGTTTTTCCGCACGAAGTATCCGTTGTTCATCAGTGTATTGGTCGAATTTACCCAAATGATAAATTTCTTCCATACGAAAGAGCTGGCGGGCATTTTCTTCCGATTCCTTCATCCAGGCATTGACCTCGATAAGCTCTTCTTCAGAACACTGTCCTGTCAGATATCTGTTTATTATTTCTTCACTCAGATTACTCATTTTCTTTTCCTTCATATTAGTAATACAATTCAAAACGCAAAAACACTTATTATAATCGCCATAAAAATAAGAAAAGAATCGCCCAAAGAGGATCGAGTCGGCCACGCAAGTATTTTAAAGCCTTATACATATGGGCTTCCACCGTGCGGAGTGAAACTCCGAGAATATCGGCTATTTCCTTGTTTTTCATATCATGCAGATAGCTAAGTTTGAAAACCTCTTTGCATTTGTCAGGGAGATCGTTAATTGCATCATGAATTTCCTTGCGGAGTTCCTTGTCTTCGATCCTCCGAATCACTTCGTTGTTGTCCGGTTGATAGAATTCGGCGCGTCTTTGGTTGATTTCTTCCATGGCAACACAATAACCTTCTTCCACACTGCGGTGTTTCAAGACGTTAAGGGCACGGGTGTAAACGGCACGATAGAGAAAGGCCTGGATTTGGTCGCCTATCTCTATGTGGTCTTTCCGCTTCCATAATTCTACAAATACGTCCTGCACTACATCCTCTGCTTCTTCTTCTCCCACCAGACGGGTTGCATAGAAAATCAGGCTGGGATAGTACCGGCGAAATAGTGCTTTATAGGTTATATCGAAGTTTTCGTTCATTCTCTCAATTGGTTGTTCAGGTTTGGCTTATGGGTTATTTTCTTCGAATATGACTCCAATTGCTTTAGGGGTGTTACTCATTTCGAATTCGACAGTTGCTCCACTCATGATTTGCTCGTGAGTAAGATACGTTTTGTCATACGGTTTTCCATCTATTTTGATGGATTGGATATAGATATTTTCTTTGTTCACTTTGGGGGCCAGTACGGTGAAAGTCTTTCCATTCGCCAGATGTAATTGCATTTCCGGGAATAGGGGAGTACCTATCTCGTATTTTCCACTGACGGGATTGACGGGGTAGAATCCCATCGCACTGAATACATACCATGCTGACATCTGTCCGCAATCTTCGTTGCCGCAAAGACCGGCTGGTTCGTTCTTGTAGAGCTCGTTCATCACTTTGGCCACATATTCTTGTGTGCGATTTTCGTGTCCTATAGCATTGAACAGATAAATAACGTGATGGCTCGGTTCATTGCCATGCGCATATTGTCCTATCATGCCCGTGCTGAAGATAGGTAGTTCGTCATCTGCTGCCGGATGATAGGTGAACATACTGTCCAGTTTTTCGGCAAATCGGTTTTTACCTCCTACAAGGTCGATCAGTCCGTTAATGTCATGCTGAACAGACCAAAAGTATTGCCATCCGTTGCTTTCGCAAATGTGTGGTGTATAGTCATCGGCCTTGAAGTCCTTGATAAAGGTGCCTTTGTCGTCACGTGGCTGCATGAAAGAAGTAGCGGGGTTATATACATTCTTGTAGTTTTGAGAACGTTTGTAAAATTCGTCCGCAATGTCTTGTTTGCCCATCTTCTTCGCCATTTCGGCAATGCAATAGTCATCGAAAGCGTATTCCAGTGTTTTGGATAACGACCAGTTTTCTGCGTTGTAGTGGTCTGTTACGTTGTAAGGTATGTATCCTAATT
Organism: Bacteroides sp. AM37-9; assembly: GCF_003603455.1. NCBI lineage: Bacteria > Pseudomonadati > Bacteroidota > Bacteroidia > Bacteroidales > Bacteroidaceae > Bacteroides > Bacteroides sp. AM37-9. The sequence continues at coordinate 204,370 of NZ_QTNF01000002.1, read as the reverse complement.
CTTTGTAGAGTCCGATGCCGCGGTAATTATCTAGATTAGCCGTTGCTATGCAAGCATCCAAGGCTTTCTTTGCGTCGAAGTCGCCGATTCCTTTCAGATAGGCGTCTACAATAACAGGAACAGCATGATAACCGATCATCATGTCTGTTTCACTTCCGTAGAAGTTCCACACTGGCAGACGGCCATTCTGTTCGTAGAAGGCGATGAAGGATTTCACCATGTCGTTGACACGCTCGGGTTCGGTATAAGTAAAGAGCGGGTGGGCAGCACGGTATGTATCCCATAGGGAGAAGGTGCTATAATTAACCCAGCCGTCGGTCTGGTGTACTTTCTTATCGGGACCGTAGTAAGCTCCGTCTACATCACTGTAAATAGTTGGAGCAATCATTGAGTGATAGAGAGCGGTGTAGAAGTTCACTTTATCGTTCTCATTATCACTTTTTATTTCAATCTTTCCGAGCTGGCGGTTCCAGTTTGCTTTTGTTTCCGCCAAGTATTTGTCGAAGTCATTTTCGGGGACTTCAGCTTTCAGGTTTTTGGCTGCTCCTTCCATACTGACACCGGAAATGGCGGTGTTTACTAATATCTGTTCATCCTTTTGGGTATTGAAATCGAAGCGGGCGATAACAGCTGTGCCGATACGTTTATTGTCTTTGATGATGGCAGTTGTGTCCAGTTCCATTTTCTCAAAAGGCTTGGAGAATCGGGTGCGGAAATAGATGTGTTGATCGCGTGCCCAGCCATCGGAGAAACGGTAACCTTGAATGGTAACGGAGTCTACGACTTCGATATGAGAATCGTTGGTAAAATCCCAGTTCATGGCTTTCTTCAGATTTAAGAAGATAGCAGATTGGGCTTCCGGAAACGTATAACGTTGGATACCACAACGCTCGGTGGCAGTCAGTTCGACGTTGATGTTATAATCTGTCAGGCGTACTTGATAATAACCGGCATGAGCACTTTCATCCTTGTGGGAGAATTTAGAGTGGATGCCAAGCGGTGCTTCCGCTTCTTTATAGGGAAGGGTGACTGGCATGAAAGAGATGTCATACAAATCTCCCGCTCCAGTGCCGGAGAGATGTGTGTGGCTGAAACCGGCAATCGTACTGTCCGGATAGAAATAACCGGAGATACGGTCCCATCCGGGGAGTCCGTTGTCCGGGCTAAGTTGCACCATGCCGAAAGGAGCTTGGGCACCAGGATAAGTGTTTCCAGTGAAGTCTGTTCCGATAAATGGATTTACATAAGATGTGTAATCTATTTCGTGTTTTTCTTGCGTAGGGGTACAAGAAATGAGCATGCAGGTTAACAGCAGGCATAGATAAGCAGGTGTTCTCATCATTCTTTAGGTATTAGTGATTACTTATTTTATTTATTTGAAGGATAAGAAAAATAATTAATCTGGTCACAAAGGTAGAAAAAAACTGTGACAAGCCTAAATTATAAGCTAATATTTTTAGAAAGAGACAAATAGACTTCTATTTCTTACCGGGTTTGTTTGGTTTTGGGGGAGGGTCGGAAGTATCCTTTCCCGATGCTTTTATAGGGGATTCAAAAGGGGATTCAAGCCGAAATTGTTGTTGGTGAATTCCCTTCTGTAAAATAGTGACGCTATCCGATGCAAATAGTGACGCTATATGCTAGCGATACCGTCACTATCCTGTGCATATACCGTCACTATTTTTTTCTACATTAATAGGGAGTTTTTTATGTATTTATTCAGACGCGTCTAATTTTAAGTCTTTACGTAAAAGGGGGTGTCGATAAGTCTCTTTTTAACGATTTCACCCCTATCAGAACAAACTCTGATAGGGGTGATTTCTTTTTTGAGGGGCTTGTTAGGCAGCCTCTTTTATTTATTCTTAGATTCCTGCCAGCTCCAGTACTTTTTCAACTGCTGCCGGTAGTCCATCAGCATTTTTACCTCCTGCAGTAGCGAAGTGAGGTTGGCCACCGCCGCCACCTTGAATCAGTTTGGCAGCCTCTTTTACCAGATTACCAGCTTTCAGACCACCAGCAACCAAATTATCGCTAAGCATTACTGTCAGCATCGGTTTGCCATTGTCTGTACTTCCGGCTACGAAGAACAAGTTTTCTGTGATTTCACCCCGAAGTTGGAAAGCGATATTCTTCACTACTTCTGCCGGTAGTGGAGCACAGAACTTGATTACTTTGATACCGTGGATCTCTTGTACATTTTTCAGTAGTCTTTCCTTCAAAGCTGCTTCTTTCTCTTTCATGAAGTCTTCTACCTGCTTTTTCAATCCTGCATTTTCATCCAGATATTTACGGATTGCAATTCTTAAGTCAGGAGCATTATTGAAGAGAGCCTTCAAGTCGCTAAGTGTATCTTGTATCGTATCCAGCATTTCTTCCACGCGTGCTCCGGTATAAGCTTCAATACGACGAACGCCAGCAGCAACAGAACTTTCGGAGATGATTTTTACCATACCGATATTTCCGGTTGCAGCTACATGTGTACCACCGCAGAACTCGATAGAAGTGCCGAACTGGATCACACGAACTCTGTCGCCATACTTTTCACCAAAGAGAGCGATAGCTCCCAACTCCTTAGCTTCCTCGATAGGAATATTGCGATATTCTTTCAATGGGATATTAGCGCGGATTCTTGCATTAACGATATGTTCAACTTTACGGATTTCTTCATCGGTCACTTTCTGGAAGTGAGAGAAGTCGAAACGTAATGAATCCGGTGTAACCAATGAACCTTTCTGTTCGATGTGTTCACCCAATACTTCACGTAAAGCAGCATCCAGCAAGTGGGTCGCCGAGTGATTGGCTGCGCAGGCAGCACGTTTGTCGGTATCTACACAAGCCATCATCGGAGCTTCCGGATGTTCGGGTAGCTTTTTGGTAATATGTATCGGAAGATTATTCTCTTTCTTTGTGTCGACCACTTCAATCGTCTCGAACTCGCTCACCAATACACCTGTATCACCTACCTGACCACCACTTTCTGCATAGAACGGAGTATAGTCGAGTACAATCTGATACAATGTCTGGTTCTTTTGTTTGATCTGACGGTAACGAAGGATAGAAGCCTCGTATTCAGTGTAATCGTAACCAACGAATTCAGTAGTTCCTTCTTTCAGTACAATCCAGTCACCAGTTTCGATGGCGGCAGCATTACGTGCACGCTGTTTCTGTTGCTGCATTTCTTCATTGAACTCTTCAATGTTGACAGTCATTCCGTTTTCACGGAGAATCAGCTCTGTCAAGTCGAGCGGGAAACCGAATGTATCATATAAAGTAAAGGCATCTTTACCGCTGATTTCAGTTTTTCCATTGACTTTGGTATCTTCCATTGTCTTATCCAATAAACGGATACCAGTTTCCAAAGTGCGGAGGAATGATTCTTCTTCTTCCTTGATTACTTTTTCAATCAGTGTCTTTTGTGCAACCAGTTCAGGATAAGCCTCTCCCATGTTATCAATCAATACAGGAAGCAACTTATACATAAATGCCTGTTTCTGTCCGAGGAAAGTATATCCGTAACGAACAGCACGGCGAAGGATACGGCGGATCACGTAACCTGCCTTTGCATTAGACGGCAACTGGCCATCTGTGATTGAGAATGCAATGGTACGGATATGGTCGGCAATCACACGCATAGCAATATCTTGCTGCTTGTCTTTTCCGTATTCTGTACCCGACATTGCTGCAATAGCTTTCAGCATTGGCTGGAATACGTCTGTGTCGTAGTTGGATATTTTGCCTTGCAGAGCCATACAAAGACGTTCGAATCCCATACCGGTATCAATAACCTTGGCAGGAAGCGGCTCAAGACTGCCGTCTGCTTTGCGGTTGTATTGCATGAACACGAGGTTCCAGATTTCAATTACCTGCGGGTGATCGTGGTTCACGAGGTCGCGACCGGAGATCTTGGCACGTTCTTCAGCAGGACGGAGGTCGATATGGATTTCGGAACAAGGTCCGCAAGGTCCTGTATCACCCATTTCCCAGAAGTTGTCGTGTTTGTTACCGTTGATGATGTGATCTTTCGGCAAGAACTGTTCCCAATAGGAAGCAGCTTCGTCGTCACGGCTCAATCCTTCTTCAGGACTTCCTTCAAATACGGTTGCATAGAGATGTTCCGGATTCAGTTTCAAGACTTCTACCAGATATTCCCACGCCCAGTTGATCGCTTCTTTCTTGAAGTAATCGCCGAACGACCAGTTACCAAGCATTTCAAACATGGTGTGGTGGTACGTATCGTGTCCTACTTCTTCCAGGTCATTATGCTTTCCGCTTACACGCAAACATTTTTGCGAGTCCGCGACTCTTTGGTATTTCGCCGGATGGTTACCCAAAATAATATCTTTAAACTGGTTCATACCCGCGTTCGTAAACATCAGGGTAGGGTCATCTTTAATCACCATCGGAGCCGAGGGAACGATGTGGTGTCCTTTCGACTCAAAGAAATTCTTGAATGAATCTCTGATCTCTTTTGCAGTCAACATATAATGAAGAATTATGATTTATGAATTATGAATTATGGGCTGTGGGATATGAGAGAGGGGAGGAATCCCCAATAAATCATAAATCACAACTCATAAATTCGTAAAAACTGTGCAAAGATAGCTTGTTTTTATTACTTTTGCCGTATTAACAAGCGAAATATTTCCAAAAAGATGCGCAAAGTATACTACATCTATAATCCACAGACCCAGACTTATGATCGAATTTACCCTACCGTACGGCAGCGTGCGCTTAGTATCCTGCGTCGGCTTTTCTATGGAATGGGGTTGGGAGCAGGTTGCTTTATTGTATTGCTTTTGATTTTTGGTTCTCCGTCGGAGAAGGAATTAAGAATTGAAAACAGCCGTCTTTTGGCGCAGTACAATGTGCTTTCCCGGCGTTTGGACGACGCTATGGGGGTGCTTCAGGATATTCAGCAACGTGACGATAATCTGTATCGGGTGATTTTACAGGCAGATCCTGTTTCTCCGGCTATTCGTCAGGCAGGTTATGGCGGGACGAACCGTTACGAAGAACTGATGGATTTGGCGAATGCCAAGCTGGTGGTGAATACGACTCAAAAGTTGGACGTGCTTTCCAAAAGGCTTTATATTCAGTCGAAATCTTTCGATGATGTGATTGATATGTGTAAGAACCACGATGAGATGCTGAAATGTATTCCGGCCATACAGCCTATTTCTAATAAGGATCTTCGTCAGACAGCATCCGGTTATGGTACACGTATTGACCCTATTTATGGTACGACAAAGTTCCATGCAGGCATGGACTTCTCTGCTCATCCGGGAACGGATGTTTATGCTACCGGAAACGGAACAGTGGTGAAAGTGGGATGGGAAACCGGATACGGTAATACTATTGAGATAGATCATGGTTTCGGGTATCTTACTCGGTATGCTCACTTGCAGGGATTTAATACGAAAGTCGGAAAGAAAGTGGTACGTGGTGAGATTATCGGAAAAGTGGGTAGTACAGGAAAAAGTACCGGCCCGCATTTGCATTATGAAGTGTACGTGAAAGGGCAGGTAGTAAATCCGGTCAATTATTATTTCATGGATTTGAGTGCCGAAGATTATGAAAAGATGATTCAGTTGGCAGCCAATCATGGTAAAGTATTTGATTAAAATCTTAAAACAGGAGTGTTATGCTTAATACAGACAAAGAATTGAAGCTATATTATTCAATAGGAGAAGTTGCCGATATGTTCGGAGTCAATCCGTCATTGCTCCGTTTTTGGGAAAAGGAATTTCCGCAAATCTCTCCTAAGACAGCAGGAAGAGGAATACGTCAGTACCGCAAAGAAGACGTAGAAACGATCGGTCTTATCTATCATTTGGTAAAAGAAAAAGGCATGACACTTCCCGGTGCCCGGCAACGTTTGAAGGATAATAAAGAAGCTACGGTTCGTAATTATGAGATTGTAAATAAGCTGAAAGCGATAAAAGAAGAGCTTTTGGCTATTAAACGCGAATTGGATGGACGGGAGTAGAATAACGTTGATCGATAATGAATGTGTCGATCAATGTTATTCTTCTACGCGGCTCACCTGTTTGATATTCTGTATTTTCTTCAGATTGTTACAGATGGTTTTCACATCATCCACGTCATGTACCCATAACTGAATTTTTCCTTCAAAGATACCATCTTCGGTTTCGATGGTTAGCTTACGGATATTTACATTGAGTTGTCTGGAGATAACCTGGGTGACTTCATTCAAAAGTCCCATGCTGTCTATACCTTTTATATATATATATACCAGGAAAGATAGTTCTTTGTGTGTATCCCATTCTGTTGCTAATATACGGTTGCCATAACTGCTCTTCAGTTTGGCGGCAACAGGACATTGGCGTTTGTGGATAATGATCCGGTCGTTTTCATCCACATATCCCAATACGTCATCACCGGGAATAGGATGGCAACATTCGGCCATGATATATTTCTTCTGCAAACTTTCTTCCGTCAGTTTGAGCACTTGCTTCGGATTGATTTTTTCTTTTTCTTGCGGCTCTTTTTCTTCTTGCTTCTCTTTATTGTTGCCGAAAGAGAAAGTCAGATATTTCTTCCAGTTACTGGTTTGCTTTTCTTTCAGTTCATTCTTGTCCGCTTCTCCCAGAATGATTGCTTTACTGCCAATGGCAGCCAACAATTCTTCTTCATTTTTTGCATTATGCAGTCTACGCAGCTTCTCGATAACGGCTTCTTCAGGGCGGATTTCCTCTTTTTTCAAAAACTCGTTAAGGATTTCTTCACCTATCTTCTGGTTTGCTTTACGCTCTTTGCGGAGGATGGCTGCAATCTTGGCACGGGCACGGGCAGTGGTTGCAAAAACTTCCCATTGCGGTTGTACACGTTGCGATTTTGAAGTCAGGATCTCAACTTGGTCACCACTTTGCAATTTATGGCTTAACGGAACTAATTTGTGGTTGACTTTGGCACCAATACAATGGCTGCCAATATCCGTATGCAGGGAAAACGCGAAGTCGAGAGCCGTAGAATTCTGCGGCATAGTCTTCAGTTCACCTTTGGGAGTGAACACAAATATTTCAGAAGCAAATAAATTAAGTTTGATGGTATCCAGAAAATCAATGGCATCCGGTTGCGGATCATCCAATATCTCCTTAATGGTTTTCAACCATTTTTCCAACTCTCCTTCATCTTCGCTGCCTCCTCCTTCTTTGTATTTCCAGTGAGCGGCGAAACCTTGTTCGGCAACGTCATTCATTCGTTCACTACGAATCTGGACTTCAATCCATTGTCCGTTATTACCCATCAGGGTGACATGCAATGCCTGATAACCATTTGCTTTAGGATGGCTCACCCAGTCGCGCAGACGGTCCGGATGAGGCTTGTATATCTTGGAGATGGAAACGTAAATGTCGAAACAGTCGTTGAGTTCTTCTTCTATGTTACGTGGCTCGAAGATGATACGGACAGCTAGTAGATCAAATATTTCTTCAAAAGGAACATGCTTGGTCTGCATTTTGTTCCAGATAGAATAGATTGATTTTACGCGGGCAAGTATCCGGTATTTTAATCCCATCTTATCCAACTGTGTACGGATAGGAGCAGTGAAGTCGTTGAAAACTTTGTCGCGTTCGGCAGCTGTGGCATTCAACTTCTCTTCTATTTCCGCATATTCTTCGGGATGTTCATATTTGAAGCTTAGATTCTCAAGCTCTGTTTTTATTTTATAGAGACCCAGGCGGTTGGCGAGTGGCGCATAGATGTAAAGCGTTTCGCCTGCAATCTTATATTGCTTGTTGGGCAACATGGAACCGAGGGTACGCATGTTGTGCAAACGGTCGGCTATCTTGATAAGAATTACCCGGATATCGTTCGACATAGTGAGCAGTAACTTCTTGAAGTTCTCTGCTTGTGCTGAAGCACGGTCACCGAAAATTCCGCCGGATATCTTGGTCAGTCCGTCCACAATTTGGGCAATCTTCGGGCCAAAGATATTTTCAATGTCTTCTACTGTGTAATCAGTGTCTTCTACTACATCATGCAACAAGGCCGCACATATAGAAGTTGAACCCAGGCCGATCTCATTACATACAATACTTGCAACGGCAATCGGGTGCATAATATAAGGTTCGCCCGAACGACGTTTGATACCTTTATGCGCCTGATTGGCGAAGTTGAAAGCCTTCGTAATGATTTCAACCTTTTTGCGATGTTTAGTGTTGAGATAATCATTCAGTAGTTCGTGGAACGCCTGATTGATCATCTCTTCATCACTTATTTCTTTAGGGGGCAGATTATCCATAATTGTTATCCTTTCACTTGCTTAGTTCTGCAAAAATAAGCAAATTTCCGAACGATGCAAGCAGGAAGCTGTTTATTTGTATATTTTCAATCGTTTTCCTGCAGCAATTTTGGTGTTGGACATTCCATTCCACCTTTGTATATCCTTAATTGTGACGCCATACTTTCCGGCGATAGTTGACAAAGTGTCTCCACTTTTTATTGTGTAGTAGGTCAGTTTGCCTTTACCGGCAACAGCTGCTGTCGTTTTGCGGGTTGAGGGGGTAATTTCCTTTACTGCAACGGTTTTTCGGTTGCGGAACAATTCGTCGGCACGATGTGCGTAAATTGTGTCTTGCTTATCTATAAAGGTACTGATAGCATCGATAGGAAGTCTTAAAGTATAAGGCTTGCTGTCACCCGGAATCATGTGCTTCTTATATTGCGGATTCAAGCTCTTGATTTGATCCAAAGGTACGTTGCAAAGATCAGCAATCTGTTCGAAGTGCAGATTTTTGTTCACTTGTACTGTGTCGGTACTTGCCGGGATATTTGTTTCCATCGGACAAATATTATGGTCACAATAGTAAGTCATCACATAATTAGCGGCGATAAAGGCAGGTACGTAACCACGTGTCTCTTTAGGCAGGTAATTATAAATTTTCCAGTAATCCGTTTCGCCATTGGCACGGCGGATTGCCTTGTTGATAGTACCGGGCCCACAGTTATAAGCAGCAATCACAAGATTCCAGTCTCCATAGATATCGTACATTTCTTTGAGATAACGTGCGGCAGCCCAAGTTGCTTTAATCGGGTCGCGTCGTTCATCTACCAGGCTGTTTGATTCCAAGCCATAGATCTTACCTGTACCGATCATAAATTGCCACAGACCGGAAGCGCCTGCGCGCGACACGGCAGAGGGGTTCAGTGCAGATTCGATAATCGGGAGATATCTAAGTTCCAGTGGAAGTCCGTATGCATCCAATGCTTCTTCAAAAATCGGCATATAGAAGTTGCAGGCACTCAACATGAAAGAAACCTGATTACGCAAGCGTCCTGCATACATATCGATGAATTTGCGGATAATATCATTATAAGGCATTTCCATGATAGCCGGAATGCGTGACAAGCGGTCGATATAGACAGAGTCGCTGAATAAAGGGTTGATTTCAGCTGTACTGCAATCTTTGCCTAAGTCAATATAATTTTTGGCTTTCCAGTCGTTCAACAGACTGTCAAGTGGATATGTCATACTTTTAGGCAGGTCGATGCTTTCTTTGCGTTCAGTTCCATTTTCACGAATCACTACATCTACACTTTGCGCTTTTACCTGCGACGTTGCCACCAGTAAAAGAAAAATAATCGAACAATAGTTAACTAATTTCTTCATGCTTCAATAATAAGATCAATCTAAATTGTGTTTTTAAAATCGTAATACGCATTGCAGACCAACCGACTTGCTTTTTAAACTGCTGGAGCGGAACTGGTTGTTATTGTCGATAACAGCCGGTTCTACTTTCATGCTCAAGTCGGGGGTTATATCGAAGTTAGACAACTCTGCATCTACATAAGCGTCGATGATAGAGATCAGATAAACTCCGATAAAAGCAAATATACTAAGGTCCCGATAACGACGGAACATATCTTTTCTTCGTTTTAGTGTGTTTTTTAGCTGCTCCTCATTATAAGTGGAGTTCGGGGGCAACAAGTCTTCGTAACTTTTCGTATTCGGGTTGCTGTCCATAATGTCCAGATAGGCTTGCGAATAGTCTTTGTACATCTTACCGTTCCAACTTAAGGCGTAAGCACAACCAGCAAATCCTCCATATATAATAGGTAATTTCCAGTATTTACGGTTGTAAATCTGTCCTCCACCGGGGAATACGACTGCCAGCCACGTTGCTTTGGTCGGATTCGGGATAAATATTTTCTTGTTAATATCTTGAGCAGGTGGCGGCACAGTGTCGGTCTTTACAACAATGGAGGCAGGTTGCTCTATCTTTTTCAGCTCTTTCTTGTTGGCTGCATCCAAGCTGTCCGCTATCTGTATTTTAGCAGCTGACAAACTGTCGATGGCCGGAAGTTCTTTGGATGGTATGATTTGGATAGAATCCTTCTTTACCGAGTCCTGTATAATCGGATCACGATGCCTTCGTGCACGGGCTTTCGGCGCTTCTCGCTGTATGATTGTTGTATCTTTCCGTGCCGGAGTAACTGTGGATTGTGCATACACATCAATCCCTGCCACCTGTAAAAAACAGAGAAGCAGGGCGCTGACTAGTAACTGATATTTCTTACTTTTTCTTGTCATTTACTTCTTTAGCGTATCGAAGATTTCCATGATACGTTCCAGTTCCTCCTCGTTCCCGAAAGGAATACTGATCTTGCCTTTTCCCTTTTCAGAGCAGGTGAGTTGTACCTTGGTGTTGAAAAAGCCGGAGAGTTGTTGCTTCAATAAGTTGAATTCTTCAGGAAGTTTGCCACGTTTGGGTGTTATTTTCCGTGTGCCGCTTTTCACAGCTTCTCCTTCGCTTAATGATTTAACAATTTCTTCTACTTTGCGGACTGAATATCCGTGTTCTTGTATTTCTTCGAATATTTTAACTTGTAGTTTAGGGTCGCCTAATGAAATCAGTGCACGGGCATGTCCCATGTCCAACTGCTTGTTTTGCAGGGCCATCTGTATCGGAGCCGGCAATTTCAGTAAGCGCAGGTAGTTGGCGATCGTCGTTCGTTTCTTTCCGATGCGTTCGCTAAGACGTTCCTGTGTCAGTTCGTATTGATCGAGCAGATGCTGGTAGGCAAGTGCGATTTCTACGGCATTCAGGTCTTCACGCTGGATATTTTCAATCAGCGCCATTTCCATCATGTTTTCGTCGTCGGCAGTGCGTATATAAGCAGGGATCGTTTTCAGTCCTGCTCTTTGTGACGCACGATAACGACGTTCTCCCGCGATGATCTGATACTCATCGTCCGAGAGTTTGCGTAAGGTAATAGGTTGGATGATACCGATTTCCGCAATGGAATCAGCCAGTTCCTGCAATGCTGTTTCGTCAAACTCACGGCGGGGCTGGTTAGGATTGACAGTAATCTTTGCCAGCTCTATTTCATTAATGGAAGAAGACCCTTCGGTTTTCACATCATCCATTGAGAGCAAGGCGTCGAGACCACGTCCTAATGCATTTCTTTTTTGTGTTGCCATATCTTCTTCTTTCTTTTATTTATTTCGGTTGATAATCTCTTTAGCAAGAGCCAGGTGGTTTTTGGCGCCGGTAGATTCCGCATCGTAAAGGATGGTCGGGACACCGTAGCTGGGAGCCTCGCTCAATTTCACATTTCGTTGAATAACGGTGTTGAACACCAGTTCCTGGAAATGACGTTTCACTTCGTCGTAAATCTGATTAGCCTGACGCAGACGAGAGTCATACATTGTCAGTAAGAAACCTTCGATTTCTAAAGCCGGATTCAGTTTCGACTTGATGATTTTGATGGTATTCAACAATTTGCTGATACCTTCAAGAGCAAAATATTCAGCTTGAACGGGGATAATCACGGAGTCGGCTGCCGTCAGGGCATTGATCGTGATCAGTCCTAATGAAGGCGAACAGTCTATCAGGATATAGTCATATTCTTTCTTCAAAGGGGTGAGTACTTCTTTTAGTATCTTTTCTCGGTTTGGGAGGTTCAGCATTTCAATCTCTGCTCCTACGAGATTGATGTGCGAAGAGATTACTTTCAAAGAATCAATCTCCGTATCAAGGATAGCGTCCTGTACGTTGGCTCTGTCAATAATACATTCATAGATAGTGCATTCCGACTGCTTGATGTCTACTCCCAGACCGGAAGAAGCATTAGCTTGCGGGTCGGCATCTACTACGAGTACCTTTTTTTCCAGTGTAGCAAGTGAAGCTGCGAGATTAATCGTAGTCGTTGTCTTTCCTACACCGCCTTTTTGATTGGCCAAAGCAATAATTTTTCCCATATTCTCTAAATTTATTGGCAGCGAAATAAGTGATAAATCCTTAGAGCGCCTACGAAAAAAGAGAAACTTTGCAATTTCTGTTGATAAGTCGCCTGTTTTGTTAATAACTGTCGGACGAAACGGTTACCAAACTTCGACAGGTTCATCATCTACCTTTCTCTTTATGAGCTTGCAAATATACATATTTATATTGGATATTTATTTCTTTTTTTGCTCGCTTGCAGAAGATTAAGATTTGTAAACGGGTAGGAGTGGGGGTGAAAGAGACTTTTCGATCTGATGCGGGGAGGTGTTTGGTGGTACGGCTTCTTTTTGTTACTTTTGTGCGAATATAAAAAAGGAAAGGATTGAATATATGGAAAAAGAGAAGCCGTTGATACTTGTTTCGAATGACGATGGCGTGATGGCTAAAGGTATTAATGAACTGGTGAAGTTTCTTCGCCCTTTGGGTGAGATTATAGTGATGGCACCTGATGCTCCGCGTTCCGGTAGTGGGTGTGCGCTGACGGTGACGCAGCCGGTTCATTACCAGTTAGTAAAGAAGGAAGTGGGCTTGACTGTTTATAAATGTTCGGGAACACCGACCGATTGCATCAAATTGGCACGAAACACAGTGCTCGACCGGACTCCGGATCTGATAGTCGGCGGTATCAATCATGGAGATAACTCTGCCACTAACGTGCATTATTCCGGTACGATGGGAGTGGTGTTTGAGGGCTGTTTGAATGGAATTCCTTCTATTGGCTTCTCCTTGTGCAATCATGCACCCGATGCTGATTTTGAAGCTGCCGGACCTTATATCCGCAGCATCGCTGCCATGATCTTGGAAAAAGGACTTCCTCCTTTAACTTGTCTGAATGTAAACTTCCCCGATACAGCCGATATAAAAGGAGTGAAAATCTGTGAACAGGCGAAAGGACGTTGGACGAATGAATGGGCTGCCTGCCCTCGTCTGAATGATCCTAACTATTTCTGGCTGACCGGTGAATTTACCGATCATGAACCTGAAAACGAGAAGAACGATCATTGGGCTTTGGCAAATGGTTATGTTGCTATCACCCCGACTACGGTTGACGTGACGGCTTATCACTTTATGGACGAACTTAATAAATGGTTTAATTAGTTGAAATTTGAAAGTTGAAAAAGAAAGCATGACGCCCTGTTAGTCATCTATCCCTACCAACTCTCAACTCTCAACTCTCAACTCTCAACTCTATGAAGTATTATCTGATTGTCGGTGAAGCTTCCGGCGATTTGCACGCCTCTCATCTGATGGCTGCCTTAAAGGCAGAAGACCCGCAGGCTGATTTTCGTTTTTTCGGAGGTGACTTGATGGCGGCTGTCGGAGGAACGATGGTGAAGCATTATAAGGAGTTGGCATACATGGGATTTATCCCTGTATTACTCCATCTGCGCACTATCTTTGCAAATATGAAGCGTTGCAAAGAAGACATTGTTTTCTGGGAACCGGACGTTGTTATTCTGGTAGATTATCCGGGATTCAATCTTGATATTGCCAAGTTTGTCCATGCAAAGACACAGATACCGGTTTACTATTATATTTCTCCGAAGATATGGGCGTGGAAAGAATACCGTATCAAGAATATAAAACGAGATGTAGATGAGCTTTTCTCCATCCTTCCTTTTGAAGTGGAATTCTTTGAAGGAAAGCATCAATACCCCATTCACTATGTAGGAAACCCTACCGTGGATGAGGTGGCGGCCTATCAGGCAGCTCATCCGAAAAATAAGGAGCACTTTATTGCAGAGAACCAATTGGAAGATAAGCCGATTATCGCTCTTCTTGCCGGTAGCCGGAAACAGGAAATCAAAGATAATCTGCCGGATATGTTGAAGGCTGCTTCCGCTTTTCCCGACTATCAGCTTGTCTTGGCCGGTGCACCTGCCATTGCTCCCGAGTATTATAAACAATATGTAGGAGAGGCGAAAGTGAAAATCATTTTCGATCAGACTTATAGCCTGTTGCAGCATGCAGATGTAGCTTTAGTTACTTCGGGTACAGCTACGCTTGAGACGGCATTGTTTCGTGTTCCTCAAGTGGTTTGTTATTACACTCCGATCGGGAAAGTGGTTTCTTTTTTGCGGCGTCATATCTTAACTGTGAGATTTATTTCGTTGGTTAATTTGATTGCTGACCGTGAAGTGGTAAAGGAACTGGTGGCAGATACGATGACCGTGAAGAATATGCAGAGCGAATTGAAAAATATCATTGAAAATGAAGCATATAGAAATGAGATGCTTTCCGGGTATGAATATGTAGCCGAACGGTTAGGACCTGCCGGTGCTCCCCGTCACGCAGCTCGTGAAATGCTGCGTTTGTTGAAAAAATAACTTTCTTTTTCTGAATAAACGTAAAGCCGATGCAGTAAATGCACGGCTTTTTTATTTATAAAGCAGAAGACTAAAATAAAGAAAGGAAAAAGATATGAAAAAATTTAAGTGGCTTTTAGGAATCTTATTATTGGCATTAGTGCCAATGTTGCAATCATGTGATGATGATGGTTATTCTATTGGAGATTTCAGCTGGGACTGGGCGACTGTTCGTGCAACCGGTGGAGGAGGATATTATTTGGAAGGTGATAATTGGGGAGTGATTGATCCGGTTGCTACATCTATTCCTTGGTTTAAACCAGTGGACGGTGAACGTGTCGTGGCTTTTTTCAATCCTTTGTATGACATGGAAGGAGGAAAAGGAGTTCAGGTGAAGATGGAAGGCATACAGGAACTGTTGACAAAAGAAGTGGAAGATATGTCGACAGAGGAAGAAGCGGAAGAATTCGGAAATGATCCTATTCTGATTTATCAGGGTGATATGTGGTTGGGAGGAAAGTTCCTGAACGTAATTTTCCGCCAGGAGTTGCCTCGTTCGGAGAAACATCGTATCAGTCTTGTGCAAAATAAGATGGAACCGGGAGAGCCGGGCGAACCGTCAGAACCGGGAACATTGAATGTGGATGAAGATGGTTATATACATTTGGAACTGCGTTATAATACGTATGAGGATGTGACTGACTATTGGGGATGGGGACGAGTTTCTTATAATCTGGAAAAGTTCTTCCCTACGCCGAAAGATTCCTGGGTAGCACCCAAAGGTTTTAAGGTGACGATAAATTCAAGAGAACATGGGGAAGGAAGAGTGATTGTGCTTGATCTGGATCATCCGGTCGGTGTACCGGAAGCAGCAAAGGATGTTCATTCCACTTCTTCGATCCGATAACCTAACTATGATTTACTGTGTGTGAAAAAGGTCGGGATGCTTCAGTAGAAGTTCCCGACCTTTTGTATTTTGTTTCAGTTCTAATCGATTGAGAAAGAATCCCCCGTTAGAACCATGTTAATGCATATAGATAAACGACTGCTGCCGGTATAGCCATCAGAGAACTGTCAAAGCGGTCGAGCATCCCACCGTGTCCCGGAAGAATGGTTCCCGAATCCTTAACGTGCAACTGGCGTTTCAATAACGACTCCGTCAGGTCGCCCCATGTACCGAATATAACAACCGCCAGTGCCAGTCCTGCCCATTCAATCATTGACATAAATGGGAAGTAGTGAGCGAGTATAAAAGATACTCCGATTGCTACCACTCCGCCGCCGATAGAACCTTCCCATGATTTCTTGGGAGAGATACGTTCAAATAACCGGTGTTTGCCGATCAATGAACCGATGCAATAGGCTCCCGTGTCATTCAGCCAGAGGAAAATAAAGATAGATAGCGGTAGGATAGGATTGTAACTTACGCTACTGTATTCTGATCCCGGATCGTTATGGAATGCTAATACATTCAGCAAAGCAAAAGGTAGTCCGATATAAAGTTGGCTAAGCATAGAATAAGCCCAGTTAAGTACCGGGTTTTCCTTTTTCAGATACAACTCGCTAATCATCATGTAAAGCAATAAAAGCACATACGGGATGAATATCTTCGAATCGGCCGCATCAATGCAGAATCCCATGATTGCAAGGAATAGGTAAGCCCCGCCGAGCATATTAATAGTCTTGTTTATCTTCACTCCTTCTGCGCGCATATTTACCAGCTGCCCGAACTCATAAATGGTCAGTGCGCTGATAGCGGTAAACAGAATACCAAAGCTGAATGCGTCATAAAGGATGCACCCCACCAAGATGGCAACGAAGAGTACACCCGTAATAGCTCGTTTTATGAAATTATTAATCAAAATCTATTCGTTTTAATTAGTTGGACCCGTTAGCTTCTTCTTCATTGGATTTACCCTCTACGGTAACTTTGCCCTCCACAGTAACCTTTTTACCTTCTGCGGCAACTTTGGTGTCTATGGGTGCTTGTTCTTCCTTTGCGGTATTTTCAGCTTCCTCTTCTTTGATTTCCTTTTCTTCTTCTTTCAGCTTTTGGGCAAGTTCTCTTTCAGCTCTTGCGGCATCCTGGCTTTCTTTAGCAGCCATGATTTCTTCTGAACGGGAAGCCCAGGGGCGTTTACCGAAGATGCGTTCAACGTCTTCCGCGAAGATTACTTCTTTGTCAATCAGTAATTGCGTCAGTTCGTTGTGTCCTTCTTTATTCTCCGACAGAATTCTCTTGGCACGGTCATACTGCTCGTTTACCATTCTCTTGACTTCTTCGTCAATCAATTCGGCTGTCTTTTCGCTGTATGGACGGTTGAAAGAATATTCATCGTTGTTGTAATAACATAAGTTCGGCAGCTTGTCGCTCATACCTAAATAAGCAATCATGCCGTATGCCTGCTTAGTCACCCTTTCCAGGTCGTTCATGGCACCTGTTGAGATGCGGCCGAGGAATAAATCTTCAGCGGCGCGTCCTCCCAAAGTAGCACACATTTCGTCCAGCATCTGCTCCTTGGTAGTGATCTGACGTTCTTCCGGCAGATACCAGGCAGCTCCCAATGCACGTCCGCGAGGAACGATTGTGACTTTAATCAATGGGTTGGCATATTCCAACAACCAGGAGATAGAGGCGTGTCCTGCTTCATGCAAAGCGATGGAACGTCTTTCTGCTTCCGTTGTAATCTTGGTTTTCTTTTCCAGACCACCGATGATGCGGTCTACCGCATCTAGGAAGTCCTGCTTGCTTACGAATTTCTTCCCGTGGCGGGCAGCGATCAGTGCAGCCTCATTGCAGACATTGGCAATATCCGCACCCGAGAATCCCGGTGTCTGACGTGCCAGCAAGTCCACATCTACACTATCGTCTATTTTAATCGGGCGCAAATGCACGCCAAATACTTCTTTACGTTCGTTTAAGTCGGGCAGGTCCACGTGTATCTGACGGTCAAAACGTCCTGCACGGAGCAGTGCCTTGTCGAGTACGTCTACACGGTTGGTAGCAGCAAGGATAATCACACCGCTATTGGAACCGAAGCCGTCCATTTCTGTCAGCAACTGGTTCAATGTGTTTTCGCGTTCGTCATTTCCTCCCATTGCAGGGTTCTTGCCACGGGCACGTCCTACGGCATCAATCTCATCAATAAAGACGATACAGGGAGCTTTTTCTTTAGCCTGTTTAAATAAGTCGCGAACACGGGATGCACCTACACCCACAAACATTTCCACGAAGTCGGAACCTGCCAATGAGAAGAAAGGCACATTCGCTTCGCCGGCCACAGCTTTGGCAAGCAATGTTTTACCGGTTCCCGGAGGGCCTACCAGCAATGCTCCCTTGGGTATCTTACCTCCCAAATCCGTATATTTCTGCGGTTCCTTTAAGAACTCTACGATTTCCTCCACTTCTTGTTTTGCTTCGGCCAGCCCCGCTACATCTTTAAATGTAATCTTGATGGCTCCGCCTTTTTCAAAAAGCTGGGCTTTTGATTTTCCTACATTAAATACGCCGCCGGGGCCACCACTGCCGCCTCCGCTCATACGGCGCATGAAGAATATCCATAACGCAACCAGCAAGACAAGCGGGAGTACCTGAATCAGAATTGCGGGGAAAATATCCGATTTGGGCGGATAGTCGGATGAACCGTCAAAATGACCGGCTTCCTTTTCTGCCTGCAAAAACTCTTCCAGTTTATCGGTAGACGGGGTTCTACTTGTAATGACAGGGTTGCGTCCCACCTTGGTAGAGTCGGCTCCAAAAACAGCCCCTACGGCAGTCGGTTTGAGGAAAGCTTCGATTGATTTATCTTCATAACCCAATACTTTGCTGACATAACCCTTTTTTACATAGTCCTGAAACTCGCTGTAAGTTACAGCTTTGCTTCCTGCTCCTTTTGAATCACTGCCCCACCAGAGGCCGAGAAGCATAAGGGCAATAATCATATACATCCAGTTCAGGTTGAACTTGGGCATATTAACCTTATTGTTAGGTTTATTGCTATTGTTATTGTTGCTATTATTATTGTCCATAATCATTAATTAGTCTAGATCGGGGATTTGAGTAAGTTTGGCATCTGCCCAGAGGTGCTCAAGATTATAAAAAGCTCTTGTCTCCGGCAAAAAAACGTGTACCAATACATCGGCATAGTCCATAGCTACCCATTCTGCATTTCGGAGTCCGTCGATTGCATAAGGCTTGCTGTCCGCACCTTTGCGTGTAAATTCCTTGATTGAATCTACTATTGCACTCACTTGACTGGGAGAATTTCCCTGACAGATAACGAAATATTTACAGATGGTATCTTCTATGCTGGTTAAATCGGCAACAACTATCTTTTTACCTTTTTTCTCTTGAATTCCTTCTTTTATTTTTTCAATTAATACTTTAGTATCGTTCATTCCTGTAATTGGGATTAATAATTCATGTTCTCTATTTGTTTATAACAAAAAAAGGTGACCCTTTGTTTCTGATAATAAACGTGATATTTTTGACAAATATACGCTGATTTATTGGATACAAGAAAGTTATCCCTCAATTTTTGTGTTTTTTAGTGGAGATACTTTTGTTTGGAAAGCTTATTTGGACATTTTTGCAAAAAAAATATCGGATTTGTTTTGAATTCCCAAAATATTTGTATCTTTGCACCCGCAAACGAAAATCATTGGGCTATGGTGTAATGGTAACACTACAGATTCTGGTCCTGTCATTCCTGGTTCGAATCCAGGTAGCCCAACAATTTATAAGACAAAATAAGCTAAAAGCCGTTATTACTTAGTAATAACGGCTTTTTTGCATGTTTAACAGTTGTGTCTCTAAACTTCTCAACATCAAGAGGTCACATAATAGGTCACTGGAAGTTTTAAAAACAGTTCCTCGGTGGCAAATTCGGTGACACGAATGCACGTTGATAGTCCGAAAAACGCTAATCTTATGAAAAACCGTGAAGTTGATTGATAAAGAATAAATCCTTAAACTGGCTGTCGTCTTGTTTAGTAGAAAAGAAAAACAGGTTTTATAGCTCAAGTGAGTATAAAACCTGTTTCTAATTTTTCTAAATCGGGCAGAACTCTTATTCTTCTGCTTTTATTGATTCATCGATTACTTTGATCTTTTGTAATACCAGTTCCAAGTCTGCTTTCAACTTATCTACCTTGCGGTTCAATTCAGTCAACAGGTTGCTGCCTTTCTTAGAAGTAGAAGTCAGGAAGCCCAGATTGTTCTCATAAGTCTGAAGCTCATTCTTCATATTCTCATAAGTGCGTACCAGCTTTTCGCGTTCTCTGTACAGAGATTGAGTACCGCTTCCCTGGATATTGCTGATATTCGAACGGAAGTTACTTAACTTCTTGTTGGAAGCATTGATGTTAAAGCGGTCGAATAGCTGATCGATGATTCCGTGATACTGCTTGTATAACTTATCTTTTTCTTTGAACGGCACATGACCGATAGAGTTCCACTCTTTCATTAAATCCCGAACCAAGGTACTTGCTTCTTCGGTATCCATGCTTTCATCAATAGCGGATAACTTCTCGATCAACGCTTTCTTCTTTTCCATATTCTCTGTTTCTACGGAGCGTTGTGAAGAAGTAGCTTTGTTCTTTTGTTCGAAGAAGTAGTCGCAAGCTGTGATAAACCGTTTCCAGATTGCATCCGAGTGTTTCTTGGCAACCGGTCCGATGGTCTTCCATTCTTTTTGAAGTTTGGTCAGTGCATCGGCAGTTACTTTCCAGTCTGTACTATCTTTCAAGGCTTCCGCTTTTTCACAGAGCGCTTTCTTCTTTTCCAGATTCTCGTTCATTCCTTCTTTCAGGCTCTTGAAGAATTCTCCTTTCTTCTTGAAGAAATCATCGCAGGCATGGCGGAAACGCTCGAAGATCTTCACATTCATCTTTTGCGGCGCAAAACCGATAGTTTTCCATTTGTTTTGCAAGGCAATCACTTCCTGGGTCTTGTTTTCCCAGGCAGAGAATGTTTTCAGTTCATCATACTCAATCGCTTCAACGATTTCGCAGATGACGGTCTTTTGATCCAAATTATGTTGTTCGGCTTCTTTCAACGATTCGAAGTGCTGCTGATGGCGGCGGTTGACAGCGGTAGAAGCTGTTTTAAACCGATTCCAGACTTCATCACGCAGTTCTTTGGCTACCGGACCTGTATCGCGGAACTCCTGATGTAACTTCTGAAGTTGGTGGAAAGCGGAAACAACATCTTCCTCGTCAGCCAACTTTTCGGCAGCTTCGCAGAGATGTGTTTTGATTTCCAGATTCTTTTTGAAGTCATATTCGCGGAATTCATTGTTCAGTTTCAATAAATCGTAGAACTTCTCTACATATAATTGATAGTTTTTCCAAAGTTCATTCACTTTACCTTGCGGCACCAGTTTCGTATCATTCCATTGCTGTTGCAGCTTCTTGAACTCTGTATAAGATTTGTTGGCGTCATCTCCGGATTCCACCAATTCTTTCAGTTCTTCAATAATGGAAAGTTTCACTTGCAGGTTTTCTTCCTTTTGGCGTTCCAGCTCGGCAACCTGTTTGCTGCGTTTTTCCTTGATAACCCCCATCAGACGTTTGAATTCTTCTTCCGTCGGGTCCTCTTCGGCAACAAAATCTTCAATGTTTCCACCGTTATCTGTAAACTGTACCTTAGCAGCTTCCAACTCGGCATTATGTAACTTGTAGAATGATTGTTTCAGATTGTCAATATCCTGCTTGTTCGCATTTTCAGCATCTTGCGCAAGCTCTTTTAGCTGGTTTAGTACATCTTCCTTAGTGGCAGGTTTAGGAGCTGCTTCAGGTTGAACTTCGGCAGTAACATCTTCAGCCGGAGTCTCTGTAATAGCTTCAGAAACCTCGACTGTTTTCTTTTCTTCTTCTAATTCCCCTTGGTTCAAGGGTTGATTAGTGTCATGAGCGTCCATCATTGTATATTAGTTTTGGGTCACAAATTAATGAAATAAAACGATTACTTCATACTATTTTGCTTATTTTTTTTTGTTTATCGTGTTTTTATGACAATAAAACGGTTATTCCCATGTACAACATCATTCCGATGATGTCATTTGTAATGGCTATAAACGGACCTGTTGCAATGGCTGGATCGATTTTGAACTTCTCCAGCGTCATCGGTACCAGTGTCCCGAAAATAGAAGCGAACATTACCACGGCAAACAGGCTGATGGATACGGAATAGGTGACCGTAGCCGTTGCGCCGAACCTGATAAAGTTGTAGGTGTATACTAATAAGGAGATAATAGTGGCATTAATTAAAGCTACTACCGATTCCTTGGTTATCTGCTTGAAGGTATTTTTAGCGTCCAGCGAGCTGTTTGCCAAACCTTGTACGATGATTGCCGAAGATTGTGTTCCGACATTTCCTCCTGTACCACCGATTAGCGGGATGTATAGTGCCATTTCGGGATGGGCAGCAAAGGTGGAGTCGAAATTACCCAATATCATAGAGTTGCCGATTCCGCCGATCATACCGATTAATAACCAGGGGAGGCGGGCAGTGGTCTGTCTCAATACATTATCGTCCGTTTCTACGTCCTGCGAAAGACCGGATGCCAACTGGTAGTCACGTTCCGACTGCTCACGGACTTCATCCATGACGTCGTCGACGGTGATTTGTCCCACAAGCCGACCGATACTGTCGACAACGGGGATAGCCACCAAGTCATACTTCTCAATCGCCTGTACTACCTCGTCAATGGGAGTATCCACGTGTACCGAAATCGGATCTTTCTGCATCACGTGTTTCACTTTCGATACAGAAGGGGAAGTAATCATCTTTTTGAGCGGGAAGATACCTCGCAGACGTTCGTCATCGTCAATGACATATACATAATAGATTTCGTCCAGCTCTTCCGCCTGTTGCCGCATCTCTTTCAGACATTCGGGCATACTCCAGTTTTCGTTGACGAGTACCATTTCCGTACCCATCAAACCACCGGCGGTATTTTCGTCGTATTTCAACAAGTCGACGATGTCTCCTGCCTGTTCGATGTCCTCGATGTGCGAAAGAACCTCTTCCTGCTTGTCTTCATCGAGTTCACGCATCAGGTCTACGGCATCATCCGTGTCCATGTAGTCAACGAAACGTTTGGCGATTGTCTCCGAAGGAAGCATTTCGAGTAGCTCTTTACGAGCATCTTCGTCCATTTCGACAAGCACGTCGGCGGCAATTTCGTTATCGAGCAGGCGATAGACGAACTTAGCCTCTTCCGCATTCAGGTCATTGCACAATTCGGCGATGTCGGCCGGGTGGAGGTCGATGAGAAGACCTTTTACCTTGTCGGCGTCTTTTTGCTCAATAAGGTGTTTAACGTTGTCAATGTATTCCTCGTTCATCGTTGTCAATTACAAATTACGAATTACAAAATCCAGTTCTCTGCTCACTGTTACCCGCCAATTATTGGGCGTCGCCGGCTGTCTTTAGTGCTTCTTCCACTTTATTGGTCAGATCGATAAATTCGGCTACCGATAGTTGTTCCGGGCGTTTATTAAATAAGATGTCCTCCGTGAGTGGACAATCTTTTCCTAAAATAGGTTTGATGGAGTTGCGCAATGTTTTCCGTCGCTGGTTGAAGGTCGTTTTCACTACTTGCTTGAACAGTTTTTCGTCGCATCCCAACTCTTTAGTCTCGTTGCGTGTCATACGGATAACAGCACTTTTCACTTTGGGAGGCGGATTGAACACGTGTTCGCTGACAGTGAATAAATATTCTACTTTATACCATGCCTGTATCAATACGCTAAGGATACCGTATGTCTTGCTGCCCGGTCCGGCTGCAATACGTTCGGCTACCTCTTTTTGAATCATTCCCGTGCAACAGGGGACGATATCTTTGTTGTCCAGCATCTTGAAAAAGATTTGGCTGGAAATATTATAGGGGTAATTACCAGTCAGTACGAAAGGCTTCCCGTCGAACAACCGGTGAAGATTCATTTTCAAGAAGTCATCCTCGATGATGTGGTCTTCCAGTGACGGATAGACTTCGCGAAGATAAGCAACCGACTCATAGTCAACTTCTACGACCTTTACCAATCGGTCTTTCTTTACTAGAAACTGGGTCAATACTCCCATACCCGGCCCCACCTCTAAAATAGGTAGTTCGGGGAAGGTATCGACTGTATCGGCAATATCTTGCGCAACTTTCAGATCTTTCAGAAAGTGTTGTCCGAGAAACTTTTTAGGCTTTACTAATTTCATTTACCAACTAAATAATTACTTTTGCAGCTGACAAAGGTAATTCTTTTAAATGAAGAACGTACCACTATTTATTAAAAAATAAATGATGTGTCAGCGAAGCTAATGAAGAATTAAGGATGAAGAAACTATTAAAAAAGACGCTGAAACTGATATTACCGGTTGTTTTAGGCGGCTTTATCTTATTCTGGGTATATCGCGACTTTGATTTTACAAAAGCGGGCGATGTGTTGTTACACGGTACAAATTGGTGGTGGATGCTCTTCTCGTTATTGTTCGGAGTGTTTGCGCAAGTCTTTCGTGGTTGGCGGTGGAGACAGACATTGGAACCGTTGGACGCTTTCCCGAAAAAGAGCGATTGCGTGAATGCTATCTTCATTTCATACGCTGCCAGTCTGGTGGTTCCCCGGATCGGGGAGGTGAGCCGTTGCGGAGTGTTGGCGAAATATGATAATGTCTCGTTTGCCAAGTCGTTGGGAACAGTCGTTACGGAACGGTTGGTCGATACGTTGACTATTCTCCTCATCACAGGCATCACTGTATTGCTCCAATTACCGATATTCGTCACTTTCCTTCAGCAGACCGGAACGAAAATCCCTTCATTAGTCCACCTTTTGACTTCGGTATGGTTTTATATCATTCTGTTTTGTTTTATTGGTGTGGTGATACTTCTTTATTATTTAAGAAAAACGTTGTTCTTCTATGAACGGGTGAAAGGATTTGTATTGAATATATGGGAAGGAATTATGTCTTTAAAAGGCGTGCGTAACATTCCTCTCTTTATTTTTTATACACTGGCTATTTGGGCTTGTTACTTTCTCCATTTCTATTTTACATTCTATTGCTTTGCCTTTACGGCACATTTGGGTATCCTTGCGGCATTGGTCATGTTTGTCGGCGGTACGTTTGCCGTAATTGTGCCTACCCCTAACGGAGCGGGACCCTGGCATTTTGCCATCATTTCTATGATGATGCTTTATGGAGTAAACGTGACGGATGCCGGAATATTTGCCCTGATTGTACACGGTATTCAAACCTTTTTGGTTGTTTTATTGGGTGTGTACGGCTTGGCTGCTCTGCCGTTCACCAATAGACATCGGGCGTAAATTTTTAGCTAAAAGTGTATATTCTTACATGTTTTTGCCAACCTCCTTTGTCATCTGAAAACTTTTCCATAACTTGGCACTGTTTAATTATCAGATTTAAAATAGTTTTAAAATATTTATTATGAGTACCATTCTTTCTTTAGCTCCACAGAACGTGTGGAAGCATTTTTATTCGTTGACACAGATTCCCCGTCCGTCAGGGCACATGGAAAAGATTACAGCATTTCTTTTAGGTTTCGGAAAAGAGCTGGGGCTGGAGTCTTTTGTAGACGAAGCAGGTAATGTGATTATCCGTAAACCCGCCACTCCGGGTATGGAAAACCGGAAAGGTGTGATTCTTCAGGCGCACATGGATATGGTTCCGCAGAAGAACAACGATACTGTACACGATTTTGAAAAAGATCCGATTGAAACTTATATAGACGGTGACTGGGTAAAAGCAAAAGGCACTACTCTGGGTGCAGACAACGGACTGGGTGTAGCTGCTATTATGGCTGTGTTGGAAGCAAAAGACCTGAAACACGGTCCTTTGGAAGCTCTTATCACGAAAGATGAAGAAACCGGCATGTATGGTGCATTCGGCTTGAAGCCGGGTACACTGAACGGAGAGATTCTTTTGAATCTGGACTCGGAAGATGAAGGCGAATTGTATATTGGTTGTGCCGGAGGTATGGATGTAACTGCAACTTTGGAATATAAAGAAGTAGCTCCCGAAGAAGGAGATGTGGCAGTGAAAGTTACATTGAAAGGATTACGCGGCGGACATTCGGGATTGGAAATCAATGAAGGACGTGCCAATGCTAATAAGTTGCTGGTTCGTTTCGTTCGTGAAGCGGTTGCCAGCTATGAAGCCCGTTTGGCTAGCTGGGAAGGTGGTAATATGCGTAATGCTATCCCACGTGAAGCACATGTGGTTATTACCATTCCGGCTGAAAATGAAGAAGAACTATTGGGCTTGGTGAAATACTGCGAAGACCTGTTCAATGAAGAATATTCGGCAATTGAAACACCGATCAGCTTTACGGCTGAACGTGTGGAACTTCCTTCGGGTCAAGTGCCTGAAGAGATTCAGGACAATCTGATTGATGCAATCTTTGCTTGTCAGAACGGTGTGACCCGTATGATTCCTACTGTTCCGGATACGGTAGAGACTTCTTCCAATCTTGCTATTATTACGATTGGTGGAGGAAAAGCAGCCATTAAGATTCTGGCTCGCAGCTCGAGTGATAGTATGAAGGAATATCTGACTACCAGCTTGGAGTCTTGTTTCTCTATGGCAGGTATGAAGGTGGAAATGACTGGTGGATATTCCGGTTGGCAGCCTGATGTTAATTCTCCGATTTTGCATGCGATGAAGGCCTCTTATAAGCAGCAGTTCGGTGTAGAACCTGCAGTGAAAGTAATCCACGCAGGCTTGGAATGTGGTATTATCGGTGCTATTATTCCGGGATTGGATATGATTTCTTTTGGCCCGACTTTGCGTTCACCGCACTCACCGGACGAAAGAGCTTTGATTCCTACTGTACGGAAGTTCTACGACTTCCTGGTGGCTACTTTAGAACAAACTCCACTGAAATAAGGTATTCTTTATTATGTAAATATTCTCCTATTATATAATAGGTATTTATAGCGAAGGCACGGATGAGATTTCATCCGTGCCTTTTTGTCATATTTGTTGCAGGCTATATTACAATTTTATTTCATAACAAATAAATTAATTGATGCAAATCAAGAAATATGCTATAAAACATAAATTTCGCTCTTTTTTAGATCAATGTATAAACAAAGGCCGTATTTTTGTGTTATAAAACATGTAATTAAGAGGATAACAAAATGAAAAGTTTAAAAAGATTGTTTAGAAAGATCGGCGAAGCCGATGTACATGTTTGGGGATATTCAACAATTAATGCTAAACCAAACAAGTAAGTTTTATTTTTTAGTTTTCAGGAATTAGTAATTTAAAGTTTTAAAGATTATGGCAAAGAAAATGAGTTCTTTAGTTAGAAAAATCCTTAGTGAAGTAGGTCGTAATGAAATGCTTTCATGGGGGTACAGAATTGAGAAATGAGAAAGAGTACATTAACTAGGTTTAGAGTGGGGATACGTTATTAAAGACGATATCCCCACTTTTTTATATAAAAAGAGATATAGGGTGAGGAGGGGAATAAAATGAAGGAGCATTTAACTCATGTCGGTGCAGTTTTGATTCTTTTCACCACAGAGGACACGGAGGGCACAGAGGTGAATTGGGTTTATGACTTACGGTTGTGGGCATAATTTTGACGTGTAATCCTCATACTATAAAGTTGAAAAAACATAAAAACATCTGCCACCTGCAACGAAAAGCGTGTAATGCGCTAATTGATAAATAGTTGGAACGTTGCAGATACCTGCGGCAGATAGGGTGCCGATAAAGTATCTGCCGCACGTTATATAATCAAAGAAAAAGCCTTGATTCCTTGATGCAAAGCTATGGGATAATTGGGGTGACTCTATGGATAATTTGTGGTGTCTCTACGGGGAAACGGCAGTATCCTTACGTAGAAACTGTCGTTTCCCGCCTTAGAAACTCTCGTTTCCTGCCGTGGAAACTGTAATTTCTAATGCCGGAAACGACAGTTCCCCGCCTGGAAACGGGAAGTCAATGTATACAATAAACTTTTGCCCTCCTAGAGAATTAGCTTATGTAAGGTTTATACTGTGTTGCAGATACTTTATCTGCAACCTATCTGCCACAGTATCTGCAACGCTCCAACTATTTATCAATTAGCGCATTACACGCGTTTGGTTGCAGGTGGCAGATGTTTTTATGTTTTTTCAACTTTATAGAGGAAGGATTACGCATCAAAATTAGGGTCACAAGCGTAAGTCATAAACCCAATTCACCTCTGTGCCCTCCGTGTCCTCTGTGGTGAAAATAGTGCAAAAATGAACTATTCAATTAAATAACAAACCGAATAATATTTTTTTATTCTAAAGTGAATCAGCTAATGAGCTAACGTCTATACGATACAGTATAAGGTTGGTAGCTTGATAAAAGTTTTTTTTAAGCTAAAAAGTACAAATCTTTAAACTTTATTTCTTTACTTTGTTATTTATAGAGTGAGACTTATAGCGAACTTAAACTAGAAAGATTATGAAAGTAAAGCAAATTTGTATGATGGTGCTACTATGGTTGGGAGTGATTCCGGCGGTGCAGGCACAGACTTTCGACAAATTATGGAAAGAAGTGGAGCAAGCAGAGAAAAAGAGCTTGCCTAAGACAGTGATAAAACTGACTGATGAGATTTATCAGAAAGGGGAAAAAGAGAAAAACTCTCCGCAGATGCTCAAAGCATACGCGTGGCGGATGAAATACCGGGAAATGTTGAATCCGGATAGTCTTTATGCCGGTCTGAAAGGACTGGAACAGTGGGTGAAACAAACCGACCAACCAATGGACCGTGCTATTTTGCACTCTCTGATAGCCGGAATTTATGCAAATTATGCTGCCAACAATCAATGGCAACTTCGCCAACGGACGGAAATTGTAGGCCAAACGCCTTCCGCGGATATACGCGAGTGGACCGCCAATATGTTTGTAGAGAAAGTGCGGACAAATGTGAAAGAAGCCTTGGCTGACTCTGTGTTACTGCTCAAAACTTCTTCACGCGACTATATCCCTTTCGTAGAACTGGGGAAAACGAGTGAATATTATCACCATGACCTCTATCATTTATTGGCTTCCCGTGGCATTGATGCTCTGTTGCAAGTGGAAAAACTAGGTAGCGGGTATACTGAAACGAACGCCGTAAATCCGGTGAAGCAGGATATAATAGCTATTTACGGAAATATGCTTTCTGCTTATAAAGCAGCCGGATTGAAAGAAGGTTATGTGTTGATCGCACTTAACTATTTGGAATGGAGACGGGGAGCGGAACGGTATATCCGACCTCTCCAAGTAAAGGGAGAGGCTTCAGTATTGACGGATGACACTTACCTGAAAGCATTGAATACATTGAAAAGTAAATATGCTTCGGAGCCGATATGTGCTGAAGTGTACCTGGCACAAGCCCGTTATGCTATTGAAAAGCAACAGCAGGTTAATGCATTGCAGCTTTGCGATGAGGCGATTCGTCTTTATCCGGGGTATGACAGAATCAATGCTCTGAAAAATCTTCGGGAAGAGATATTGGCTCCTTATTTGAATGTCTATGCAGCAGATCAGGCTTTCCCGAACGAAGAGATAGAACTAAGAGCCTCACATAAGAATCTGGATGGTTTTACCGTCCGGATTTATCAGGCGAAGAAACTGATAAAAGAACAACATTACTCTGTAATTCGTCCGGAAGATTACCGGACACAGGACACGGTGTTTACGTTCAAAGCTCTCGAACTTGGAGCTTACGTAATGCGTATCATACCGGATATTCGTGCAAAGAGAGACAGTGAAAGCAAGTTTGACGTAACACGTTTCAAGGTGTTGACTTGTCGTCTGCCGGAAAAACAATATCAAGTGGTGACGTTGGACGGACAGACGGGACATCCTATTTCGAATGCGAAAGTTACGATGTATAGTAACGATGAAAAAGTTTTGCAAGAGTTTACGACGGACAAAGATGGTAAGGTGGTATTTCCCTGGAAATCTGAATACCGCTATTTGAAAGCCTCCAAGGGTACGGATACAGCGATGCCGAAGCAAGGTATCTATGCAGGAAGTTACGGATATTACGGTGACGAAGATAAAGTGGCGGAAAATATGACTTTATTGACTGACCGTTCTTTGTATCGTCCCGGACAGACGGTGTATGTGAAAGGAATTGCCTATTCTCAAAAATCAGATACGGCGGATGTGCTTCCGAACAAGGAATATATGGTTACTTTATTGGATGCAAATAATCAGGAAGTAGGGCAGAAGTCGGTACGCACCAATGAGTTCGGCTCGTTTGCCACTGATTTCGCGTTGCCTTCAGCTTGCCTGAACGGAATGTTCTCGTTGAAGGCAGGAAGAGGTCGTACAAGTATCCGCGTGGAAGATTATAAACGTCCGACATTTGACATCACTTTTGAAAAGCAACAGGGAAGTTACAAGTTGGGAGATGAAGTGCAGGTGAAAGGCAAGATAGAATCTTATAGCGGTGTATTGCTTCAGGATCTTCCGGTAAAATATAAGGTGATGCGTTCTACATATAGCCTTTGGCGCTTTGCGGAATCGGTGCAGATTGCTTCCGGTGAAGTGACGGCCAATGAGAACGGAGAATTTACGATACCGGTCCGCCTGCAGGAAAGTGACTCTTATAAGAATGATGATAAAGTATATTATCGCTATTCCATTGAAGCTACTGTTACCAATGTGGCGGGTGAAACACAATCTTCTACGGATGTCATTTCGGCCGGAAATCGTTCGTTGGTTTTGCAGGTGGAATTGCATGATAAGACTTGTAAGGATAAACCATTCGACACGATGTTTAACGTGCAAAACCTGAATGGACAACCTGTGGAAGTGAAAGGAAATTATTACTTATATCCTGCCAAAGACCAGGATTTCAAACAACTGGAAGAGAAACCGGTTTTAACGGGAACTTTTACTTCTAACGAAGAAATAACGCTCGATTGGAAGAATCTTCCTTCGGGCCCTTATGTACTGAAAGCATCGGTGAAAGATAATCAGGGCAAGGAAGTGACTACTGATACTAACACGATTCTTTTCTCCATTGAGGACAAACGTCCGCCTGTTGAAACGACGGTTTGGTTCTATGGAGAAAATATGGAATTTGATGCGACTCATCCGGCTGTATTCTGCTTCGGTACGTCGAAAAAGGATACTTATGTGATGATGAATGTATTCTCCGGTGATAAACTGCTGGAAAGTAAGATGTTGAACTTGTCTGATACGATTGTTCGCTTCGAATATCCATATCAGGAGAGTTATGGTGACGGTGTGTTTGTGAATTTCTGTATGGTAAGAGATGGACAGGTTTATCAGGAACATGCCCGGTTGACCAGACGTGTGCCGGATAAGACATTGACTATGAAGTGGGAAGTGTTCCGCGATAAGTTGCGTCCCGGACAGAAGGAAGAATGGAAACTGACGATTAAAACGCCACAAGGACAAGCCGCTAATGCGGAGATGCTGGCAACGATGTATGATGCTTCACTGGATAAGATATGGAACCGTCAGCAGAATTTCCAAATCTTCTATAGTCAGATTGTTCCGTATTCTAATTGGATGAGCGGATATTCCGGCAATAATTCATTTAATTACTGGTGGAATACGAAAAGCCTTAAAGTGCCGGGATTGGCGTATGATTATTTCGTGATGTCTTCCGGTGTAGGAAATGTATATGCATTGTCGGAGTCTTTGGCTGATGGAGTGGTGGTTAGAGGTCTGGCGGTTCAGAGAAAGGTGTCGTTGACAGGAAGTGTTACAAGCCGGAGCAATGCGGTGGAAGTGAAATATGTACCGGCTTTAGTCTCCGATGCTTCTGAAGATGTGGAATTTGAGTCAGGATGGGGTCAAACGGGAACACTTGGTAAACTTGATGAAACGTCCGGAAACGAAACACTCCCTGAAGCTCCTGCCGACCTGCGTACAAATCTTGCAGAAACAGCCTTCTTCTATCCGCAACTTCGCACCAATGAACAGGGAGAAATCTCATTCTCTTTCACGATGCCCGAAAGTCTGACGCGTTGGAACTTCCGTGGATATTCTCATACGAAAGGGATGCTGATGGGAACATTGGACGGTGAAGCTACCACAAGTAAGGAATTTATGCTGACTCCTAATCTTCCCCGCTTTGTACGTGTGGGAGATAAGACTTCTCTTACAGCTTCTATCTCTAATATGACTGGTAAGCCACAAGCCGGAACAGTAACTCTGATTCTTTTCGATCCGATGACAGAGAAAGTAATCAGTACACAAAAACAGAAATTCAGCCTTGTTGCCGGAAAGACGATTGGCGTGAGCTTCCAGTTTACCGTCAGTGATAAATACGAAATATTGGGATGCCGGATGATAGCCGACAGCGGTACTTTCAGCGATGGAGAACAACAGTTGCTTCCGGTGCTTAGCAATAAAGAACATTTGGTAGAGACACTTCCAATGCCTGTACGTGGAGAAGAAACCCGTACTTTCTCACTCGACCGCCTGTTCAACCAACAAAGTAAAACGGCAACCGACCGTAAACTGACTGTCGAGTTTACAGGAAATCCGGCCTGGTATGCTATTCAGGCATTGCCTTCTTTGAGTCTTCCTACAAGCAATAATGCGATCTCCTGGGCTACGGTATATTATGCAAATACCTTGGCTTCGTTCATTATGAACAGTCAGCCGAAGATCAAAGCAGTGTTTGAAAGTTGGAAATTGCAGGGAGGTACGAAAGAAACCTTCTTGAGCAATCTGCAAAAGAATCAGGAAGTGAAGAACATCATTCTGTCCGAATCTCCCTGGGTGCTCGAAGCGCAAACGGAAGAGCAACAGAAAGAACGTATCGCCACTTTGTTTGACTTGAACAATATTCGTAGTAATAATATTGCGGCTTTGACCCGATTACAGGAGTTGCAGAACGCAAACGGTGCATGGTCTTGGTATAAAGGAATGACCGGCAGCCGATATGTCACTGCCTATATCGCCGAACTGAATGCCCGTCTGGCTATGTTGACAGGTGAGAAATTAACAGGTCCAGCTCTCTCCTTGCAACAAAATGCTTTCACTTACCTTCATCAATCAGCTTTAGACGAATATAAGGAAATCCTGAAAGCACAGAAAGAAGGAGTGAAATTTACCGGTGTTTCGGGCAGTATTCTGCAATATTTGTATCTCATCGCTATTTCCGGAGAGCAGGTGCCTGCGACCAATAAAGCTGCTTATACCTATTATCTTTCTAAGGTAGGAGAATTGCTTACTTCTCCTTCGATGGATACGAAAGCGATTGCCGCTATTGTACTGGATAAAGCCGGACGCAAGAAAGAAGCACAGGAATTTGTCGCTTCTTTGAAAGAATTCCTGACCAAGACGGATGAACAGGGAATGTTCTTTGCTTTCAACGAGAATCCGTATACATGGGGCGGAATGCAGATGCAGGCTCACGTAGATGTGATGGAAGCATTGGAGGCGATAGGCGGTAACAGCGATACCGTGGAAGAAATGAAACTTTGGCTGTTGAAGCAAAAGCAAACGCAACAATGGAACTCTCCGGTAGCTACTGCCGACGCGGTATTTGCGTTGCTGATGAAAGGTGTTAATTTGCTCGACAATCAGGGAGATGTACGGATTGTAATTGCTAATGAAGTGCTGGAAACGGTTGCTCCGAGTAAAACAACTGTTCCCGGATTGGGATATATCAAACGTTCTTTCACACAGAAGAGCGTGGTGGATGCCCGTAAGATTGAAGTGGAAAAGAGAAATCCGGGTATCGCCTGGGGAGCTGTATATGCAGAATTTGAATCCCCCATCAGTGATGTGAAACAACAGGGTGGTGAGTTGAATGTAAAGAAACAATTGTATGTGGAACGTATGGTAAATAATGTCCCTCAATTGCAGCCTATAACAGTGAAAACTGTTCTTCAGATAGGTGATAAAGTCGTTTCCCGTTTGAGCATCCGTGTAGACCGTCCGATGGACTTTGTGCAGTTGAAAGATCAGCGGGGAGCTTGCTTCGAACCGATCGGCAGCATTTCCGGTTATCGTTGGAACAACGGACTGGGCTATTACGTAGACATCAAAGATGCATCGACCAATTTCTTCTTCGATCATTTAGGAAAAGGAGTATATGTATTGGAATATAGTTACCGTGTCAGCCGTGCAGGAACTTACGAAACAGGTCTGGCAACCATGCAATGTGCATACGCACCAGAATATGCTTCACATTCTGCTTCGATGACGGTAGCTGTTAAAGAGTAACGCAGGACATTTGTAAGAGAAATATTCAGGCACGCATTATGCCGATTTTACGGTTCATTAGATAAACTGAAACCGTAAAATAGGCGTAATCCGTGCCTGAATCTATTTGATACCTCTTGATGGGGAGAATTATCCTCTTTCGTCAATCTGTGTTAATCTGTGTAATCTGTGGTGAAAAACTCATCTAAAACCCCTACATTTGTGCACCAAAATAAAAAATATCGCATGAAACGTAGTTTACTATCTATATTATCTTTACTTACTGTCGCTTTGGCAGCCGTTGCCCAACCTCGTATCTCTTCAAATAAAGAGACACATAACTTCGGACAAATTGAGTGGAAACGTCCGGTGACAGTGGAATATACCATCACTAACACGGGAAACCAGCCATTGGTACTGACCAACGTCACAACCTCTTGTGCTTGTGCCGTGGCCGATTGGACCAAAGAACCGATTGCCCCGGGAGGAAAAGGAGTAGTAAAAGCTTCTTTTGACGCAAAAGCGTTAGGACATTTTGAAAAGTCGATAGGAATATATAGTAATGCCAGTCCGAGCCTGGTCTATCTGAAGTTTACCGGTGAAGTAGTGCAGGAAATAAAAGATTATACAAAGCTACTTCCTTATACAATTGGAAATATTCGTTTAGATCGTGATGAGTTTGCTTTCCCCGATGTCTATCGCGGACAGCAGCCTTCATTGACCTTCGATATCGCCAATCTTTCGGATCGTCCTTACGAACCGGTATTGATGCATCTGCCTCCTTATCTGAAAATGGAAGCGGAACCCAAAGTCTTGTTGAAAGGCAAGAAGGGAACTATCAAACTGACGCTGGATGCGAGCCAGCTAAAAGATTACGGATTGACACAGACTTCTGTCTACCTTTCCCGTTTCTCCGGTGATAAGGTGAGCGAAGATAATGAAATACCGGTTTCGGCCATTCTTCTTCCCGACTTCTCTCGTATGACGGAAAAAGATTCTTTGAACGCTCCTGCCATGCACATTTCGGAAACGGATATTGATCTTAGTA
Organism: Bacteroides sp. AM37-9; assembly: GCF_003603455.1. Lineage (NCBI taxonomy): Bacteria > Pseudomonadati > Bacteroidota > Bacteroidia > Bacteroidales > Bacteroidaceae > Bacteroides > Bacteroides sp. AM37-9. Next base: position 169,594 of record NZ_QTNF01000002.1, on the reverse strand, counting down.
TCCCGTTGATAAAGAAGAATAAGGTAAGCCATGATATATTGATAGCCAATTCCGGAAAGACTCCGTTAGTCATCAGTAAGTTGCAGGTATTCAATTCATCGGTAGGAGTGAGCCTGAAGAAGACGGTCCTTCCTCCGGATGGAATGACGAAGCTCAAAGTAACTATTCGTAAGCGTGACGTAGGTAATAAGAAGCATCATCTACGTATCCTGATGATAACAAATGATCCGTTACGCCCGAAAGTCGAAATCAATATCAAACGCTAAATCCTATGATTATGGAACATCCTGAAAATAATGAAGAATATAAGGGGCTTGTTGTCAATAAAGGCATTGAGCAACCCTCATCTGTGAATCCTTACTTAAAGCGGAAACCTAAGAAACGCCAACTTTCAGTAGCAGAGTTTGTAGAAGGTATCGTAAAAGGTGATGTCACCATATTGAGTCAGGCTGTGACATTGGTGGAAAGCGTAAAGCCTGAACATCAGGCTGTCTCACAGGAAATCATAGAGAAGTGTCTGCCATTTTCCGGTAATTCGATCCGGATTGGTATCAGCGGCGTTCCCGGTGCGGGAAAGAGTACATCCATAGATGTATTCGGTCTGCACGTGCTCGAAAAGGGGGGCAAACTGGCGGTATTGGCCATCGACCCTAGTAGTGAGCGTAGTAAAGGCAGTATCTTAGGGGATAAAACGCGTATGGAGCAGCTTTCCGTGCATCCTAAATCGTTTATCCGCCCTAGTCCGTCAGCCGGTTCTTTGGGAGGAGTGGCACGCAAAACACGTGAGACGATTATTCTTTGTGAAGCTGCCGGATTCGATAAGATTTTTGTGGAGACCGTAGGAGTGGGACAGAGCGAAACGGCTGTTCACTCGATGGTTGATTTCTTCCTGTTGATTCAGTTGTCCGGTACGGGCGATGAACTGCAAGGGATTAAGCGTGGTATTATGGAGATGGCGGATGGTATCGTTATCAATAAGGCCGATGGAGATAATCTGGAACGTGCCAAGTTGGCTGCCACTCAATTCCGTAATGCATTGCATCTGTTTCCTGCGCCTGAATCCGGATGGATTCCCAAAGTATTGACTTACTCCGGTTTTTATAACCTGGGAGTGAAGGAGGTCTGGGATATGATTTACGAATACATTGACTTCGTGAAAGAAAACGGCTATTTTGAATATCGCCGCAACGAGCAAAGTAAATATTGGATGTATGAAAGCATCAATGAACAACTTCGTGACAGCTTTTATCATAATCCGAAGATTGAAGCGATGCTCTTAGAAAAAGAACAGCAGGTATTGAAAGGCAACCTGACTTCGTTTATAGCTGCAAGAAGTCTGCTCGATACTTATTTTGAGGATTTGAAATGAGGCTTTTCTGCTTTTTCAAGATCAGCTCTCGATTTACTTTGAGTCACAATATATACTCCTAGGAATACAAGTGCGATAGCAATCCCTTTCTCCCAGCCGAAACTTCCGATACCCATCGCGATTGCTGCAATCGTAGCCACGATCGGTTGCATATAATTGTACATACTGACTACCGTAGGACGGAGCAGCCTCTGTGCAGTCATAATGCAGAGATACGCGAGGAAACTACCTCCTAATACGACATAAAGTACCTGTAGAATGGCGACAGTGGAAATAGAAGTCCATTGAATCGTAGAAATATCATAATAGGAGAACGGAATGTAACACATCGAAGCATATATGAACATCCATTTATTAATCGTTACTGCCGAATATCGTTGAGACAATCCCTTGAATACAGTCAGGTATATGGAAAAACTGATTTGTGCAACGAGACAAAGCAAGTCACCAATCAGGCTTCCATTTCCGTTGCTTCCTGCCTGGCTGCTCACAATGAGAATGAGCGCTCCCATAGCACCTATAAAAATTCCCAGTACTTTTTTATTTGTCACCGGTTCTTTTAAATAGATAGCTGCTACAACCATTGTTACAATCGGTAGAGTGGTAGTTACGATAGAAGCATCAATAGGAGAAGTCATAGAAAGCCCGAAGATGAACACTCCTTGATTGAATACTAGCGCAAACAGTGAAGCAAAGAAAATTTTCAGCATATCCTGATGGTTCACATGTTCCTGTTTGCAAAATATAGAAAGGATCCAGAAAGCGGCTGCTGCCCCTACCATGCGGAATGTAGTGACAGAAATTGGAGAAAACTCTTGAAGAGCCGACTTACCGATGGGAGACATTAATCCCCACATAACGTTTGCTGTAAGCGCAAACAAATGACCATACAGGTTCTTACTTTTGTCCATGTTGATACTATTTATTTTACCATATCTCTGATATCATTAACAATCAAATAGAGAAAACGGTTGCAAAGGTAGTCTTTTATCGTATGATTTGTTTATATTTGCCTTGATTAAACTTGAATATTATGGAACAACAAGCCAATTATATCCGTCGTATCGAGATACACGGACTATGGGAACGCTTTAATATAGGATGGGATTTGCGTCCCGATGTGAACATCCTCTCCGGCATCAACGGAGTGGGGAAGACTACCATTCTGAACCGTTCGGTGGGATACCTCGAAGAACTTTCCGGTGAAATGAAAAGTGACGAGAAGAACGGAGTGCGTCTCTTTTTCGACAATCCCCAGGCAACCTATATTCCTTATGACGTCATCCGAAGCTACGACCGTCCCCTGATTATGGGTGACTTCACAGCCCGCATGGCCGACAAGAATGTAAAGTCTGAACTGGACTGGCAACTCTATCTCTTGCAACGCCGTTACCTCGATTATCAGGTCAACATTGGTAATAAGATGATTGAAATGCTTTCCAGCACTGATGAAGAAGAGCGTCGTAAAGCAGCTACATTATCTGTAGCCAAACGTCGTTTTCAGGATATGATTGACGAACTGTTCAGCTATACACGCAAAAAGATAGACCGGAAACGGAACGATATCGCTTTCTATCAGGATGGCGAACTATTATTCCCTTATAAACTGTCGTCCGGTGAAAAGCAAATGCTGGTTATCCTGCTGACCGTACTCGTGCAGGACAACAGCCATTGTGTATTGTTTATGGATGAGCCGGAAGCCTCCCTTCATATAGAATGGCAGCAGAAACTGATTGCTATGATACGTGAACTGAATCCGAATGTGCAGATTATCCTGACTACCCATTCGCCTGCCGTCATTATGGAAGGCTGGCTGGATGCCGTGACAGAAGTAAGTGATATATCTACCACCGTAGGGCACAAGCTCGACAAGGATTCTCCCAACTGTAATTTGTAATTCGTAACCTGTAATTGAACAAATGGCAACTTCACTACGAGATAATCTGACTTCTTCTTATTTCAATGCCGCCCATAAGCTTTATCCGAAGAAAGCCCGCCGACGTATCATCGCTTACGTAGAAAGCTATGACGACATCGCTTTCTGGCGCACATTGCTTGAAGAGTTTGAAGACGACGAACACTATTTCCAAGTGATGCTTCCTTCGGCCACCTCCCTGGCAAAAGGAAAAAAGATGGTACTCATGAACACGCTGAATACAGCCGAATTGGGGAGAAGTCTGATTGCCTGTGTGGACAGTGACTATGATTTCCTGTTGCAGGGAGCTACCAATACTTCCCGTAAAATCAATCGGAACAGGTATATTTTTCAGACTTATACCTATGCTATTGAAAACTATCATTGTTTTGCCGAAAGCCTTCACGAAGTATGTGTGCAGGCTACGTTGAATGACCGTTCCATTTTAGATTTCAACTTCTACCTGAAGAAGTACTCTGAAATAGTATATCCGCTTTTCCTCTGGAACGTATGGTTCTATCGCCAACGGGATACTTACACTTTCCCCATGTACGATTTCCATACTTATACTTCTTTGCGCGAGATTAATCTCCGGCATCCGGAAAAGAGCTTGGAATCCCTTCAACAACGGGTTAATCAGAAGTTGGCAGAGTTGAAAAGGAAATTCCCCCATAACATTAATCAGGTGAATGGATTGCGGACTGAATTTAAAGAGCTGGGCTTGGTGCCGGAAACTACTTACTTGTATATGCAGGGACACCATGTGATGGATAATGTGGTAATGAAACTACTGATTCCGGTCTGCACCGTATTGCGTCGTGAACGGGAACAGGAAATCAAGCGACTGGCCGAACACAATGAGCAATTCAGAAACGAACTGACTTGTTATCAGAACAGCCAGGTGAATGTAGAAATCATGCTCAAGAAGAATGTAGCCTACAAAAGACTCTTCCATTATGATTGGCTACGGCAGGATATCAGTGAATATTTGGAAGAAGGAAAGAATAAAGAAGAAAAGAAACAGAGATCATAAATAAAAGAAAAACTAAAAAAGAGAGAGACGATTGCTTATGAAAGAAGTAAAAGAAGTGGTTGATACAGTGAGTGTGGCATTAGCAAACGGGCAACCGGAAGAAGCAGGTAATGTAGTGATGCAAGAGGTGAATCATGCTTTGCTCTCGATGGGAGTGGATGAAGCTATGGCTGATAAGATTGATAACTTTATCATCTTATTGTTTATTATTGGAATAGCATTATTGGCTAATCTGATTTGCCGCAAGATTATTCTGCGTACCGTGGCTAAATTGGTGAGACAGACAAAAGCTACTTGGGATGATATTGTATTTAATGATAAAGTAATGGTGAACATCAGCAGGATGGTGGCGCCTATATTGATTTATATATCTATTCCTATTGCCTTCCCCGAACATGCAGACTCTGCTTTGCTTGATTTTCTTCGAAGACTTTGCATGATTTATATCCTTGCAGTCTTTCTTCGCTTCGTCAGTGCTTTGTTCACGGCTGTGTATCTGGTATATAGCGCGCGTGAACAATATAAAGACAAACCTTTGAAGGGGCTTTTGCAGACAGCGCAAGTCATTCTCTTCTTTATAGGAGCTATCATCATTATCAGTATTCTGATAAAGCAAAGTCCGGTAGTGTTGCTGACCGGATTGGGAGCTTCCGCTGCGGTTCTGATGTTGGTTTTCAAGGACAGTATCATGGGATTTGTCTCCGGCATTCAGCTTTCCGCCAATAATATGCTGAAGGTGGGCGATTGGATCACGATGCCGAAATACGGTGCGGACGGTACGGTGATAGAAGTAACATTGAATACCGTAAAAATACGTAACTTCGATAATACCATCACCACCATTCCTCCTTATCTATTGATTAGTGATTCTTTCCAAAACTGGCAGGGAATGCAGGAATCCGGCGGACGTCGTGTGAAACGTTCCATCAATATAGACATGACCAGTGTGCATTTCTGTACACCGGAGATGTTGGCAAAATACCGGAAGATACAACTGTTGAAAGACTATGTGGATGAAACGGAAAAGGTAGTGGAAGAATATAATAAGGAACATCATATCGACAACTCTGTGTTAGTGAATGGACGTCGGCAAACAAACTTGGGAGTTTTCCGGGCCTATCTGACTAACTATCTGAAGAGTCTGCCTACCGTCAACCAAGACCTGACCTGTATGGTACGTCAGCTTCAGCCTACTGAAACCGGTATCCCATTGGAACTTTATTTTTTTTCTGCCAATAAAGTATGGGTTGCCTACGAAGGCATACAGGCAGATGTTTTCGATCATGTGCTTGCCATTATTCCCGAATTCGACTTGCGTGTCTTCCAAAACCCGTCGGGGGCAGACCTGCATCGGATAGGGGTAAAGATAGAAAACTAATCAAACGATAAAACGCTTATAAATTGTAATTACTATGACTACACCGTTATCCAACCAGATTATCCGTGAAATCACTCCTTTGTCAGATAAGGATTGCTTTTACATTGCGGAACGTTATAAAACGGAATTCACTTATCCTATACACAACCACTCCGAGTTTGAATTGAACTTCACCGAAAAGGCTGCCGGAGTAAGGCGGATTGTAGGAGACTCTTCCGAAGTGATAGGTGATTATGATTTGGTATTGATAACAGGAAAAGATTTGGAACACGTCTGGGAACAGAACGACTGCCATTCGAAAGAGATACGGGAGATTACGATTCAGTTTTCTTCCGATCTTTTCTTCAAGAGCTTTATCAATAAGAATCAGTTCGACTCTATCCGCCGGATGCTGGATAAAGCACAAAAAGGGCTTTGTTTCCCGATGTCTGCCATACTCAAAATATATCCGTTGCTGGATACGCTTGCTTCCGAGAAGCAAGGATTTTATGCGGTCATTAAGTTTATGACGATCCTGTATGAACTTTCTCTCTTTGAAGAAGAAGCGCGTACCTTGTCCAGTTCGTCTTTTGCCAAGATAGATATTCATTCGGACAGCCGGCGTGTGCAGAAAGTGCAGGAGTACATCAATACACATTATCAGGAAGAAATACGTCTGGGGCAGTTGGCTGATATGGTTGGGATGACGGATGTGTCATTCAGCCGCTTTTTCAAACTGCGTACAGGCAAGAATCTTTCCGATTATATCATTGATATTCGGCTGGGCTTTGCTTCCCGGTTGCTGGTAGATTCTACGATGTCTATCGCCGAGATTTGTTATGAGTGCGGTTTTAATAACCTTTCCAATTTCAACCGGATCTTCAAGAAGAAAAAGAGTTGTTCGCCTAAAGAGTTTCGCGAGAACTACCGGAAGAAAAAGAAATTGATTTAGCGCATTCTCTTTTATGAACTCGGTGATTAACTCCCGAGTTCTATCTTCCACTCACCAATCGTTCGTGTGGCACTGTCAAAGTTTACACCTACTTTAACTATTTTCCTGTGATCCGCCTGATACGGAATAGCATACTTTTTGCTGTTAATCTGCGTTAATGCTTCTTCGGGTGTACCATCTACTTTAAATTCAAAAACATAGATGGTATCTTGAAGTTTCACAACCGCGTCTGCTCTTCCAATGGCTGTATCCACTTCCACATCTATATACTGTCCCATCAGCCGGAAAAACAGATAAAAGATAGTTTGGTAATGTTTCTCTTCCTTGTTGTTCAGTTTATTCGGGATAGACGCAAAGAAAGATTTCAGTCTTTCCAGACATTCTTCTAAATGACCGATACGCAAGTCTTTAATAAAGGACACTACATAAAATGTATTCTCTCGTGCAGGCAGATGCACATAAGCGGGCATTAGCGATTCGATAAATCCTTTTCTTACTTCTTTGTTGGGATAAGCCAGTGTATACAGTTGGAAATCCGGATCATATTCCTTAATTGTGAGATAACCGCTTTGGTAGAGCACCGGAAGAGGATCGGTGATTCTATTGCTGGGCGCATCAAACTGTTCGGCGGTGGCGGTCGTGTTATCCAGTTCCCGGATATCAAAATTGCTTTCTTGCAGAATATCTATCAGGAAAGTGGGAGTACCGGTCGAAAACCAAAAATTGGCATACTTCTTCTGTGCGAATGCATTGAACAAACTGAATGGATTATAAATATCTTCACTGTTCTCACTGAAATGATAGCCGTCATATTGTTGTTTCAAATGTACACAGGCTTCCTCGTATGTTTCTTTGTTGGCTTGCGCCATTTGTTCAATATCAATTTGTAGCTGCGTGCGCAACTCTTGTTCGGTGATGCCGCAGATGGCACTGTAATCATCCCTCATGCTGATATTCTGCAAGTTATTCAACTCGCTGAAGATACTCATTTGGCTGAATTTGCTGATACCTGTCAATAATAAGAAGCGAAGATACTGTCCCTGGGCTTTCAGTGGACTAAAGAAATCCCGCATGATATTACGTATTTCCTTTTGAACTTCATCATTATGATTGCTGTCCAGCATTGGTGAGTCATACTCATCTATTAATACCACCACCTGTTTACCCGTCTGTTTGTAAGCACGACGAATAATTCCTTCAAAACGTAAACTGAAAGTCGTTTCTCCTTCTTCCCGTTGATAAATTTTCTCCCATAAAAGCAATTGGCGGTTAATAACGGCTGACAGCATATCAGCGGTTATATATTTACTCACACTAAAATCAAAGTGTAGTACCGGGTAGACCGTCCAATCCTTTTCCAGAGTCTCCATAGCCAAGCCTTGAAACAGTTCTTTTTTTCCCAGGAAATAAGCTTCTAGTGTAGAAACCAGCAAACTTTTCCCAAAGCGTCGGGGACGACTTAGAAAATAGACTTTATTTGTATGAGTCAAACGATAAATCAATTCTGTTTTATCAACATAGACACAATCATTATTGCGTAAATCTTCAAAGTTCTGTATTCCTATCGGATATCTTCTGAAATTCTCTTCCATGACGCATATCTGTTTTTAGCGTGAAACATTCACAAAGATAATGATATTTAGTTTCAAGTCAATTATGCCTGTTCTTTTTTTAAGAAAGTCCAACGTTGGATATATACTTAGTGGGAAAGGAGCTATCGGTGTTTCTTTGCGTAATGCATTGAAAAGCGATGAAACATATCTTTGACGACAAACGGGTGGAAATACACTATCAGCCAAAATTTTCACCTTCTCACAACTGTCAGCCGATTAATTTTATGCATAATGAGAGATAAAAGAGTGAAGTTCCGGTCTTAAATTTGCTTATAAACAAGTTAAACTAATAGCGTAACTGATTGATAATACGTTTGTAACATCTTGTCATCATCTTGCAATGACTCTTTCAATAGATTGTATTTTTTTCGTCTTACGGTTGTAATGCTCACCCTCTATCTTTGCCAGCGTAATTAAAACGTAGAGCAAAGTTAGATGAAAAAACTATTTCTTATCCGATTTTCAGTGGCGGCCTTCTTTTGCCTGTTGTGTGTACTTCCTGCATTGGCTGCCAATATCAAGATTAAAGGAGCTGTGAAAGACAAACTATCCAAGGAACCTTTGATAGGAGCTACGATACGTTTGCTCGGAACTCAAGCCGGAGCAGTGACCGATATGGAGGGTAATTTCGAATTGAACAGCATGGGCGTTCTGGAAGGTATGTATGATATTGAGATTAAATATGTAGGCTATAAAACCGAAGTGCGCCGTAAAGTGCGTGTGGAGAATGGAAAACTGGTGATACTGAATCTGGAGTTGGAAACCGATGCACAGGAACTTGCCGATGTGGTGGTTGTAGCTAAGAAGAATAGGGAAAATGAGAATATGCTGTTGCTCGAACAGCAAAAAGCAGTCATTGCCGTACAATCTGTTGGTGTCAGGGAGCTTTCCCGTAAGGGTGTTTCGGATGCAGAAGGTGCTGTGACGAAAGTTGCCGGAGTGTCTAAACAAGACGGAGTGAAAAATGTCTTTGTCCGTGGATTGGGTGACCGGTACAATGCAACTACTTTTAATGGATTTGCTCTTCCTTCCGAAGACCCGGAATATAAGAATATCTCTCTTGATTTCTTCGGTACGGACATTATTCAGTCCGTAGGCGTAAATAAAGCATTCAACGCGGGAGGCAGCAGCGATGTCGGAGGGGCAACCATTGATATTGTATCCAAAGAACTCATTGGTAGCGGTCATCTGGGATTCGGCATTTCCGGTGGCTTGAATACACAAACGGTAGCAGCCGATTTTCTGAAACAGGATGGAGTGAACTTCATGGGCTTTGCCAATCGTACCGAACCTGCCGATGAAAACTCATGGAACTTCAGAAATAAGTTAGACCCTTCCGCTCAACATTTGCAAATCAACCGGAGTTACAGTATTTCCGGAGGTAAACGATTCTATGTCGGAAAAGACAAAAATCCGCTTTCTTTCTTCCTGACTGCCGGACATACGACGGACTATCAGTATACGGATGAAATCATACGTAATACAACTACCGGCGGTACGGTCTACAAAGATATGAATGGAAAGAAGTATGCCGAGAATATCAGTCAGCTGGCACTTGCCAATGTGGATTTCGATATGCAGAACCGTCATCACATCAGTTATAATTTGATGATGATTCATGCCAATATCCAGTCGGTGGGCGATTACAACGGTAAGAACTCGATTTTTAGTGACGACTATGAAAACCTCGGATTCACCCGTCGCCAACAAACGAATGATAATATGCTGATCGTTAACCAACTGATGACTAACTGGGGATTAACCAAATCATTAAGTCTCGATGCAGGTGCTTCCTATAATATGGTGAAAGGCTATGAACCGGATCGTCGTATCAATAACCTGACTAAAGCGGAAGACGGCTATACGTTGCTAAGGGGCAACTCACAACAGCGCTATTTCTCAACTTTAGATGAAGACGACTTGAATGTAAAAGCAGGCTTGGTCTATCGTCTGAAAGATAATATAGAAGAGATTTCGAATGTCCGTTTCGGATATACAGGCCGATTCGTAGATGATAACTTCAAAGCTACGGAGTATAACCTGACCGTAGGACATGTTTCTGTCATCCCTTCTTTGGACGACTTCTCGCTTGACGATTATTATAATCAGGAAAACTTTGCTTCCGACTGGTTCAAGATACAGAAGAACTTAGATGAATATACCGTAAAAAAGAATATCCATTCCGCTTATGCCGAGGCTACCTACCAGTTTACTCCCTGTTGGATTGTGAATCTGGGAATGAAATACGACAAGGTAGATATTGAAGTGGATTACAATGTGAATCGTGGAGGCTCTAAAGGAAACAATACCATTCAAAAAGATTATTTCCTGCCCAGCTTGAATCTCAAATACAATCTGAATGATAAAAACTCGTTTCGCCTGGGAGTTAGTAAAACATATACGCTTCCGCAGGCAAAGGAAATATCTCCTTACCGTTATGTCGGCGTGAACTTCAACAGTCAGGGTAACCCCAATCTGAAACCTTCGGATAATTATAACCTTGATCTGAAGTGGGACTTTAATCCCACTCCGACCGAATTGATTTCTCTCACGGCTTTCTATAAATTGATTAAGAATCCGATATCCCGCATTGAAGTGGCAAGCGCCGGAGGTTATCTTTCTTATGAGAATATAGCGGATAAGGCAACCGTGGCAGGAGTGGAGATAGAAATACGTAAGAATCTGTTTGTCCGTCCGGTGAGTAATGCTGCGCACGGAATGAATAAACTCTCTTTGGGATTGAATGGCTCTTATATCTACACGAATGCAAAAATGCCTTTGGCAACGGTTACCACCGGTTCGCAACTGGAAGGAGCCGCACCGTGGATTGTCAATTTCGACCTCTCGCATAACTTCACGAAAGGAGAACGCAGTTTTGTCAATACATTGGTACTTAATTATGTGAGTGATAAAATATATACCATTGGCACACAGGGCTATCAGGATATAATGGAGCAGGGAGTACTGACACTGGATTTTGTGTCCCAAGCCAAACTGAACAAGCATCTTTCGCTTAACCTGAAAGCCCGCAACCTGCTGAATCCCTCTTATAAGTTAAGCCGCAAAGCGAACGAAAACGGGGAAAAGGTGATATTGAATGATTATAAGAAAGGAATAAATATAAGCCTGGGAGTGTCGTGTACATTCTAAACCGGGTGATGAAATAAGATTATTAACTAATAATGAAAGCAAAATGAAAAGATTGTTTGTGAACTTTATGACGTTTGCCGTTATGGCAACAGCACTTACATTGACTGCATGTAGCAGTGATAGTGACGGAGATGGTAACGGAGATGGTGGAAACAACGGTGGGACCGGTAGCTCTATTGTTGTGGGCGAAAATATCCTGTCCGGCACGCTGACCGGAGAACAGACACTGGAAGCTAAGGAATATATTCTGAACGGAACGGTAGTCATTGAAAATGGAGGCCGTCTGAATATCCCTGCCGGAACAACGATTAAGGCTCGCGAAGGTTTCAGCAGTTATCTGCTGGTAGCACAGGGCGGTAAACTTTATGCTGACGGTACAGCTGATAAACCGATTGTTTTCACTGCCAATTCAACAACCCCTACATCCGGCTATTGGGGAGGAATCATTATCAATGGTAAAGCTCCGATTTCCGGTTCGAACGCCAATAAGAGTGATACAGGTCTGACGGAAATCGACAACAACTATAAATACGGTGGTAATGTCGATAATGACAATTCCGGTTCACTGACTTATGTGAAAATCTGCTATGCCGGTGCCCGCTCTACTGCCGATATCGAGCACAACGGATTGACACTGAACGGTGTTGGAAACGGTACCAAGATCGAGAATATCTACATTCTTGAGAGTGCGGATGATGCCGTCGAATTCTTTGGCGGTACGGTGAATGTAACCAACCTATTGGCTGTGAACCCGGATGATGACATGTTCGACTTCACTCAAGGATATTCCGGTAAATTGAAAAACTGCTATGGTGTTTGGGAAAGCGGTTATACCAGTACGGAAGCAGATCCGCGCGGCATTGAAGCAGATGGTAACTTGGATGGCATTTATCCGGATCATTTACGTCAGTCGGACTTTGTGGTTGAAAATATGACAATCGTAAATAATGCTGCCAATACAACGGATAATGTAGACCGTATGCAAGATGTGATTAAAATCCGTCGTGGAGCAAAAGCTACGATCACCAATGCCCTTGTCAAAGGTTCAGGCGGTACAATCGATTTGATTGATATGAATGACAGTAAAGGGGCAGGAAGTGCGTCTTCCAGCATCAGTATCACCCATACATTGAACTTTAAGAATAAGCTGAACGGTACATTGAATACATTTACCGAGCCGACTACGAATACTGGTGCAGATGCATCCCTGTTTACTTGGACTGGATATAATATTTCCTCATTATAATAAGATATAGGTTAGCGGAGTCCGTATTTTTCAATAGGAGGTATGGGAGAATTTGTAACAAACAGATTCTCCCATATTCTATTTATTTATTTTCGTAATCTTCTTTTAGCTTTTTTATTTGCTCCTTTATGGTATCAGTGATTACCTTTTTTGTATATTTGTCAACCTATTGTCTTACAATAATACAAAATATGCAGACAGACAACGAGCGATACAAAAAAATGGCTTCTCTTGCACAAATCGGGTGGTGGGAAGTAGATTTAACGGCAGGATATTATTTATGTTCCGATTATCTTTCTGATCTTTTGGGATTGGACGGCGACACCATCTCTACTTCGGATTTTCTGAACCTGATACGTGAAGATTATCGCAAGCAGATTGCCCAGGAGTTCCGGGCAAATTCTTCTATTCATAAGGACTTTTATGAACAAACTTTCCCTATTCATTCAAAATATGGTGAGGTCTGGTTGCATACCCGTCTGGCTTTTCGTGAAAAGGGTACAGGGGCTGGTGGAGGAGATAAGTCCTTCGGAGTAATCCAGCGTGTCGAGGCTCCCAAGGAAGAAGATCAAAGGGATGCCTTAAGGCGTGTGAATGATTTGCTTTGTCGTCAGAATTTTGTTTCGCAATCGTTGCTTCGTTTCCTCCGTGATGAGGCGGTAGAATCTTGTATCGCAGATATTCTAAGAGATATTCTGAATCTTTATAATGGGAAAGGGCGTGTTTATATTTTTGAATACGACGAAAATTATGCCCATCATAGTTGTATCTACGAAGTGGTTTCTGAAGGAGTATCGGCAGAGATAGACAATCTGCAGGACATGCCTGCCAATGAGTCAAAATGGTGGAGTGAACAGATATTATCGGGCAAGCCGATTATTTTAAATACACTGGAGCAGTTATTAGAAGAGGCTCCTGATGAATATCAGATTCTTGTAGTTCAGGGAATCAAATCGTTAATGGTGACTCCTTTGATGACAGGCGACCGCGTTTGGGGATATATGGGGATTGATTTGGTTGAGACTTACCATGACTGGAGTAATGAAGATTTTCAATGGTTCTCCTCATTGGGAAATATTATAAATATCTGTATCGAGTTGCGTAAAACTAAGGACAAGGTAATCCGTGAACAGACTTTCCTAAATAATCTGTTTCATTTTATGCCGATGGGATATATACGTATGTCCATTATCCGTGACGAGAATAATAAACCTTGCGATTATCGGGTGACGGATGCGAATGAGGTCAGTTCAACCTTTTTCGGGCTTCCTTTGGAGTCGTATATTGGTTCTTTGGCATCTGAAAAGCATCCTGACTATCTCCAAAAACTTAATTTTCTGGAAGAAATACTGGATAGTAATTCTTATAGAGAGAAAGATGAATATTTCTCTCGAACGGAACGGTATACGCATTGGGTGATTTATTCTCCCGGAAAGGACGAAATAGTCGGTCTATTTCTCGATTCTACGGGATCGGTACAAGCTAACCGGGCATTGGATCGTAGTGAAAAACTCTTTAAGAATATCTTTGCTAATATTCCGGCAGGAGTAGAGATCTACGATAAGGACGGCTATTTGATAGATTTGAATAATAAGGATTTAGAAATATTCGGTGTAGTGAATAAATCGGATGTGATAGGGGTTAATTTCTTTGAGAATCCGAATGTGCCGCAGGGGATTCGTGATCGTGTGCGGAATGAAGATCTGGTGGATTTCAGACTTAATTATTCTTTTGAGCAAGCAGGAGGATATTATGAGACAAGCCGTTCTAATGTGATAGAACTATATTCGAAGGTTAGTAAACTATATGATAATGAGGGTAACTTCAGCGGATATATTTTAATAAGCATTGACAATACGGAGCGTATTGATGCAATGAACCGTATTCGTGATTTTGAGAATTTCTTCTTGATGATATCCGATTATGCAAAAGTAGGATATGCCAAGTTGAATCTCTTGAACCGCAAAGGTTATGCTATAAAACAGTGGTATAAGAATTTAGGTGAGGAGGAAGATATTCCTTTGAGTGAGGTGGTAGCAGTTTATAGCCAAATGCATCCCGAAGACCGCAAGCGTTTCCTCGATTTTTATGATGGAGTCAGAGACGGAAAAAGGAGGCATTTCCAAGGGGAGATGCGTATTCGTCGTCCCGGAACGAAGAACGAATGGAATTGGGTCAGCAGTAATGTAATGGTCACCAATTATAAACCGGAAGAAAATGAAATAGAAATCATCGGTATCAATTATGACATTACAGAATTGAAGGAGACTGAAGCCGAATTGATTCAGGCACGTGATAAAGCAGAGATGATGGATCGTTTGAAAAGTGCTTTCCTTGCCAATATGAGTCATGAAATCCGTACGCCGCTGAATGCCATTGTCGGTTTCTCCGATTTGCTGGTAGAAACTGAAGAGCTGGCAGAACGTCAGGAGTATATTAAGATTGTACGTGAGAATAATGATCTTTTGTTGCAATTAATTTCAGATATACTCGATTTGTCAAAGATTGAAGCGGGTACATTTGAGTTTACTAACGGAGATGTAGATGTAAATCTGTTATGTGAGGATATTGTCCGCTCTATGGGGATGAAAGCGAAAGAAGAGGTGGAACTGGTGTTTGATGATCATCTTCCGGTTTGTCATGTCATTAGTGACCGTAACCGTATACATCAGGTGATCTCTAACTTTGTTAACAATGCAATGAAGTTTACCTCTGAAGGTAGTATTCATGTGGGATATAAACTAAAAGATGGCGAATTGGAATTCTATGTTGAAGATACAGGCATCGGTATTGAAAAAGAGCAGTTGCCACATATCTTTGAGCGTTTTGTGAAGCTTAATTCTTTTGTACACGGTACAGGATTGGGACTTTCTATCTGTCAGAGCATCGTTGAACAATTAGGTGGGCGGATTGGCGTTGATTCTGAAAAAGGAAAAGGATCAAGGTTTTGGTTTACTATTCCCGGAGTGATCGTGACGGAAGAGATGAACTGTGCCCGGTAGAGTGGTAATAAGGCAGGTGAATATCTTCCTTCCTCATTAATAAAAGCGGCTTTTATATAGAAGAAACGGTCTTGGTTTTGATGTCGATTGATACTGACATGAAACCAAGACCGTTTCTTTGGTGAAAAGGTGTAGTCCGTTTAAATTCCGAACGACAGTTTATCGATAGATTGATATACGATACTTGCAATACCCAGTCCGATGATACCCAATGTGCAAAGTGCTAGTCCCCATTTTGTGCAACGATCGCTGCGGAAAGTAGGAATCGGGTTGTCGGAAGGAGTGATGTACATTGCTTTTACAATCAATAGATAGTAATACAACGAAATCACTGTATTTACCAATGCGATGAATACCAGCAAGTGGAAACCTGCATCGAAAGCAGCCATGAAGATAAAAAACTTAGAGAAGAATCCGGCAAACGGAGGGATGCCTGCCAATGAGAACAGAGACAGAGTCATCAAAAGAGCGATTTTGGGATTCGTTTTATAAAGTCCTGCGTAATCTTCGAGCGTGAATTTCTGGCTGCGTAATGCCACGATAGTGATAACGGCAAATACTCCGAGGTTGGCGGCAGCATACACTAATACATAATATACCAATGCTGTCATGCCTTGTGCTGTACCACCAATAACGCCTAACATAATATATCCCGCTTGCGAAATACTGGAGAACGCCATCAAACGTTTCAGGTTTTGCTGACGGACAGCAAATATATTGGCAATAGTGATAGAAGCGATGGTTACCCAATAAAGTACTTCCTGCCAGTCATTAATCATTGGAGCGAATACTTTGATAAGGACAGCCAATAAAACAAATGCTGCCGATCCTTTTGATATAACACTCAAATAAGCGGTAACTGCACTCGGAGCACCTTCGTAAACGTCTGCTGTCCATAAGTGGAACGGAACCAGTGATAACTTGAATGCCATTCCTGTGAAGAAGAATATAAATGCCATGATCTGTAACGGATTTCCGTCGATATGGGCAGGGAGGTCATCGAAATAAAGAGTCCCGGCAGAACCATAGATCATGGACAGACCAAACAACAGCAATGCACTGGAG
The DNA here is from genome assembly GCF_003603455.1 of Bacteroides sp. AM37-9. Classification (NCBI taxonomy): domain Bacteria; kingdom Pseudomonadati; phylum Bacteroidota; class Bacteroidia; order Bacteroidales; family Bacteroidaceae; genus Bacteroides; species Bacteroides sp. AM37-9. The sequence continues at coordinate 152,892 of NZ_QTNF01000002.1, read as the reverse complement.
AAAAGAGCTGTCAGAATGTATTTGGCACCTGCTTCGGCAGAGTTGTGACGGTATTTATCGAAGGCAATCAATGCTGCCATCGGAATAGAAGCTGTTTCAAGACCGATGAAGAACATCAGGAAATGTCCGGCGGAAATCATGAGATACATACCAAACAAGGTAGAGAGTGTAAGCACATAGAATTCTCCTTGTTTGAATGAAGTATCTTCTCTTTTCATCCACTCGTGCGCCATCAGGAAAACAATCAGTGTACCGACATTCAGGATCGATTTAACAACTGTGTGCATCGGTACATAGTGATACATACCACCGAATGCATCGGTAGCAGTTCCCGGAATCAAGTTGATAGCCGTATGGATAGCCATCAGAATAACGGGCAACATGGTGTTCAGGCGTGCTTTCCCACTATTTTTGTGTGCATCCGGACTCATGAAGAGGTCAGCTAGAAATAGCAGCAGTAAGACAGCTATGAGCGACAGCTCTTCTCGCATATTTAGAAATTGTGAATAATCCATCTTGTTTATTTATGAATTAAGAATTATGATTTATGAGTTAGGGGATTAGTTGTGAGACAACCGGTAATACGCTTTCACCAATCATGTGGCTAACCCAGAAAGGAGCCATACCTAGTCCGGCAACGCAAACGATGAGGCAGATAACGGCTACACGTTCGTCCCAAGTTGCGTCGGTCAGTTCGAGGTGATGTTTGTTGGTGCAGGTTCCGTATAGAATCTTACCTACCAGGCGCAGGATGTAGACTGCGGTAATCACAATCGAAGAGCAGGCGATGATGGTCAGTGTGCGGTGAAATACGTCGTTGTTCTGGAAAGAGCCGACGAAGATGGTCATTTCAGCAATGAAACCGCTTAATCCCGGCAGACCGAGGTTGGCAAGACCGGCAATCACATAACATACACTAAGGAACGGCATAATTTTCATTAAACCGGCAAGTTCGCGAACGTCACGTGTGTGTGTACGTCCATATATCATACCGATCAGAGCAAAGAACAAGGCTGTCATTAATCCGTGTGAAAGCATTTGAAGGATTGCTCCTGTTGCTGCTGTCTGGTTTAGCATCAGAATGGCGAAAAGAACCAGTCCGCAGTGAGATACGGATGAATAAGCATTGATATATTTCAAGTCGGTCTGTACGCAAGCGGAGAAGGCTCCGTAGACTACAGAGATACCTGTCAGTATCAGGAATATCCAGGAAAGTTCGTTGGCTGCTTCCGGCATCAGATACATGGCGATACGGAAACATCCGTAACCTCCCAGTTTCATCAATACTCCGGCATGAAGCATGGATACGGCAGTCGGGGCAGAAGCGTGACCGTCAGGACTCCATGTGTGGAACGGGAAAAGGGCGCCCAATACACCGAAGCCGAGGAAAGTCAGCGGGAACCAGATGCATTGCTGTGCAAAAGGTATGTTGTGCAACTGTGCAATTTCGAGAAGGTTCATGGTGGTTGCTCCCGAGCCGAAATAGATTCCGAGAATACCGATCAATAGGAAAGCGGAACCGCCCATCAACATAAGGGTCAGTTTCATGGCTGCATATTCTTTACGTCCTGATCCCCATACACCAATCAGCAGGTACATCGGTATCAACGCAATTTCATAAAACATGAACATGGTGAACAAATCGACGGATATAAAGAATCCGAATACTCCCATAGACAACAGGGTGAACCAGAGGAAATATTCTTTCGTCAGCGGTTGCAGGCGCCAGGAAGCGAATGTACCGGTGAATACGATGACAGCAGACAATAACAACATGGCTACCGAAATTCCGTCAACACCTACTGAATAAGATATGTGAAGCGGGGCATACCAAAGCGTATCTGCACGGAAAAGCATTTCTGCCGTGTTTCCGGCGCTACGCTCTCCCAGATACAGGAATGTAAGTACGACGGAGGCAATCAGAAGTGCCGATGCGCCAGTAACCATAACCCCCCGGATGGCTTTGATTCCTCGTGCTGCCCAAAGTCCGGCCAGCATCAATAAGGGGATAAGTACGAATATGGATAAGAAATTCATCTTTATGATTTACTATTTAAAGATTTACTATTTACTATTTAGAGAATCAGCAGTAGGATAAGTGCCAATGCACCGCAAAGGAACACATACGCATATTGTTGTACCTGACCGCTCTGCAAACCACGAATCTCGTCGCTTGTTGTGTTGGTGGCCCATGCCAGGAAGTCAAAGAATCCATCCACTACATGACGGTCGAACCATGCGATAGGAGTAGAGATGCAGCGGAAGATAATCTTATGCGTAATAAACTGGTAGATATCATCAATATAGAAGCGATTATAGGCTGCCTTGTGCAGACCTTTGAATCGTTTTGCCAACGAATCAGCAACAGGCTGTTTGGCATTCTTGTACATCCATGTAGCGATTGCAATCGAAATAATCGCAATAACAACGCTCGTAATAGCTACTGACGGATCGAGATGGATAGAATAAGATTCACCATTCGAACTGATGAAGTGTCCGAAAGGAATAAATCCTGCTCCACAAGTTACAACAGCCAGGAACATTAACGGGAAAGTCATAGCCAACGGACTTTCGTGTGGTGTGTGATGTGCATGAAGTTCTTTGTTTTCCTTGCCCCAAAAAATACCGTAGTAAAGGCGGAACATATAGAAAGCTGTCATTGCAGCGATGACTGTCATCACCCATCCCATTACAGGGCTGTATTGGAAACAAGCAGCCAGAATTTCATCTTTCGAGAAGAAGCCCGAGAACGGAGGAATACCGGCAATAGCCAGACAAGCAATCAGGAATGTCCAGTGAGTGATCGGCATATATTTGCGTAAACCTCCCATAGCGGACATTTCATTAGAATGTACGGCATGAATGATGCTACCTGCACCGAGGAAGAGCAATGCCTTAAACATGGCATGTGTGAAAAGGTGGAACATGGAAGCCATGTAGCCCAAACCTCCTTCGTGTGGATTCATGGAAGTACAAACACCCAGAGCTACCATCATAAAGCCAATTTGTGAAATGGTAGAGAAAGCCAGTACACGTTTAATGTCTGATTGTACGCAAGCCACACTTGCCGCGTAGAATGCTGTAAATGCACCTACCCAAGCAACCATGTGCAGCGTATTCGGTGCGTATGTAATGAAAAGTGGGAACATACGTGCCACCAGATATACACCGGCAACTACCATGGTAGCCGCATGAATCAATGCGCTGACCGGAGTAGGACCTTCCATTGCATCCGGCAACCAGATATGCAACGGGAACATGGCACTTTTACCGGCACCACCGACAAACATCAGTCCGAGAGCCAACGGAAGCATAGAAGCTCCACCGCTTATCAAGGATACTGTATCCGGAGTGAATCCGAATGTACCACCGTAATATCCGTAAATCAGGATACCGATCAGGAAGCCCAAGTCAGCAAAGCGAGTAACAATAAACGCTTTCTTGGAAGCAGCGATGGCAGCCGGTTTTGTATAATAAAAACCGATTAGCAGGTAAGAACTTACCCCCACCAGCTCCCAAAAAAGGTACATCTGGAAGATGTTGGTTGCAACGACCAATCCCAGCATAGACATGGTAAATAGGGATAGGAAAGCGTAATAACGTTGAAAACCGACTTCTCCTTTCATGTAACCGAAAGAGTAGATATGTACCATCAGTGACACTGTAGAGATGACGATCAACATCATTACCGATATAGGATCGAGCAAGATGCCCAAGTCGAAGTGTAAAGTCTCTGTAAAAGGAAGCCACGTGAAGTTGTAAGGCATCAGTGTGGCGAATGTTCCGTCTTCCAGTCGTGGAGCGGAGAAATATTGGATAGCTGTAACGTAGGATAGTACTGCTACTGCTCCCAGTATCAGCGTACCGATTGTACCCGCTGTCCGGTGGGACATCCATTTACCTCCGATTCCCAATATGAGAAAGGAGAAGAAAGGAAGAAGGAGTATTAGAATTGTTAGTTCCATACAGTTTTATTTAATTACTTGAGTTATTATTATTAATTCTTGGTCTTATAGCTGATAATCACTATACTCGGACCTTCTGTTTGGTTTCCCGGTGTGAAACTAGTTGTTCCTCGGTGAGAAACACTTTGTTTCTCGGTGTGAAACGAAGTGTTTCAAGGGATGAAACACCTTGTTCCTGGGAATGAAACAAATCACCACTTCAACTCGTCCAGATTGCGCACCTGAATGCTTCGAAGATTACGATAAATGTTAATCATGATGGCGATAGCTATTGCAGTTTCCGCAGCCGAGATGGCGATGGAAAAGAGTGCAAAGAAATAACCCTCCATTCCCCCCGGAAAAAGGAAACGATTGAATACGGCGAAGTTGATGTCCGTAGCATTCAGCATTAACTCTACAGAAATCAGGATAGCCAGTGTATTTCGGCGGGTAAAGAATCCATAGATTCCTGCAAACATCATGATGGTAGAAACTACCAGGTAATATTCCATGTGTATCATATTCGAACTCTATTTTGATAGTTAATACTTAAAATTCCTATCTCTTACGTGCAATCATGATGCCACCGATGATACACGCCAGCAATAATATGCTGACAGCTTCGAAAGGCAATACATAACCGTATTTGTCACTACTTAATAAAGCGTTCCCGATAGCATGAATGCTAATTTCTTGCGGGGCCAAATTAGCTGTCTGCATGAAATCGTGCTTCAGTGTGATAAAAAGGATAATGGCTAAACCGGCAATCATAGTGAAGAGTCCGGCTAAGACTTTACTTCGTTTTGCTTTCTCGGCCCGGTCGCCTTCTCCACTGGTCAACAGGATGGAGAATACATAAAGAACGACGATACCACCGGCATAAACCATAATCTGAACGGAACCCAGAAAGGTGTAACCCAGCAAAAAATAGATGCCGGCCGTGCCGAAGAGCACGAAGAGCAGGTAGGTGGCCGAGCGTACGATACGTTGGGTAGTCACCGTCATGATGGACATAGCAATAATAAATGCTGCCAAAAAGTAGAATACTACTGTTTCAAGTGTTGATCCCATATCTAAACTTCTTTTTTCTTTTCTATTACTTTACTACCGTCGTGGTTCAACTTCAGGACAAGTTTCGTCCGGTCGAAGACTGCATGTTCGAAGTTCTGATCGAACGTGATGGCATCGTGCGGACAAGCATTGACACAGAGCTGGCAGAACATACAGGCACCCAAATCATATTCATAGGTTGCCAGGATTTTCTTCTTCTTTCCATCTTCTGTTTCGACGGTTTCGCTGGTCACTTTGATTGTATCGTTCGGACAGGCCATTTGACACAGTCCGCAAGCTACACAGCGATGTTCATTATTCTCATTGTGGGGCATATTCAGCGTACCACGGAAACGGTCGAACATTTTCAGCTCTTTCCGGTTTTCGGGATATTGCTCGGTCACTTTCTTACGGAAGTATACCTTGATGCTGGTTTTCATACCCGTTGCCAGTGTACTGATGCCATGCACCAGACCACCTAAGTACGTATATTTTTTATCTTTATATTCCATAATTTTCATTTATCAAAAGTGGAAGCCGAAAGCTACGCAGCATGCCATTAGTAATAGATTTACCATAGAAATTGGGACCAGGTATTTCCATTCCAGATTCAAGATCTGGTCGATACGCAAGCGTGGGAAAGTCCATTTGATCCACATCAGAAGGAATACCACAAAGAATGCTTTGGCGAAGAACCAGATAAAGCCCGGAATATAATCCATTACAGCATTAAATCCATCCAAACCAACAATGTGCAGCGGCATCCATCCTCCCAGGAAGATGGTGGCGGCAACACTGGCTACGATAAACAGATTCAAATATTCTGCCAGATAGAAGAAACCGAAGCCCATACCAGAGTATTCAGTATGATATCCGGCAGTCAACTCACTTTCTGCTTCGGGAAGGTCGAACGGGCCACGGTTACATTCTGCATTTCCGGCAATCAGATAGATGATGAAAGCAATGACCGCAGGAATATGTCCCTTGAAGATGAACCAACCATTAGCTTGTCCTTCTACGATTTCAGAAAATTGCATGGTTCCCGTCAGCACTACCATTGTCATGATACTCATACCAACAGAAAGTTCATAACTGATAATCTGTGCACCGCTTCGCATGGCACCGATCAAAGAGAATTTGTTGTTACTACCCCAACCGGCCAGCAAGATACCGACAACTCCAATGCTGGAAGCTGCCAACAGGAAGAACACGCCCACATTAAAGTCCAGAATCGCCGCACCTTTATTAAAAGGAATACAAGCGAAAGTCAGGAATGAAGCGATAATCACCATGAATGGAGCAAGATTGTAAAGGAAATGGTCGGCACCCTTCGGCATGAAGATTTCTTTGGTCAGCATTTTGAGCACGTCGCAGACCACTTGGATAGAACCCCATTTACCAACACGGTTCGGTCCAAGACGACACTGGAAGAAACCGCAGACCTTACGCTCCATGTAGATCAATATGATAGCCAGGATGGCATACAGTGCTACGAGGCACACGCCGACAGCTACACATTCTATAAAGATGGCTAATCCCTCCGGCATAATGGAGAGCAGTAGCTCATGTATCCAGTTTGTTACTATACTAAAGTCGAACATATATTTTTAATAATTAAGTATTATCTGTCAATATCCGGAACGACATAATCTATTGTTCCGCCAATAGCAATTAAGTCGGCAATCTTTGTGCCCCGGCAAATGGTGTCAATTGCAGCAACAAGCGGCAATCCCGTAGCACGGTAGTGCAGACGGTAAGGCGTTTTGTCACCCTGACTTTCCAGGAAGACACCAAATTCACCACGACTTCCTTCTACTGCTGCATAGTAACTGCCTTCCGGAACACGGATGATAGGTTTCATCTTCTCCTGATAAGGTCCCTCGGGAATATTGTCTATTAATTGCTCAATGATGTTCAGACTTTCCATGATCTCATCCATACGCACCAGGTAACGGGCAAAGCAGTCACCTTCCGTATAAACGATTTCTTTGAAATCGACTTTGTCATATACACCGTATGGCATTCGTTTACGTACGTCACACGCCCATCCTGATGCACGGCCTGTACCTCCGGTACAACCGAAAGAGATGGCATCTTCACGGCTTAACACACCGACGCCTTTCATACGGCTCTGTGCGATGATGTTACCCGTGAATATATCGTGATATTCGTGGATAATTCCTCTCATATATGGAATGAACTCTTTTACTCGTTTGACGAAGTTAGGATGAAGATCAGCCTGTACACCGCCAATCGTATTGTAGTTCATAATCAGACGTCCGCCGCAAGTTTCTTCAAAGATATCGAGAATTTTCTCGCGGTCACGGAATCCATAAAAGAATGCTGTCAACGCTCCTAAGTCCATAGCAAGACAAGAGTAGAACAGCAAGTGAGAATCGATACGTTGCAACTCGTCCATTATGGTACGGATGTACTGTACGCGTTCACTGACCTCAATGCCCATGGCTTTTTCAATACACATACACAATGCGTGACGATTTTGATGCGCGCCCAAATAGTCCAGACGGTCTGTCAAAGCTAATGTTTGAGGGTAAGTGAGGCTTTCATTCATTTTCTCGATACCTCGGTGGATATACCCGCAGTTCGCATCAATCTTACGAATAATTTCACCTTCCAGAGAAACACGGAAGCGCATTACACCATGAGTAGCAGGGTGTTGCGGACCGATGTTGACTACATATTCTTCTTCGCCGAACAGTTTCGTCTCTTTGTTCTTGATGGTTCCGTCCGGGTTCAGTTCTATTTCTTGAGTCGTATCAAACGTCTCTTCATTGGTCATGCACAGTGGGTTATCCTTTTCCGGGTCGTTATCTTTACGCATCGGATAACCAATCCAATCGTTGCGCAGGTAGAGCCGGCGCATATCAGGATGACCGACAAAGGTGATGCCATAAAAATCAAAAACTTCACGTTCGTAGAAGTCGGCTATCTTCCAGATGTCGCTGACAGACGGTATTTCCGGTAGCTCGCGGTTGGTTGTCGCTGTTTTTAGTGCTATCCGTTCGCCTGTAATGGTAGATTCCAGATGGTAGACTACGCCTAAGCCGCGGAGTTTTTCCGGAGCGTCTTTCTCATCGGCTACTCCCCAGTCCATACCGGTGAGGCTTTCGAGAAAGTCCATCTGTTTTTCATTTCGCAAGCGCAGCATCTCGTCGTGTAACGCTGCAGGAGCTATAAATTGTATTTCTTGCATAAATCAAATTAAATTAAGAATGAAAAATTAAGAATGAAAAATCTGCCGGGATGTTGCATGCGAATTCTTCATTCATCATTCATCATTCTTCATTTCTTAAATAATCCGGTTTCTTCTCTTTTCTGTTTACTCCACCAAAGAACTTTTCTATTTTCACTTTGCGTTGCAATTGCATCATGCCATAATAGAAAGCTTCAGGACGTGGCGGGCATCCGGGAATATATACATCTACCGGAAGAATCTTGTCCACCCCGTTTACTACGTGATAGGACTTCTTGAAAGGACCTCCGCTGACAGCGCATCCGCCTACGGCAACCACATACTTCGGATCGGGCATCTGGTCGTAAAGTCGTTTCAGTACCGGAGCCATTTTATTGGTGATTGTTCCGCATACCATAATCATATCAGCCTGACGCGGGCTGGCACGTGCTACCTCAAACCCAAAGCGGGCCATGTCATAACGCGCGGCACCCAGTGCCATAAATTCGATACCACAACAACTGGTTGCAAAGGTAAGCGGCCACAGTGAATTGCTGCGTCCCCAGTTGATAAAGTCGTCAAGTACTCCGAGGGCAACATTGGCTCCTCCAGCATTAAGTTCTTTGACCAACTTTTCCAATGATTCATTGTCGATAAACTCATCATACGGAATAGATTTTATTTTTGGCTTTTTGGTTATTTCCATTCCAAAGCTCCTTTCCTCCAGGCATAAGCAAGACCCAGAACTAAAATGATAAAGAAGAAGAGAACACTAATAAGTCCCTGTGGTCCCATGTCACGCATAACTACCGCCCACGGAAACAGAAAAGCTGTTTCGACATCGAACATAAGGAATAGGATGGCAAACAAGTAGTAGCCTACACGGAACTGCATCCATGATTTACCACGTGTCGGTATACCACATTCATAAGCCTCAAACTTTTGCAGGTTGTATGAACGGGGAGAGATAGCACGCGAGAGGGCTATTACTACACCGACAAAAGCAAGCGCTGTCAGTAAAACAACAACTAAAAATGTAAAATTCATAATTCAATAGCTGTTTAGATTGAATATTATATAGAAATAAGCAATTAGTCTATTCGCCCTATGGAGAATAAAACCAACTGTAATAAATGACGAGCAAAAGAGTCTACTGTACTGTAGGCTAAATGACAATCTTTCTCAACCCATATATATAATAGGAGATAGGATCGTAATAGTATGTAGGAGAATGGGATGAGACAGGGTAAGGTGGACTTTGATGTTTGTAATGGTCACAGAAATAAGCGATTAACAAAAACATGCTTTTATCTGTCGGAACATGTGCGACGTCTGTATGACTCATGTCACAGGTTTGCGTCGTATAAAGATTATAAAGACGTTCCAAAGCATCCTGAATCGGACGATCTTGTGATACATAGCATTTCTCCTGCCGATAAGTCGGGGAGGAAACTTTGCACATATCTTCCATTGCTCCATTAGTTGCACAATGGATGAGCAAAGCCAACACTAAAAGTAGTCCGAATTTTAAGCTTTGTTTCATCTTTCTCTTTTAACGGCTGCAAATATAGAACTAATATTTATACTTTTTGCAAAGTCCGTATAGCAAAAAAGCTTTTTTTAACTCCATATCTTTTAGATTCATTTTTTAGTCAGCATGGTTTCACAAATATCATTTAGAATGGGGTAATTTCTCCATCTTCATTTGTTAAAAGATGCAATAAAAAGAATGATTTACGCTCTTTTTGGCGAATAACACAAAGAAAATACATTTTTTTGCAGATTAAGAAAGAATACATGATTATGAAACGCACACTTTGGTTTATATTTTTCCTTCTAAACTCCTTGTTTTACCTCTATGCAGATAGTGAGAATGATTCTTTGTTGAAGGTGTTAGACAAAGTGATTTCTGAACGTTTGATATATACCCAGAAAAAAGAAGCTACCATAAAAGAATTAAAGAAAAAGAAAGTTGGCCTTAATTCGTCGGAGGATATATACAATTTAAATAAAGAGATTATCCATCAATATGAGACTTTTGTCTGTGACTCGGCAGAACAATATATTCATGAGAATATTGATATAGCAAAAACGATTGGTAATAAAGAATATCTTTTGGAAGAGCAGCTCCGGTTGGCTTTTGTCTATTCTTTATCCGGTTTGTTTATTCAAGCAAATGATATTTTTAAGTCGATAAAATGTGCGGATTTACCCGATCATTTAAAAGCTTTGTATTGCTGGAATCGTATACGTTATTATGAAAATCTCATTAAATACACGGACGATGTACGGTTTTCAAACGAGTATATATCGGAAAAAGAGGCTTATCGGGATACTGTGATGAGCATCTTATTTGACCAGTCGGATGAATATAGAAAAGAAAAAGCTGTGAAGCTTCAAGATAAGGGAAGTACCAAAGAGGCTCTTCTGATTTTAACAGAGATATATGATAAACAAGAGCCGGCATCTCATGGCTATGCTATGATGGCTATGGGACTTGCCAGAGCTTATCGGTTGATTGGGAATTATGCATTGGAAGAAAAGTTTCTAATGCTGGCTGCTATGACAGATACAAAACTGGCTGTCAAAGAGAATGAGGCATTATTGACATTGGCAGTTAATTTGTATCATAAAGGAGATATAGACAGGGCTTATAATTATATTAAAGTAGCGTTGGATGATGCCATCTTTTATAATTCCCGTTTTAAGAATACGGTAATTGCCCGCATCCATCCGATTATTGAAAATACATACTTGATCCGGTTGGAAAAACAAAAGCAGAACCTCCGTTTCTATATATTTCTGACTAGCTTGTTTGTGGTAGCTCTTGCTATCACCCTGTATTTTACATATAAACAAACAAAAATTGTATCCCGAGCTAAACGGCATCTTAAAGCTATGAATGAGGAACTGGTCGGGCTGAATAAGAATCTCGACGAAGCTAATCTGATTAAGGAAAAATATGTGGGGTATTTTATGAATCAATGTGCCGTTTATATTAATAAACTCGATGAGTACAGGAAGAATGTGAACAGGAAAATCAAGACCGGACAGATTGATGATTTATATAAGTCATCCTCCCGACCTTTTGAAAAGGAACTTGAAGAACTTTATCATAACTTTGATAAAGCGTTCCTTAAATTGTATCCTAACTTTGTGGAAAAGTTCAATTCTTTGTTGAAACCGGAGGAGCGTTATAAACTGGAAAAGGACCAACTGAATACAGAATTACGCATATTTGCATTGATACGGTTAGGAATTACCGATGTTGGACAGATCGCTGTATTTTTGCATTATTCTGTGCAGACAATCTATAATTATAAGAGTAAAGTGAAGAGAATGTCCACTCTTGATAGTAATATCTTTGAGGAGGAGGTAAAAAAGCTTGGTTCTTTGTCTCAAAAATGATTCTATCCGGTTTACCAAAACTAAAAAATGGTCTTATTGTAAACTATTGATTATTAAGTGTATATATAATAATTGATCTATAAAACGTTTACTTTCCCGCCTACTTCCACTAAGAAGTAGGCTTTTTTCATCTCTATATTTGCATCACAAGATTTTTGATAACTGAATACTAATCTAAAGAAACACACAACTATGAGTTTTTCAGAATTGTATCTTATTTATTATCCCAAACTAGTTCGGTTTGCAAAAGAATTTGTGATGTCGGAAGAGGAGGCTGAGAACATAACACAAGATGTGTTTACAGACTTATGGGAAAAGAGAGAGTCAATGAATCATATTGAGAATATGAATGCTTATCTTTTCAGGCTTGTAAGAAACAAATGTTTGGATTATTTAAAGCATAAAGTATTCGAGCAAAAGTATGTCGAGAATGTGAAGGCTTCTTTTGAGATTGAGTTGAATCTGAAATTGCAATCTTTGGATCGTTTTGATGTATATGATATATCAGAAAGAAATCAGATGGAGAACCTGATACGGGATGCTATCAATAGTTTGCCTAAAAGATGTCGTGACATATTTTTGTTAAGTCGCATGGAAGGATTGAAGTATAGGGAAATATCCGAACGTTTGGGCATTTCGGTAAATACAGTGGAATGTCAGATGGGAATAGCACTAAAAAAGTTGAGAGCAAAACTCAATGTGACATTGGCTGCATAACTTTTTAATGAATTTATCGGTATTTTTTAGGGGTATTTATTGAGATAATCGTTCTTTGATAAAAAAGGACTGTGTATATGGAGAATTGTCTGAATAAATATTTTGCGGATGAATTTACTTCTGATGAAAAAACAGAGTTTCTCATAGAAGTGGAAAACAACGAAAGGCTGAAGGAAGAATTTATAGAAAATCAGAATTTGCTGGCACTCGTTGATTGGATATCTCCGGAATATGAAAATAATAAAGAAGTTGTCCAACATAAATTATATGAATTTATGCGTAGAATGGAGCAACACAAAGATAAATAGCTTTAGGATACTATGAGTAAAATTTATATCATATTACTGACTGTTTTCTTTTATGCAAATGTTTATTCTCAACAAGCTTATTTTGTTGATGGGTATCATGGCGGGATATATGGACATTATCCGGTAAAGTGGAAAACTCAATTTATTGTGGATCAGCTGGCTATGCATCCGGACTGGCGGATTTGTATGGAGATAGAGCCTGAAACATGGGATACAGTCAGAGTACAGACTCCGGAGGCTTATTTGCGTTTTAAAGAGATGGCTACTAGTAATCAGGTAGAGTTTACGAATCCTACTTATGCACAGCCTTATTGCTATAATATCTCGGGAGAGAGTATAATAAGACAGTTTCAATATGGTATTGCTAAAATAAACAAACATTTTCCGGGGGTGGATTTTGTAACCTATTCGGTAGAAGAACCTTGCTTCACAAGTTGCTTGCCACAAATCCTTAAACAATTCGGCTTTAAATATGCTGTATTAAAATGTCCCAATACCTGTTGGGGAGGGTATACTGCTGCTTATGGCGGAGAATTGGTTAATTGGGTAGGACCGGACGGGACTGCAATATTGACTGTTCCCAGGTATGCTTGTGAAAAACTGGAGCCGGGATCAACCTGGCAGACAACTGCGTGGGGAAATTCGGATGCTTATTTAAAAGATTGCCGTAACGCAGGTATCAAGCATCCTGTTGGTATGTGTTTTCAGGATGCGGGATGGAAAAACGGCCCATGGCTGGGAAGTGGAAAGAACACAAAAAATAACTCTATATATATGACATGGAGAGATTATATTGAAAATGTCTCCATCGGAAAAACGGATGATAATTGGTCTTTTTCACAGGAAGATATACATGTGAATCTTATGTGGGGAAGTCAGGTTTTGCAAAAAATAGCGCAAGAAGTACGCGTTTCAGAAAATAGAATTGTCATGGCAGAGAAAATGTCTGTAATGGCTTATCTGGAAAATAAATATATTTGTCGACAGGCAGATATGGATGAGGCTTGGCGTACACTGATGTTGGCACAACATCATGATTCGTGGATTGTGCCTTATAATGGACTGAATAGGAAAGGAACATGGGCTGATCAGATTAAGCGATGGACAGACAGTACCAATCATCTTGCAGATGGAATTATTGAGGCATCTATGCAGAGCTTTAATGAAAAGTTTATTCCGCAAAATAATGCTCAACAGCAATATATACGTGTTTTTAATACATTAGGAATGAGAAGAAAGGAAGTCGTAAGTGTTCTTCTGCCTACGGAATCTGAAAATGCGGATTTAAGTGTCTATGACTGGAAAGGTAAAGATATAGGTTATTTGGTAGAAAATGAAGGTAAAGAGATAAGATTATTTTTTGAGGCAGAGATTCCTCCCTTTGGTTATTCCACGTATTGTATAAAAAAGAAAGAAGCCGGTAAGAAAGAGGCTTCGGAGAGTAGATTCGTTTTGGAAGGTAATAAGGTGAATAAACAGGAATACGTGGTTGAAAATGATATGTATAAAATTGTTTTTGACTTATCAAAGGGAGGAACCATAAAAAGCCTGATAGCTAAAAAAGAAGGGAATAAGGATTTTGCAGGTAAAACGGAGAAATATGCTTTAGGGGAGTTACGAGGCTTTTTTTATGAAGAAGGCAAATTTCGTTCTTCTATAGAGACTCCGGCCAAGCTGACAGTAGTAAGGGATAATGTATATGAGCAAAAAATTAAGATAGAGGGTGAGATTGCTTCCCATCCGTTTACACAGGTAATCACTCTCACTAAAGGTACGAGACGAATCGATTTTGATTTGACGGTTGACTGGAAAAATAATGTAGGTATTGGTGAATATAAAGAGGAACGTTGGCGTGATAATCGTCGAGCTTATTGTGACGATCGGTTTAAACTAAGTGTATTATTCCCGACTGATTTACATGCTCCCCGTATCTATAAAAATGCACCGTTTGACGTATGCGAAAGCAAACTGACTGATACTTTCTTTGGTTCTTGGGATCAAATCAAACATAATATTATACTTCATTGGGTTGACTTGGCTGAACAGGAAGGCGACTATGCTTTGGCTTTATTATCAGACCATACTACTTCTTATTCTTATGGAGAGGACTATCCGCTAGGACTGACTGCTCAATATTCGGGTGGAGGACTTTGGGGACCTGATTATAAAATAACACACCCTTTGAGGATGAAGTATGCAATTATACCTCATCGTGGCAAATGGGACAAAGCATCAATCGCAGATGATAGCGATTGTTGGAATGAACCATTGCTGTATTCTTGCTATCCAATGGCAAAACCGGAATCGAAATCATTTATTGATTTACAGAATACTGGTTATCAAGTGAGTGCTCTTCAAATGAAAGATGGAAAGGTACTATTGCGCCTGTTCAATTCTGAAGGAGACGAAAGATTACAAAAGGTTACCATTGACATGCCATTATCCGGAGTGGAGGAAGTTGATTTGAATGGACAATGTATCGAAAGAAAGAAGATAAAAACACGTGCAGGTAAATCGGAAATGACGATTTCAATGCCTCGTTTTGGTATTAAGACTTTCGTTCTTAGTTTGACTTAAAATAATTAGATTATTGTTATGTATAAAGCGACTGCTAATCTTTTAATTGTTTGCTTTTTGTGTTGGATGACGGGTTGCTCATCAACCCATACCGCATCGGAAGATTTGGTTCCGACTGATTATGTAAACCCGTTTATTGGTGCCAGTACTAGTGTAGGGGCTGCCGGTGTTTATCACGGATTAGGTAAAACTTTTCCCGGAGCTACGACTCCGTATGGTATGGTACAGGTTAGTCCTAATACAATAACGGGAGGTGATAACGGTTCCGGATACAGTGATGAACATAAGACAATCGAAGGATTTGCTTTTACCCAGATGAGTGGTGTGGGATGGTTTGGTGATTTGGGCAATTTTCTTGTGATGCCTACAACTGGTGAATTATATAAAGTGGCAGGTAAAGAGAATAATGATAGTATAAAAGGATATCGTTCGGCTTATAACAAAGCCACTGAAACGGCTAAGGCCGGATATTATTCGGTAGAATTGACTGATTATCATATCAAAGTAGAAAGTAGTGCGACACCGCACTGTGGAATTTTACATTTTACTTATCCTTCTAGTGACCAATCGCGTATTCAGATTGATTTAGCTCGTAGAGTAGGGGGAACATCTACTTCGCAGTATATTAAAGTTGTAGATGATTACACCATTCAAGGATGGATGAAGTGCACACCTGATGGTGGTGGATGGGGTAATGGTGAAGGAAAAGCCGATTATACCGTTTATTATTATGCACAATTTAGTAAACCTTTGACTAATTATGGCTTTTGGAGTGCAGATATTCCCGAACATTGGGTTCGGAAACGTGATGAAGTAGTGAGTATTCCTTATTTGACTCGTGTATCACAAGCTCCGGTTATAAAAGACAAGAAAGAACTGACGGGTAAACATCTGGGCTTTTTTACTGAATTTCCAACGAAGGAGGGAGAGACTGTAGAGATGAAAGTTGGTATCTCTTTTGTTGATATGGAGGGTGCTGCAAATAACTTTGAACAAGAAATAGCCTCTAAAAATTTTGGACAAGTAAAGCAGGAAGCTACTGAATTGTGGAATAAAGAACTTAATCGTGTCCGGATATCCGGTGGTACGGATGATGAAAAAACGATATTCTATACTGCCATGTATCATACGATGATTGATCCTCGTATCTATACAGATGTAGACGGACGTTATGTAGGCGGTGATTATAAAATACATACGGCTGACAGCACTTTTACAAAACGTACTATATTCAGTGGATGGGATGTATTTCGTAGTCAGTTTCCTTTGCAGACTATAATTAATCCGCGTTTAGTAAGTGATGAACTGAACTCATTGATTACTATGGCAGATCAGAGTGGGCGCGAATACTATGAACGTTGGGAATTGCTGAATTCCTATTCCGGCTGTATGTTGGGAAATCCTGCTTTGTCTGTTTTGGCGGATGCTTATATCAAAGGGATTCGTACGTATGATGCAGAGAAAGCGTATCGTTATGCCATTAACACATCCCGTCGTTTTGGTAATGATTCATTGGGGTATGCTCCGGAACCATTGAGTATTTCAACCACTTTGGAGTATGCTTATACTGATTGGTGTATATCTCAATTAGCGAAAGCTATGGGGAAAGAAGATGATGCCAAATGTTTCTATGAAAAGGGACAGGCATATCATCATATTTTTGATAAAGAAAAGGGGTGGTTCCGTCCCCGTAAAGCAGATGGAACATGGGTAGAATGGCCGGAGAATGCACGTCTTAAAGAATGGTATGGGTGTATAGAAGCAAACTCTTATCAGCAAGGTTGGTTTGTACCTCACGATGTTACGGGAATGGTGAATTTGATGGGTGGTAAGGAGAAAGTTATTGCGGATTTAACAGATTTCTTTAATAAAACTCCTTCTAATATGCTGTGGAATGAATATTATAATCATGCGAATGAACCTGTGCACTTCGTTCCTTTTTTGTTCAATCAGCTTGAAGTTCCCTGGTATACTCAAAAATGGACACGCTATACATGTGAAAAGGCTTATGCAAACAAAGTTGAAGGAATTGTTGGCAATGAAGATGTAGGTCAGATGTCAGCGTGGTATGTGTTGGCTGCTTCCGGTATTCATCCTTCCTGTCCGGGAAATACACGTATGGAGATTACAAGTCCGGTTTTTGATAAAGTAGAGTTCAATCTTGATCCCAGCTATTATACTGGTAAGAAATTCACGGTGATAGCTCATAATAACAGCATAAATAACGTCTATATACAAAAGGCCTTGTTGAACGGTCAGGAATACAATAAATGTTATCTTGATTTTGCGGACATTGCAGCCGGAGGTACATTGGAGCTGTTTATGGGTGATAAACCTAATGTTGAGTGGGGACTTTGATTGAATAACATACTCTAAAACAAATTGTTACTTTAAAATCTTGATAGTATGATGAATAAACTTGGGCTTATCATTGTATCGGTTATATTGGCTCTAATCCAGACAGGGTGTGCAGAGCAGAGTACATGGATGTCTTTGAACAGCTCTAATCCTCGGATTATCTGGGAAGTGAAACCCCAGGCAGATTTAGAGAACATAACCGGAGAGCAGATTTCTACTCCGGAATTTAAAATGTCCGATTACGTTAAAGGTGTGGTTCCCGGAACTGTTTTTACTGCTTATGTTGAAGCAGGAATCGTTCCAGATCCTAATTATGCCGATAATATTTATAAAGTAGACGAAACGTTTTATAACCGTCCTTTCTGGTATCGTACGGAATTCGAACTCCCGTCTTCTTATTCGGAGGGGAAGCGGGTATGGCTTCATTTCGACAATACGAACCGCTTTGCCGATTTCTATTTTAATGGCGAGAAGATATCAGGAACAAAAACATCTACTAAAGATGTAAGCGGTCACATGTTACGTTCGAAGTTTGATGTAACTAATCTGATAAAGAAATCCGGTAAGAATGTGATAGCTGTTCTGATTACCGATGCCGATCAGAAAAAGACGCGTAAGGCTAAAGACCCGTATGGAGTTGCGTGTAGCCCCAGTTATCTGGCTGGTGCCGGTTGGGACTGGATGCCATACGTTCCGGGACGTCTGGCTGGTATCACAGGCAATGCCTATCTTGTGGTAACGGGAGATGTAGTGATGGAAGATCCTTGGGTACGTTCAGAGTTACCGACCTTGCAGAAAGCAGAGCTTTCTGTCTCAACAGATATTAGAAATGCTTCTTCTTCCCCCAAAGATGTCGTTGTATCCGGAGTGATTCAGCCGGGGAATATTTCTTTCTCTAAAGACATTCGGGTAGAAGGAGGAACAACAGCCAGACTATCTATTAACAAAGATGACATAGCGCAATTGGTCGTTGACCATCCGAAACTTTGGTGGCCGAATGGTTATGGTGATCCCAATCTTTATACTTGTAAGCTGACTTGTTCTGTAGATGGAAAAGTGTCGGATGTAAAAGAAATGACATTCGGTATCAAGAAGTATGAGTATAAAATGGTCGATAATGTAGTGGGATATCCTGTTCTTACATTCTTTATCAACGGACAGAAGATCTATCTGAAAGGTGGAAACTGGGGAATGAGCGAATATCTGCTTCGATGTCAGGGTAAAGAGTATGAAACGAAAATCAGACTTCATAAGGAAATGAATTACAATATGATCCGTCTATGGACAGGGTGTGTTACTGATGATGAGTTTTATGATTATTGTGATAAATATGGGATTATGGTATGGAATGATTTTTGGTTATATGTAGCATACAATGACGTGGCGCAACCGGAAGCATTTAAAGCGAATGCCCTTGATAAAGTCAGACGTCTTAGAAACCATCCTTCTATTGCTATTTGGTGTGGAGCAAATGAAACGCATCCGGCACCTGATTTGGATAATTACCTGCGTGAAATGATTGCGAAGGAGGACAATAATGACCGTATGTATAAGTCTTGCTCCAATCAGGATGGATTGTCCGGAAGTGGTTGGTGGGGAAATCAACCTCCAAGACACCATTTTGAAACTTCAGGCAGTAATCTGGCATTTAATACACCGGCTTATCCATACGGTATTGATCACGGTTACGGTATGCGTACAGAAATAGGAACGGCCACTTTCCCCACATTTGAAAGCATCAAAGAGTTTATCCCGCAAAAAGACTGGTGGCCTCTGCCTACTGATGAGCAGTTGAAGAATGATGATGACAATGTATGGAACAAACATTTCTTCGGTAAGGAAGCGTCTAATGCCAACCCGGTTAATTATAAGAATTCAGTGAACACACAGTACGGAGAATCATCCGGATTGGAAGAATTCTGCGAGAAAGCGCAAATGCTGAATATCGAAGTGATGAAAGGTATGTATGAGGCTTGGAACGATAAGATGTGGAATGATGCAGCCGGACTTCTGATCTGGATGAGCCATCCGGCTTATCCCTCGTTTGTATGGCAGACTTATGACTATTATTACGATCCTACAGGTGCTTATTGGGGAGCAAAAAAGGCTTGTGAACCTTTACATATCCAATGGAATGCTTCCAATAACAATATAAAAGTAATAAATACTACAGCAAAGGACTTGAAAGGTGCAATAGCTAAAGCTGCAATTTACAACTTGAATGGAAAAGAAGTGCCTGCATACGGACAGGCAAAACAGGTCGATGTGGCAGCCAGCAACATTGCAGAAGCATTTTCTTTGAACTTTAACCCTTTCAATCTGGCTTATGGAAAGAAGGCTGTAGCTTCTTCTTCAACAGGTGCCTCTAAAAGTGCTTCAATGGTTACTGACGGAGGAGCGGGAAGTCGTTGGGAAAGTGCATACAGTGATCCTCAATGGATATACATTGATCTTGGTAAAGAAGAAAAGATAGAAAAGGCTATTTTGAAATGGGAGGCAGCTTGTGCTAAGAAATACGAACTGCAAGTATCGAATGATGCGCAAGAATGGAAAACCGTTTATGCCAACAAAGATGGAAGAGGTGGTACTGAACAGATTGAATTGGAACCTGTTACAGCACGTTATGTGAAATTGGCAGGCATCAGCCGTGCCACACAGTTTGGATATTCATTGTTCGAATTCGAAATCTACGGTGAGAAACCAAAAGAGATAGAAGAACTGACTCCGCTTCATTTTATCAAGTTGGAACTGACAGATGTCAAAGGTAATCTAATCTCTGAAAACTTCTATTGGCGGAATGGTGTGAATGATCTTGATTATACATTGCTGAATACACTTCCAGAGGCCGATTTGTCTTGCCGATTGGTGGATAAATCGATGTCTGACGGAAAGATGAAGATCGCTGTAAAGAACAATTCCGGGACTGTGGCTTTTGCTAATCGGGTGAGGCTTGTTAATAAGGCTACGCAAAAAAGAATACTTCCAATAATTATGTCCGATAATTATGCGACGTTGATGCCTGGTGAAGAAAAGGTTATCACTATGGAGGCAACTCCCGAACTGTTGAAAGGAGGCGTAAGTGTATTGGTGAAACAGTATGGGAAAGCAGAGAAGAACAAGCTGGATATAGCAGATTGATTGTTGTACGGTTATCTTTATGGTTTGATTAAAAGAATAAAGAAAATGGCTAATAGACTAAAAATGAGGATACTCTTGTTGTTATCTTTAGTTTATATAAATTGCGATTACTTACAGGCACAAACAACAATACCCCGGTTTGAAGAAGGGGAACGTGTGGTATTTGTAGGAAACAGCATTACTCACGGCGGACATTATCATTCATTTATCTGGTTGTATTACATGACTCGTTTCCCGGATAAACCGATTACTATCATGAATGCCGGAATTGGTGGAGAGAGTGCGTGGGATATGAAGGATCGTTTGGACTATGATGTTTTCAACAGGAAACCAACTTATGTGACTCTAACTTTCGGTATGAACGATACCGGTTATGATATTTACATGAAAGATAATGCAAAAGAACTGTCAGAACAACGGATTGCAAAGTCATTGGAAAGCTATCGGGAAATAGAAGAACGCTTACTGGCTAAAAATAAAATAAAGAAAGTATTGATTGGTGGTTCTCCTTATGATGAGACTTCCAAGTTTAATAATTTTATATTGCGTAATAAGAATAACGCCATTTTAAAAATAATAGATGCCCAACGTACATCGGCTAAAAAGAATGGCTGGGGTTTTGTTGATTTTAACCAACCGATGCGTGAGATAAGCAGAAAAGAGCAGGAGGCAGATTCTACATTTACATTCTGCAGGATAGATAGAATTCATCCGGATAATGACGGACAGATGGTTATGGTCTATTTGTTTCTGAAAGCACAGGGACTGGCTGGGGATGAAGTGTCATCAGTATCTATTGATGCATATCATTCATCTGTAATAACCCATAAGAACTGCAAGATTTCAAAACTGAAAAAGAACGGAGCTGATCTGACTTTTGATTATCTGGCGTATGCTCTTCCTTATCCGCTGGATTCAATTTCTAGAAGTGGCTGGGGAAATAAAAGGTCACAACGCGATGCAATGCAGTTGGTTCCATTTATGGAAGAGTTTAATCAGGAACGTTTTCAGGTAACAAACTTAGAGAAAGGAATGTATCGGTTAACTATAGACAATCAGTTTATTGACAATCTCTCATCCGAAAAGTTGGCGAATGGAGTGAATTTGGCAGATTACCCGAATACTCCCCAATATCAACAAGCTGCGAAAATCATGTATCTGAATGAAGAACGGTTTGAAGTGGAGAAACGTTTCAGAGAATACTTGTGGACCGAATATTCATTCCTGAAAAAAGAAGGATTACTGTTTGCAGATGATAAAAAAGCTATCGATAAGCTAAAAGAGTACTTACCTAAAGACGGGTTTCTTAGGATGAGCTACGATTGGTATATAAAAGCGATGAATCCCGAAATACGGGAGGTTTGGAGCAATTATATGAAGAGTCTTGTTGAAACAATTTATAAAATCAATAAACCTGTCACTCATAAAGTGAGGCTGGCAAGGATTGAGTAATGCTCATTGTACATAAATTGCATAAACTCTTTAAATTGGGCAATATGAATAGATTATTTGAAACCTTCTTGTTATTGATGATATTTTCTTCCTTTATTTATGGAAGAGGCAATACCCGTGTCGTGAATCTGCGTTGTGATAATATGGAGAATCCGATAGTTATTGAGAGCCGACAACCGATACTTCAATGGCAACTAGTGTCGGATCAAAGAGGAAAAAGGCAAACGGCCTATCGTGTTATGGTATCCAGCAGTCTGAAACAGCTCAATAAAGGGAAAGGTGATTATTGGGATTCCGGTAAGGTCAATTCATCAGAGTCTGTTATTAACTATCGGGGAAAACTTTTGCCATCCGAAGCACAGCTTTATTGGAAAGTGATGGTATGGGATGAAGATAACACTCCTACTAAATGGAGTGATGTGTCGAGCTGGAATATGGGATTATTAAAATCATCCGACTGGAAGACAAAATGGATAGGACAGACAGAAGATCTATATCCGGACTCGACACTGACATATCCGGCACCGTATTTTCGTAAAGAGTTTGCAATTAAGAAAGCTGTCAAAAAGGCTGTAGTATATGTCTGTGGATTGGGTTTTTATGAAATGACTTTTAACGGAAATAAAATAGGAGATCAGGTATTGGCTCCTGCCGTTACGAATTATGATAAGAGATCGTTGAAAAAACTTTTGTATCATTATGATGACCAGTCGTCACAGAGAGTTCTTTATAATGTATTTGATGTCACTTCCCATTTGAAGAAACAGAACAATGTGATTGGGGTCGTATTAGGTAATGGCTGGTATAATCAACGCGACCGTGTTGTGGAAGGTTATATGTGGTATGATATTCCTAAGCTGATACTACAACTGGAGATTGAATACAAAGACGGAAGTAGGGAAACGATTGTGTCTGATTCATCATGGAAAACGACTACGGGACCGATTTTGCATGATGCAATATTTACAGGTGAAGTTTATGATGCCCGTCTTGAACTTGGTTCGTGGAATCAGGAGGGGTATGATGACTCTACCTGGAAACCGGCTTTGGTGGTTCGTCCTCCTACGGGGACCTTGCAGGCACAGACAATTCCATTTACGAAAGTGATGGGAACGGTAAATACCCATTGTGAACAGGTAAACGACTCTTTGTATATCTTCACTCTGCCTGAAACCGTTTCGGGCTGGTGTGAACTTACTGTGAAAGGTAGGGCAGGGGACTCTGTGAAGCTGCGTTTCATTAGTGATGAGGGCTTGGATTATGGTCAGGAAGATGTATATATACTGAAAGGCGGTCAGGAAGAAAGATGGGAACCCAAGTTTACCTGGCATGCATTTAAAAAGGTAGAAGTTATCGCAACAGAGGGAATCGAAATCTCCGGGCAAAGCATACGGGTGAAATCCATTTATACAGATATCAGGAGTACGGGAAAATTTGAATGTTCTAACGAACTGTTTAATAATATCTGTGAGGCTTATAACCGTACAATGCATGCCAATTTCAAAGGTATAATAAGTAGCGATCCGCATCGCGAACGATTGGCTTATACTGGTGACGGGCAAGTCATCACGGAAAGCCTGCTCTATTCATTTGACATGACTCGTCTTCTCAGGAAGTTTGTGACTGATATTAGTGATGCGAGCAATAAAAATACAGGCTATGTTCCCCATACCGCACCTTTTGGCGGTGGAGGCGGAGGACCTGCATGGGGATCGGCTTATGTAGTCATACCTTGGAACTATTTCTGCCACTATGGTGACACTACACTTTTACGGGAACATTATCAGGGAATGAAGCATTGGGTTGAATATCTTCAGACTCGTACTGATGACAAGGGGATAGTCGTGAGGGAGGAACCGAATGGATGGTGTTTAGGTGAGTGGTCTACTCCTCACAACAGAATTGAAATTCCTGCCTCATTGGTGAATACGGCATACTTTTATCATGTTACTTGCATCATGGCAGATATTGCGGGTATTTTGGACAAGAAAGATGATGAGCATTATCTGCGTACACTTGCCGAAACGATCAGAAAGAACTTCAACGCTGCATTCTACAATGAAGCAACCTGTCATTATTGGGAGGGAAAACAAGGAGCCGATGTATTTGCGTTGGCATTCGGACTTGTTCCGGAAGGTAAGCAAGGAAAAGTGTTCTCGGCTTTACTCGAACATTTGAAAATGATTAATTATCACTTTGATACAGGTATACTGGCTACTCCACTTTTACTGAAAGTGCTGACAGAAAATGGAAGAGCTGACATTGCCTATAAATTGATGAATCAGCGGGATTTTCCAAGTTATGGTTATTTGGCTGACAAAAAAAATAATACACTTTGGGAAACATGGAATGGGGATGGAAACGATGAGGGATGCGGACATTGTCATCCGATGTTTGGGAGTGTTGTGGCATGGTTTTATAATTCATTGGCGGGTATAAAACCTAATTTGTCAAATCCGGGTATGAAGCATTTTTATATTGAGCCGATAATAGTTCCCGATTTGAAGTATTGTAGAGCTATCTATGATAGTCTGTACGGTCAAATCCGTTCTGATTGGAAAATAGATGAGTGTGGAAATCTGAATTTTCAAATAGAAGTACCAGCAAATACATCGGCTACGGTGACGATTCCGGATTGGGGGAGCAGAGTGATATTGGAATCAGGCAGACAGATAAGTAGAAATAGTAATATTGTAGTGGATAAAGTTAATCCAGCTCGGATGGAAGTTTCGTCGGGCTCGTATAATTTTGTCATTCTTAAATAAGTAAAATATGAAATATGATATGAATAGTATGAAACGGTTATTGTGTTTGGTTGGTTGTTTCTGTTGGCTGTCAGTGATAGTGTATGGAAATAAGAAAACATCATCATTTTATTTGTCGGAATTAAAATGTGAAAATCTAATTGAACCTTTGGGGATTGATAATGTGACTCCTCACTTCAGTTGGAAGTTAAAGGGGAACGGCTGGAAAGGCGGGCAAACTTATTATGAAATACAGGTAGCTTCGGATAGTATTTTGTTGGTGCAGGACAAAGCTGATTTATGGAATACCGGAAAATTGAAATCCAATACTTCGGTTATGGTACCTTATCAGGGAAAAGCTTTAACTTCTCGTTCTTTGTGTTATTGGCGGGTACGCGTTTGGGATGATAAAAAACAAATTTCTTCATGGAGTCCTGTTGCCCGTTTTGGAGTTGGTATCTTGAATAAATCACAGATGCAAGGAGAATATATAGGGGCTTCTGTTGAAGGTGGTAAGATTTGTGCTCCTATTCTTCGCAAGAAAGTGAAATTGACTCAGGGAGAGACTTCTTTCCTGCATGTAAATACGTTAGGTTATCACGAAATTTATATCAATGGGAGAAAGGTTGGGGAGGACGTTCTGACCCCTGCTGTATCACATTTATCTAAACGTTCACTAATTGTTACTTATGATATTACTCCTTATTTAAGAGAAGGAGAAAATGATCTGCTTATCTGGCTGGGACAAGGTTGGTATAAAACGACGACTTTCGGAACAGCTTATGAAGGTCCGCTGGTAAAAGCAGAATTGGATGTGTTGAGAAATGGTAAATGGGAAGTCGTAACGAAGACAGACGGAGCATGGTACGGACGTGAAAGTGGCTATTCGGATACAGGTACTTGGCGTGCTTTGCAGTTTGGAGGTGAGAGGGTGGATGGAAGGATTCTTTCGCGAGATCTTTCAACACAGGCTTTAGACAAAATGAAATGGACTCCTGTTGTGAAAGTGAATGTTCCCGATCATATCGCTTCCCCTCAAATGTGTGAGGTAAACAAGATACATCAGATTTTGCAGGCTGTGTCTGTAAAGAAGCTGGGTGAAAGTCTCTGGCTGGTAGATATGGGGAAGGTTCAGACCGGATGGTTTGAGATGCAAATGCCTATATTGCCGGCGGGTCATGAAGTTATTATGGAATATAGTGATAATTTGACGAAAGACGGTGAATTTGACAAGCAAGGTGAAAGTGATATTTATATATCTGGTGGTAAGCAAGGAGAATACTTCAGAAATAAATTCAATCATCACGCTTTTCGATATGTGCGCATCTCCAATCTTCCTCAGAAACCGGAAACAGGTGCAATGAAATCTCTGCAAATTTATGGAGATTATAAACAGACCGCAACTTTTGAATGTTCGGATGCCGACTTGAATGCTATTCACCAAATGATTCAGTATACGATGAAATGTCTGACTTTTAGTGGATATATGGTAGACTGTCCGCATTTGGAACGTGCAGGATATGGTGGTGATGGAAACTCCTCAACGATGTCTTTGCAAACGATGTACGATGTAGCTTCAACATTTGAAAACTGGGTGCAAACATGGGGAGACTCCATGCGTGAAGGAGGAAGTTTGCCGCATGTTGGTCCTAATCCGGGTGCCGGTGGCGGCGGTCCGTATTGGTGCGGATTCTTTGTACAGGCTCCCTGGAGAACGTATGTCAACTATAATGATCCCCGCTTGATTGAGAAATATTATTCTCAAATGAAAGAGTGGTTTAAGTATGTTGATAAATATACAGTAGATGGTTTGCTGAAACGTTGGCCCGATACCAAATACCGTGACTGGTATTTGGGTGACTGGCTGGCACCCATGGGAGTAGATGCAGGTAATCAGGCTTCAGTGGATTTGGTAAGTAACTGTTTTATCAGCGAATGCTTGAGCACTATGTATAAGACAGCCTTAACATTAGGAAACAAAGAAGAGGCGGAAGAGTTTGTTATGCGTAGAGAAAAACTCAACAAGTTGATTCATCGGACGTTCTACCGTGCGGATAAAGGAATCTATTCTACCGGCTCACAATTGGATATGTGCTATCCTATGTTAGTAGGTGTTGTGCCTGATTCTTTATACAATAAAGTGAAAAAGAATGTCATTGCCATGACTGAAGAAAAATATAAAGGACATATTGCTGTTGGTTTGGTTGGAGTACCTATTTTGACAGAATGGGCTGTTCGGAATAAACAAGTGGATTTCTTCTATCAAATGATGAAGAAACGTGATTATCCCGGTTATCTATATATGATTGACCATGGTGCGACAGCGACTTGGGAATATTGGAGCGGAGAACGAAGTCGTGTGCACAATTGTTACAATGGAATTGGTACTTGGTTTTATCAGGCTGTAGGAGGAATACGTCTTGACGAGGCTAACCCTGGATATCGTCACTTCTATGTCGATCCTCAAATACCAAACGGTGTGACCTGGGCAAAAGTAACGAAAGAATCACCTTATGGCACAATTGCCGTTAATTGGAAGTTGAAAGATGATAATCAGTTGAATCTTCAATTGACAGTTCCTGCCGGAACAACGGCTACAGTTTGCATCCCCAATAATGCTGTCTCATATAAAATGAATGAAAAGAAAGTGAGTGTTAAAAAGCAGACTGTTGATGTAGAAGCAGGGCATTATGATTTTCTATTTAACTTGAACTTAGGAGGCTACTAGAGTGTATTTGGTTCTTAATCAAATTCCGTGCTGTTTCATGTGCTAAATCCATTAATTTTAGCAAACAGTAATTTTATGTTTGCCCTGTTATACATTTGTCTTTTGATTGCCTTTAATTTATTAACCGTACCTTCCAGTACTGCATTGTTCCAGGAATAATCAATAGCTGCCTTTACCGCTTTCTGGTCGGATTTTATATATTTGGCAAACCCTCTGATAGCTTCGGATTTTGCATCTTCCGCCCTTTCGAGCCAGCCTTCCAATGGATTCAGGGATTTTCTATTAAGAATTTCCCTGAACTCTCTCGCAAGTTCTATTGCCTGTTTGGCCCGTTTGCTCTGATAGAGTTTCTCCAATTCTTCCAACTTTGGTTTTCCGGTAAGTATAAAGCGTTGGATAGTCTTTCTTGATATACGGTTTTCTTTTATTTTCTTTGCAATGTTTCTATTCTCTTCTTTTATTTCTTTCTGCTGGCTCTTGATACTGTTTCTTAGTGTTTGACTGACTCGTTTTATAGCCGATGCTGAAAGCTTATTATCCATCCTTTTAACTAACTGATTCACCTTCCAGCATCCCATGGAAAACTCCAGAGCCAATTTATCAATAAATTTAAAAATTAATTTCTGTTCATCGCTCATGTAGTCTTTACGCGTATGTTTGAATAATAATTTCCTGACTTTTTCTGTATGCATATTATATGCTTGTGCTATCTGGTAGAAAGTCTTTCCTTCTCTGTATGCATTATCCGCTTCTATAAAAAATTGAAGTTTCTCCCGATGTCTTTCTCACCCAGGTTCCAGAAATCCTTCATAATTTCTGTTTTACATTCCTGTACGGTTGGGAAGCTATATGTTTTCTTCGTTCCCCAAAAGCTGCGTAGTAGCTCGGAAAACTCATCGGCCAGCATATCAAGCATTTTTTTGATCAGATGAAACTTGTCGCTTATCTGAATTGCACCCGGCAGGCAACGGCTTATGGCATCGGCATAAGTGGCAGATCCGTCTCTGGTTACAAACTGTATTTGTTGGTTTTCTAATAAATAGTTATCCAACTCTTTACCCGAACGGCAGTCCAGCAGCGCAATGGTCTGATGGCTATGTTGATCGACAACCACACTCATATAAGTGTGCCCTTTCTTTTTAGCTGCGTCATCGATTCCTATAGCTGTAGCATGGGAAGTCGGAAGATTCCGGTCAATACTGCGTAGACAAGTGGAAGCGCTACAAGAGATATGCTGAAGCCCCAATAAGTATGAAGCGATACGAGAAGTCGTTTTTAAAGATACAGAAGTAATTCTGTCTAAAACTTCTTGGGTTTTTCGTCCATAACGGGGAGCTATACCGGGTAAGGATTCGCTGAAGGTGCGTACACAGTGTTTGCAACGAAATCTACGGGCCTTTACAAGAAGAACAGTACTCATGTTAAAGCTTTCAGAACCCTGAATATGACGGAAATAATAACTATGTACGTGTTTTGTTCTTCGCCCGCAATAAGGGCAAGCGGAAGTCTTGCGAGTACTGGATAAATGAACCACTACTTGATTTTCATGTATCGTCAGATGTTCCTGCTTGAAGCCAGGTACAGCAAGACGGATGGAAACAATGCTAAACCTTTTATTAGATTGAATATTGTTTAATGATTCTTTTTCATTACTTTTGTCGAAGGCGGATATGTTTGGATACATAGTAACTAGAGGCTTTGGTCAGCTATAAAGTTACTAAAAGACAAGCATATCCGCTATTTTTATTACAATAAAATCTATTGATTTATATGCAAATTGTAAATTAAAAACAAGATAGATTTTAAAATAAAACAGCACGGAATTTGAAGAAGAACCGTGTATTTATGATTTTCATTTCTCATATTCTCATTCATTAATCATAAATGGCAGAAAACTAATAGGATAGATTATGAGAAATGATTTATAAGATGGCATTTCTCATAGTTTTTCCGTCAAATACCCCGTATTTAACCTTGTTTCTCATACTTGTTAGATTCATTTCTCATAGTGTTTTTCCAATCAACCTATACAAGAATAAAGAAACAACTAGTCAACCATCATCAGGGAAGTACATATTCTCCTTGTCCCATATATTGTGGGAAAGTGTTCCCTACTAGTAGGGAAAAGATTCTCTTATTTTGTGGGAATAAATTTTCATAATATTAGGGAACATTTTCCCATAATATATGGGACAATCGGAACTACAGTTTATCTTCAACCAGAAAAAAGGAGAAGATAGTATTTGACTATGAGAAATACTCTGAAATACTATGAGAATAAGGTGAATTTTAAGCAAAAATAGAAGGAGTATTATGAGAAATGCCGTCTTAGAAAGTATTTCTCATAAGCTATTTATTTGATTATTTGCTGTTTATCAGTCACCTATGAGAATATGAGAAATGAAAATGAAAAATCTTTTCTAGAGGCTGCTGAATTTTTTATTGATACATTTAAAAACGCACCGTAATAAACTAATTTATCATTTAATTTAAGTCTGTGCAGAAACAAAATTAACTTTAGGAAAATTGTCTAGTGAATGGATTTGAAGTTAATCGCTTTGATTATTATTTTTATATGATTCTTTTTAAATTTCTCTTTAGTGGTTTCTTAAATTTCAAGCGTTCATAGTATAAAGTTCAATAGATATAGGTAAAAAGTTAGGATTGGTGTTTGAAATTCCACAATATTCCTCCGGTCTATATATTATCTTTTTATTAATTGGCTGGAGGAGTTGCTGGAAGTTTCGTTTGACTAAAGTGAAAAATATGATATCATGAAAAATGTTTTAGTAATGATTACGTGTGCCTTGATTTGTTTTTTGTCAGCGTGCTCGAATGTAAAAGGTGTACCTTCTATAGTAACTATTGAAAAAGGCTTTCGGGAAATTCCCGATAATATCCGAGTGGGATGTTATTGGTATTGGATTTCAGATAATATCTCAAAAGAGGGAGTGATTAAAGACCTGTATGCTATGAAAAAGGCAGGGATCACCCGTGCATATATAGGAAATATTGATATAGGAGGAAATGCTTATGGAGATGTGAAGATATTTACGCCCGAATGGTGGGATGCCATACATGCAGCACTGAAAACTGCGACAGAACTGGACATAGAAATAGGAATGTTTAATAGTCCTGGGTGGAGTCAGTCGGGAGGACCGTGGGTGAAACCGGAACAGAGTATGCGTTATCTGGCAGCTACCGATACGAGGGTGAAAGGTCAGCAAACTTTTTCGTACACAGTACCTGGATATTCGGATTCTATGCAGTTAGTTCGTATTATTGCTTATCCTGTCCAAAGCGACATGTTTCAAAAAGAATGGAAAGTGCAACAGAAAGGATATGAACCCGTAGTTTTTGAAATGCACCTTGATGAACCACAGCCAATTCGTAGTTTCATTTTTGCTACAAACAATTATGTCTGGACGAAAGCGGAGCTCCAAGCTAAAGTCGGTGATGCCTATAAAACGATCCGGAAGTTTGAGATAGACCGTACCAATGGTATGCGTTCTGTTGGATTTTTCACCAATGCTCCGGTTGTTCTTTCTCTTCCTGCAACGGAATCTGCGGACTTTCGTTTATTGTTGGATAAGCCAATTAATTCTTATGGGGATGTAGAAGCCACGGTCACTCTTTCTTCCGCAAGAACGATAGAACGATATCCGGAACAATCTTTGGCGAAGATGTATCAACGTCCCGATCCTAAATGGGATTCATATATGTGGACTAATCAGGATTGGTATAACGATTCGGAGGGCTTTGTGATACCACAGGATAAAGTAATAGATTTGACTGCTTTTCTTTCTTCCGATGGGACTTTGACTTGGAATGTACCGGAAGGTGACTGGATTATTTCCTGTTTGGAAATGAAAACGACAGGTGTGACAAATACACCTGCTACCCCTGAAGCTACCGGACTTGAAGTGGATAAAATGAGTAAGCAACATGTCAACGCACACTTTGATGCTTATATGGGTGAAATTCTTCGCCGTATACCTGAAGCTGATCGTAAGAGCCTGAAAATAGCAGTGCAAGACAGTTATGAGACGGGTAGCCAAAATTGGACGGATGATATGCTGGAGCGCTTCAAGAAAGCTTATGGATATGATCCACTTCCTTATCTACCTACTCTTTATGGTAAAGTAGTAGGGAATGAAGATATGTCTTCTCGTTTTCTTTGGGATCTGCGCCGTCTGATTGCAGATGGAGTTTCATACGATTATGTAGGTGGATTGAGAGATATTTGTCATCAACATGGACTCACAACTTGGTTGGAAAATTATGGGCATTGGGGATTTCCGGGAGAGTTCTTGCAATATGGCGGTCAATCTGATGAGATTAGTGGTGAATTTTGGAGCTTTGGTGATTTGGGGTTAATTGAAAATCGTTGTGCTTCTTCTTGTGGGCATATTTACGGTAAAAAGCGTATTTGGGCAGAATCATGTACAAGTGGAGGACCTAATTTCACCCATTATCCGGGCAATATGAAAGCACGTATTGATCGTTTTTTCGCTGAAGGTATCAATGCTTCATTACTCCATTTGTATATTCACCAACCTTATGAAGATCGTAATCCCGGTGTGAGTGCTTGGTTTGGAAATGATTTTCATCGTAAAAACACTTGGTTTAGTCAAATGGATTTATTTACAGACTATCTGCGGAGGTCGAACTTCCTTTTACAGCAAGGTACTTATGTGGCGGATGTCGCTTATTTCATCGGTGAAGATGCTCCCAAAATGACAGGTTCAATAGATCCTCAATTACCAAAAGGATATTCTTTTGACTTTATTAATGCCGAGGTTCTTTTAACGAGGGCTATCGTTAAAGATGGTTGTTTGACCCTGCCTGATGGAATGAAGTACCGTTTACTGGTATTGCCAAATCAAAAATCAATGCGCCCCGAAGTACTGAGAAAGATTAGTGAATTGGTACACGATGGCTTGGCTGTTTATGGTGATGCTCCTGAATATTCTCCTAGCCTGTCCGGCTATCCTGAAGCAGATAAGGAAGTATCACATATTGGTACAGAATTGTTTGCTAACGATCATTATGGAAAAGGAAGAGTGTTTCAACGGGGTATTATTTTACAAGATGTGTTGGATACACTGAATATACATCCTGATTTTAGGTGTGAAAAAGATATGCCAGTTTTGTTTATACATCGAAATCTACCAGATGCGGAAATTTATTTTGTGTCCAATCAGCATAATGAGAAAGTGTTTTTTAACGGAGAATTTCGTGTGTCGCAGGAATTCTCTCCGGAACTTTGGAATCCTGTAACAGGAGAGATTCGTTATTTACCAGATTTTAAAAGTAAAAAAGGCTATATATCTTTACCTGTTGAGTTGGAAGGAAATGAAAGCGCCTTTATTGTTTTTCGCAAGACTAACAAAGTAACAGAAAAGAAAGATAATTTCCCACAGAAAGCAATAGTTTATAAGATAGATACCCCTTGGAAGATCACGTTTGAAGCAGGTAAACGTGGACCGAAGACACCGGTAGTTTGGTCTCAATTGAAAGATTGGATGGATTCAGAGAATGATAGTATAAAATACTTTTCCGGGCAGGCTGTTTATGCAACTACTTTCACATTGGAAAAACTTCCGCAGAAGAGCTTGTATATTGATTTGGGTAATGTAATGGTAATGGCAAAAGTGACACTGAATGGGCAATATGTAGGTGGAGTATGGACTTTCCCATATCGTCTGAATGTGACAGAATATCTGAAGAAGGGTGATAATACATTAGAAGTAACAGTAGTCAACAATTGGCAGAACCGTCTTATCGGTGATCAACATCTTCCAGAAGATCAACGTATGACATGGACAACAATCAATCCATGGAAGGCTGATTCGCCTTTGCAGTCTTCAGGACTGCTCGGTCCGGTGGAAATACATACTTTCGATTATGAAATAGTTAAGCTCGAATGAACTGTTTTTTATCCTTATATGTGGTATTTTCATTTATAACCATTCTTTGTCTAAATATTGGTTTTCAAGATATTCCTGAAGTACATATTTAATAAAGAGATATTGTATACTACAAAAAAGCAATGTTGTTTAGTGGTGTATTGTTTTTTAATCGTCTTATTAATAAAGTAGATAAATGTAATCTAATAAAAAAAAACTAATAATAATGAATATTACTGTTCACAGAGTTTATAAACGATTTATTAACCGCTATTTCTATTGTATATGAAAAGCTTGTTTTATTTATTCTTACCTATTGTAGGTGTATGGTTGTTTTCATCTTGTGCAAATTTAGAGCAGGTTGAAACAACAGATCTTGATCGGGAATCTGTTTTTGCAGATAGTGCATATACAGCAGGGTTCCTTTCTCAAATTTATGTAGATGTTGGTTATGATGTTAAGCCCAATCGATACACTACTAATGCTTTTGGGGTAACAAAAGAACATGGGGGCTTACAGACTGCTTGTGACGAGGCTGCTTATAAAGTAGTCTCTGATGTTACTAATGATGTGATGTTTGCAACAGGGACTATTAATTCACTTAATGTATTGGAAGATGATGTTTGGAAGAAAGCATATACTAATATACGAAGGGTGAATTTATTTATGAAGTATGTGGATGGTGCTCCGTTACTTGAATCCACTAAGATTCAGTATAAAGCGGAAGCACGTTTCTTGCGTGCGTGGTATTATGCAATGATGTTGCGTCATTATGGTGGAGTACCTTTGCTTGGTGATACCATATATGAAGTGGCGGATGATATGAAAACAAAGCGTGACACATATGCTGATTGTGTGAAATATATTGTAGACGAATGTGAGTTGGCTGCAAAAGATTTGCCTGTTGTATTTAGCGGTATAAATAATGGACGCGCTACCGCTGGTGCATGTAAAGGGTTGATTTCTCGTATTCGTTTATATGAAGCTAGTAAATTATTCAATGGTAGTGATTTTGCTATATCTACTAATTGTCCAAAAGAGTTGATCGGTCATCCTGATTATGATAAAGAACGTTGGAAGGCAGCTGTTGATGCAGCTCTTGATGTGATAAAGCTAAATCGTTATGCTATTTACACACGCCATATAGAAGCTGATGGATACAATCCCGGAAGAACAGAACCAGGATGGGGATTTTATGCAATCTTTCATAATAATGACTTTGGTAAGGTGCCAGATGGGGCCTATGTGACGTATTCAAATGGATCGTATTGTGAAATGATATTTGAATGCAGGCCAGGGGAAGGCAATCAACGTGAGGCATTGTTTGGTCCTCCTACGTGTGGTGGTAATGGTAATGGAGGGTATATTTATCACGATTTGGTAGAACAGTTTCCGATGAAGGATGGAAAGAAAATAGGAAAGAGCGATAAATATCCTTATGATCCCATGAAACCAGCAGAAGGACGTGACCCACGTTTTGCTAATACTGTTGTTTGGAATGGTAGTGTAATGATGAGTGGAGGTGATAAAGATCACGTCGTCTATACTCATAAGGGGGTGGGATCGACTACTGATGCTTTTGGAAGTGGTACGCCGACCGGATATTATATTCGGAAGTTTAGTCATCGCCAATTAGCGGGAAATTGGTTTGTAGGTACTTCACAGGCGTTTGACTTGATTCGCTATGCTGAAATCCTGTTGAATTATGCAGAAGCAGTCAATGAATATTATGGGCCTGATCATAAAGATATTTTAGGAGAACAAATTATAAGTCCGTATGAAGTATTGAAAGTACTTCGTGAACGTGCTGGTATCGATGCTGGAGATGACGGTAGGTATGGATTGGAAGAGGGCGTAGAAACAGATTACCAAAAAATGAAAGACGCTATTCGTTTGGAACGTCGTATTGAGCTGGCTTTTGAGGGACATCGTTTCTTTGATGTGCGTCGTTGGATGATTGCTGAAGAAACTGAAAATATGCAAATGCACGGATTCGAAATTACCAAAAATATAACAGAAAAAGGCAAGGTGGTTCCGGTACGTAAACATACTTTCCGTAAAGCGATGTACTTCTTTCCTATTCCTTATAAAGAAACGGTGAAATCTGAAGATTTGATACAAAATCCTTATTACGAATAATTCTAAGAAATAGAATATAATATGAAATTAAATATAAGATTTACAATGGGGGTTTTCTTTACATTGGCAGTAGCTGTCAGCTCTTGCGATACATTTAAAGATGAAATAACCCCTGAAAGTTATTCAGAAGTAGCTAAAAACATAAATGCCAACTGGCAATTGTCGGCTGTTTCTCGAAATGGAGTAGACATTACGGACATGATGGATTTTACGCGTTTCCATATTGTGCTGAATGAAGATAATACATACAAAATAGAAAACTATTTACCTTTTATCGTGAAAGGTAATGGTAGCTGGAGTGTAGATGATCCTATATATCCGTTCCATCTTTTTTTTAAAGAAAATGGAACAGAGACGGAAATAAAGACGCTTATTGGATTTCGAACAGTAGATGGAAAACGTCAGATGACCATCACTTTGAGTCCGGGATGTCATACAAATAAGTATATCTATACTTTTAAGCAAGTAACAGAATAATGTTTTAAGGTAATTTTATGAAAACGAATATCAAAAAAAATAGGGTTGCTTGGGTAGGCAGTAGTATTCTGATGGCGCTTGTTGTAGTCGGATGTGTTTATCTTGATAAGGTTAATATCAACCAAGGTACAGAAGAGAATCCCATTTATTGGGCAAAAGCAGGAGAAATTGCCACTTTTACTATTGATGGACATATCGAATGTGCACAGAATCAAACAAGAAAATTTCTTATGGCAATCTTGGTCCCGAAAAGTTGGAATGCACGTGAGAATACAACTGTGACTTATACGGCTACTGGTAAGGAAGATGGAGTAACTCCGTTTCCCATGTCACCTGTTGACCCCCAATTAGTGCCAAAAAATGTGGATGTACCTTGGTCAGAAGTATTAAGGGCTGAATATGGTGTGGGTACCAATGTATTGAACGATATGGAATGGGTAGCCTTTAGTACGAATAAGATCTATCCGATGCTTGAGCATGAGGACGCTACTTTCAAAATAACTTTGAAATGTAAAACAGGACCTAAAAATCTCCGTTTTAAGCCTGCTTTCTTCATTAATTTTGCGGAAGATGATTTTCCCGGAAATGACGAAACCGGTATGAAATACAAGAAGTATGTACCTAGCCACGACTGCTTTGAAGTGGTAGAAGGAGTAGGCGAAGTAACTGATTTCTGTGCTTTTCACTATAATAAAGTTGAACCGCTAGCAGCATTACAAGATGACTTTGTGACATTCACTTTCCTAGGTGATACATATGAAAATGAACTTAAGAAGGCTGATGCTGTCTATCTGGAAGCTATTGCATATACGGATAATGGCAATACGTATGAAGTAAAAGAAAAGAGTGTAAAGACGTTGATGCCTAAGGAAGACAGTTTTCTTAGTAATATCTTTAATTTAACAATTTGGCCGGCAGAATATTTTGGAATTCAAGAGGGGGAAACAATCACCCGTATTGAGTACATCTTTACAAATGAGGATGGTACGCTTAGTATTACGAGTACTGATGATAAAATAGCTGCGGAAGGGGGAGAGATAGAAGGTGACAAGGAACCTTTTATTTGCGAACTTGCTTGTGAATAAAGCCATCATGTTCTTTTTATTAATATTAAAAGGTAGATAAATTATATGTATAATATAGTAACTAAAATAAGTAGACGGTTTTATTTTGTATTGCTTGCTATGGGTATGCTTTGGGGAATGATGTCTCCGAAAGTATTTGCGCAGGAAGTAGGTGGTACTAGTATTATCGGTAAGGTGGTTGACCAATACGGTAATCCGGTTCCGGATGTAACGATCACCATGAAAAATAGTGATTTTAAAGTTATAACAGGGATTGATGGAGTTTTTACATTTCAAATGAAAAAAGGAGATGTACTGCGTTTGTCACATCCGGAGTTCATTCACAAAGAAGTTAAGGTTAATAAGTTGAAGAATACAGAGCGTGTATTCAAGGTGACATTAAATGAACAATTTATTAAAAATAGAGAAACCGTTAGTGGCCCTTATGAGCCTAAAAATAAGAAAAACTATTTAGGCTCTGCTGCTACTGTGTACACGGACGACTTGTCGTCTATGATGGGGACAACCATCTTACCAGCCTTGCAAGGTCGTATGGCAGGTTTGAATGTAAGTCAATATGCAGGAGCTCGTGCACATCAGATTGCTGCTAATTCAAGAAATGATTTGATTGGTAGCGTTCCTTTATTTGGTGAGGGATTTTATAGTGACAACACAGAATTTGGTATCGGTTCACGTGGTAATGGTCCAGTAGTAGTTGTTGATGGTATCCAGAGAGAATTATATTCACTTGACCCGGAAGCTATCGAGTCGGTATCTATACAAAAAGATGCGTTGTCATCAATGTTTTTGGGCATGCGTAGTTCGCGTGGTGCTTTACTGATTACAACTAAAGAACCTATTAACGAAGGAATCCATTTATCTTTTACGGGACGTTTTGGTGTGCAGAGTGCATTGAAAACTCCTAAACCTCTATCAGCATATCAATATGCATACTTGTTGAATGAAGCATTACAAAATGACGGAAAGGATCCGCTTTATTCATACGATGACTTTAATAAGTTCCGTACACATTCTAGTCCATACACACATCCTGATATAAATTGGTTCGATGAAATATTGAACAAAAATGCTACTACACAGGCATATAATCTAAATGTAACAGGAGGTAATAGGGTTACACAATATTTTGTTAGTGTAGGTTATCAGGGTGAAAAAGGGTTGTTTGCAAATCCCACAGATAATGATGCACATGATACGAATTTATCATATTCACGTTATATGATTTCTTCGAAGGTGAACATCAATATTACTGATGACTTTACAGCAAAAGTAACTTTGCTTGGTCGCGTGGAAGATGGCAATCAACCAGGTGTATCTTATGGGAGCTTATTAAATTCTATTTATAATACTCCTAATAATGCTTATCCTATAAAAAACCCAAATGGAACATGGGGTGGTAATAAAACATTTGATAATAACTTGATGTCACAGTCGATTAATTCAGGTTATATCAAAGATAGCGCGAGAGATATGGTAGGAGGCGTTAACTTGAAATATGATTTTGGCAAATTAGTGGAAGGTCTGTCAGTTCGTATGGTGGGTAATGTTTCTATTCAGAACCGTTCCTATGTTCAAAGAAGCAAACGTGCTCCGGTATATGCTTATGGATTTGATAAAGAAGGGAAAGAATTTTATACTCTACATGGGGCCACAAATACACAATCTAATTTCTTTAATTCAGTGACTAGTTATCAGCAGATGTATGGTCAGATTGCTGTCGACTACAATCGGCGCTTTGGAAAACATGGAGTAAAAGCTACTTTAATGAGTGACACTCGTCAAACATTGGTCAACTATGATTTACCTCAGTTGCCTTCCAATATTATAGGTGATGTGGCTTATGATTATGCAGAGAAATATTTTGTACAGGCTGCTTTGAGTGAAAGCTATTTCAATCGTTATGCGCCAGGTAACCGTTGGGGAACTTTCTACGCGTTTGGCTTTGGTTGGGATATAAGCAAAGAAAATTTTATGGAAGATGCTAATTGGCTAGATCAGTTAAAAATACGTGGAACATTTGGTAAGACAGGTAATGGTATGGATAACTCTGGTTATTATGGATATCGACAAACTTTTTCTAGCAATGTGGCAGCTGGTTACCCAATGGGAACAAATCTGGGCATGGGGAATCTTACAACAGAAAATACCCCGTTAGCTAATCCCTACTTGACATGGGAAAAAGCGTATAAGTTGAATGTAGGAGTTGATTTGTCATTATTTAATAACCGTTTAAAACTGACTGCAGATTATTATAATGATAAATATTTTGATTTGCTCCAAAGCAGAGGTAAAAGTATCCAGTTAATTGGACAGTATTATCCGGCAGAAAATATAGGTAAGGTACGTCGTTTTGGTGGAGAACTCTCGTTGACTTATCAAGACCGTGTGAGTAATTTCAATTATTATATTTCTGCTAACTGGAGTTGTGATCAAAGTAAATTGCTCTATATGGACGAACAGTATGTTCCGGAAGAATATCTACGTCAAACAGGTCGTCCTGTAGGAGTAATGTACGGATTGGTAGCCGATGGATTTTTTACTTCCAAAGAAGAAATAGAAAATAGTCCGGTTATCGAAGGTTTTAAAAATATTCAGCCAGGTGATATCAAATACAAAGATTTGAATGGTGATAAAGTGATTAATGAGTTTGATCGTACTGTAATTGGTGGTGATAAACCGTATTCCTATTTTGGAATTAATTTGGGTTTTGAGTGGAAAGGACTAGAGTTCTCTATGCTTTGGCAAGGAGCTTATAACCGTGATTATTATTTAGGCGATGTGACTTTGACCGAGGGTTTCCAACAAAATGGTCAATTTTATGGTCAGGCTTATGAAAATATGTTGGGGAGATGGACTCCGGAAACAGCTGAAACTGCTACGTTCCCAAGACTGACGGCTGGTGGAAATAATTATAATCGTGGTAATGGCTGGAACTCCTCTTTCTGGTTACGTTCCGGAAACTATATCCGTTTGAAAAATATCAGTTTGGGATATAACTTGCCCGATTCATTTTGCCGTAACAATTTAGGTGGTTTGCGTGTGAAATTATTTGTCAATGGACAGAACTTGTTTACAAAGTCTGCGTGCGATTTAGTTGACCCGGAAGTTAGTTTCACAAGCTATCCGCTACAACGTTGCATTAGTACAGGTATTAATATCAGATTTTAATGAATTATTGTATGGTACGAAATAAATATTTAACATTTTTGTGTGCAGGCTTGTTGTTCATGGCTTCGGCTTGTAACGATGGATATGAAAAAGAACCGGTGGAACAATTCACGCTTGATTATTTGTTTTCCAGAGTCGATTCGGCTGGAGTACAATCCAGACGATTTCTGAACAATATCTATTATGAACATTTATATAGTGGATACAACCGGGTAGATGGTGATTTTTTGGATGCAGCCTCGGATGATGCTGTCTCTGTCAATAATAATGACCCAGCTGTCTATAAATTGCTAATGGGACGCTATTCGGCATTAACTCGTGTGACAGATATGGAATGGGGTGAATATTATCAAGGAATCCGTAAAGCGAATATCTTGATTAATAATATTGACGTGGTGCCTTTTAACCTGAAATATACGAATGCGTTGGGAGAGGTAAAACCGTTGAATTATACAATGAAAGCGGAAGCTCGTTTTTTGAGAGCTCACTTTTACTTTGAACTAGTGAAACGTTATGGCGGTGTCACTTTGGTGGGGGATCAAGTATACGATTTGAATGATGATATAGAGCTTCCCCGAAATACATTTGCTCAATGCGTTGATTATATTGTTCGTGAACTGGATGAAATTAAAAATGATCTTCGTTCATTACCAATATCGGATGGTGGTGACTATGCACATGCACCTACAAAAGAAGCTTGTATGGCAATGAAAGCCAGAGTATTGTTGTATGCAGCTAGTCCGTTGTTTAATGAAAGACCTATAGAACCTGGAAATGAATTGATAGGATATGCCTCTTATGATCCGGAGCGATGGAATCTGGCGGCTCAAGCGGCCAAGGCGCTGATTGATGAGTTTGGTCCTAATGGTAAAAAGACGTTAGCATTGACAACTGATTACCGTAATATATCTACAGAATTTTATAGCTCAACAAGTAATCCGGAATTAATTTTCTTTCGTCCTATAGGGAAAGGAAAAGGTATTGAAACAGCTAATGGTCCATTGGGATTTTCTGGAAATGCGCAGGGATATGGAAACACTAATCCAACACAAAATTTAGTGGAATCATTTTTAATGAAAGATGGAAAAACTCCCGGTAATAGTACAAAATATGAATATAATGAGAAGAATGATCCGTATAGAGATCGTGATCCCCGTTTAGAGTTAACAGTATTGCATCATGGTTCTTCTTGGTTGAATACGCAGCTTCAAACAAATTTCGGTGGAGCGAATAATCCTTCAGGGGCCGAATATAGCCGAACTAGTTATTATATATCTAAGTTTATGAAAGATTATAAAACGAAAAGCGAGTATGATAATGAAGCACTACACTTGTGGGTGATGTATCGATATGGAGAGGTATTGCTAAATTATGCTGAAGCGTTGAATGAATATCAGTCGACACCTTCACAAGATGTATATAATGCTATTATCGCGTTGAGGAAACGTGCGGGTATCGATGAAGATGATAATTATGGCTTAGGAGCATTAGGGGCGATAAATAAAACTGAGATGCGTAAAATTATTCAAAACGAACGACGTATTGAGATGGCTTTTGAAGAACAACGCTATTGGGATATCCGTCGTTGGAGAATAGCTGAAGAAGTTTTTGAGAAACCTCTGGAAGGTTTAAATATTCAAATTTCTGGTGCCGTAACGACTTATTATAAGATAAATGTATTGTCTACTACGTTTAATGTGAAACGTTACTTCTATCCTATTCCGTACTCGGAAGTGATAAAGAATAAAAATATGGTTCAAAACCCGAATTGGTAATATGTTATGAAAAGAATACTTTTAATATTATTAAGTATAAACCTGTTTGCGTTTGCCTTTGGACAATCGATAACAGTAAAAGGAAAGGTGTCTTCCACAGATGGTGAACTGCTTCCGGGAGTAAATGTAAAAGTGAAGGATGCGACAATTGGTACAATTACGGATTTTGACGGTAATTATCAGTTGAAGGTAAATAAAGGTGAAGTGTTGGAATTCACTTATATTGGTTTTAAGAAACTTACTGTGAAGGTTGGGAATCAGCGGGATTGGAACGTAGAGCTAACGCCAGACTTGACGAATCTTGATGAGGTAGTGGTAGTAGCTTATGGTAAAGCTAAGCGTATTACGATGACTGGAGCTGTTAGTGGTATACAAGCTCGTGAAATTCGTAATGTACCGACTAGTAGTTTACAGAATGCATTAACTGGAAAATTACCGGGCTTTTTTAGCCAACAACAATCCGGACAGCCGGGTAAAGATGCTTCTGATTTCTTTATTCGTGGTGTGAGTTCATTGAATACAGATGGTAATAAGCCATTGATTATAGTGGACGATGTTCAGTATACGTATGATCAGTTGTCTCAAATCAATGTGAATGAAATCGAAAGTATATCTATCTTGAAAGATGCTTCTACAACGGCTATCTATGGTATTAAAGGAGCTAATGGAGTATTGGTAGTGAAGACCCGAAGAGGAGAACAGGGTAAGCCTCAAATCAATGTACGTTTAGAAGGTGGTATGCAGATTCCAGTACGTACTCCGAAATTTTTGGACTCATACAATACGTCCATTTTGGTGAATGAAGCTTACGAGAATGATGGTATGCCTAGACCATTCTCAAAGGCAGATGTGATGGCTTTCAGAGATCATACAGATCCTTACGGTCATCCTGATGTAAATTGGTATGATGAGATTTTTAAGAAAAGTGCTTTTCAGGAAAATGTGAATGTGGATGTTTCCGGTGGTTCTAAAAGGCTGAAATATTTTGTTTCTGCTGGTTACTTTACGCAAGATGGTATGGTGAAAGACTTTGGGACAAAGGATAGTGGAGTGAATTCTAATTATTTTTACCGTCGTTTCAATTAT
Organism: Bacteroides sp. AM37-9; assembly: GCF_003603455.1. Classification (NCBI taxonomy): domain Bacteria; kingdom Pseudomonadati; phylum Bacteroidota; class Bacteroidia; order Bacteroidales; family Bacteroidaceae; genus Bacteroides; species Bacteroides sp. AM37-9. The sequence goes on along the minus strand of NZ_QTNF01000002.1, from coordinate 109,636 downwards.
CGTACTAATATAGACTTTGCTGTGACGGATAATTTGAGTATGCGCTTGGATATATCATCGCGTTTTATGAATATCAATGAGCCTTGTAATATGAATGCGACAGGTGAAATTTATGATTTTTCAAAAATGCATCCTTATTCAGCTCCAGTATTGAATCCGGATGGCTCTTATGCTTATTTGAATGATACGGAGGGGTATAGACCAACATTGAATGCTCGTTTAGCAAATGAAGGATATAAGCGTACCCGTCGTAATGATAATAATATTCTATATGGAGCTACTTGGAAAATGGATTTTCTGACACAGGGACTTTCTGCCAATTATCGTTTGGCATATTCGAGTGTAGACGAAAATCATCGTCAGGCAAACCGATCTCAATATCCTACTTATCATTATGATTCGTCAACTAATGGATATGTAATTAATCCCAATAAAGTATATGATTATGGAACGTTTTCTGTGACTAGTGGTACGGAAAAGGCTACAAAAGATTTGAATATTCAGGCATCGGTGAACTATGCTCGCGTATTTAATGGAGGAGATCATGATGTCAGTGCTATGTTTCTGTATAATCTTCAAACTACGACAGTAGACAGGGATGGTCTTGTATCAGCAGCTGTTCCCAGTAATTTTGAGGGATATACCTTAACAATGGGATATAAGTATAAAAGCAAATATTTGATAGATCTCAATATGGCTTATAATGGAACCGATCGTTTTGGAAGGAGTAATCGTTTCGGATTCTTTCCGGCTGTAGGTATTGGTTATGCTATTTCAGAAGAAGACTTTTTTAAGAATGTAGATTGGCTGGCAGATAGAGTACAACTTTTGAAAGTTAGAGCTTCTTACGGTCTTGTTGGTTCGGATGTGGCAGCGGGCAATCGTTATTTGTATGATCAGGTATATCAGAAGGGGGATGGTTACTCTTTTGGTGATTATCCAAAACTTACTGACTCTTATAAGGAAGGTGATTTGGGAACTCCTAATGCTACTTGGGAAAAGGCGAAGAAATTTGATGTTGGTTTGGATATGAATTTTTTGAATAAATTTTCGTTTACTATTGACTATTTTTTAGATAAACGTTATGATCAATTGGTGACGAGAAATGATATTCCGCTGGTTCTTGGCATCGGATTTTCTCCCAATAATATAGCTAAGACAACCAACCAAGGGTTCGATGGTCAGATTAGTTATCAGGACCGTTTTGGTGATTTTGATTTTAATACGAATCTAGTCTTTTCTTATGCAAAGAATAGAGTCGATTATAAAGCTGAAGCTCAGCAAAAATATCCATGGTTAGCAGAGACAGGGAAACCTTTGAACCAACCTTTTGGTTATAAATGGATTGGGTATTATACTCCAGAAGATATTACAAAAATACAGTCTGGTGCTCCAGATGCTCCGGCGACTCCATATACAGATATTCCAGTACAAGCCGGTGATTTAAAATATGCCGATTTGAATAATGATGGAACAATCGATGATTATGATAAAGGAGCTATTGGTAAACCGAATTTGCCTTCTACTACTTTGGGATGGTCGTTTGGTGGATATTGGCGAGGATTTAGCTTCAATGTATTATTTCAGGGCTCATTCGATTATAGCTTTGCTATTAATGGTACAGGTATTGAATCATTTAAGAGTCAGTTTCAACCGATCCACACAAGTCGTTGGACATTGGAACGCTATCAAAATGGTGAAGAAATTGCTTTCCCGCGTTTGACGACCAATCCTTCTACAATTAATAGTGCCAGTACCTATATGTCTGATTTTTGGTTGATTAATGCTTGGTATATTCGCTTGAAAACTGTCGATTTGGGATATCAGCTTCCAAAGAAGATATTGCCGAAAGCTATCGATAATATTCGTTTCTATGTAAATGCTTACAATTTGCTAACATTTACAGGTTATGATAAGTATCAGCAAGACCCGGAAATAAAAACAAATACGGCTGGTGATGCATACATGAACCAACGTGTTGTGAATTTGGGTGTGCAATTGACATTCTAATTAATTGATAAAAGATATAGTTATGAATAAATATAAGATTGGAAAGTTCTTATTACTTCCTTTGTTGTGTGGAACAATTGAAGCTTGTGACAAATTTGAAGCTTTTCCTTTGGAATACAAGAATACTCCGCAAGATGATGCTGTAGAAAATGTATTAAATAATATAGACCCGGCATGGGAATTAGAACTGTTGGAACGTAATGATTATGTGGTAGCTTTTAAAGATAAGAAATATGATAAATTATTTACTCGTACTTTAGGATGGAATGGAGGGGATGGAGTGCTGACGACTCAATTGCCTGATGGAAATACCTTTTGGTCATTTAATGATAGTTTTTATGGAGTTGTAGATGGAGAAACCCGGTCACGTGATGGAAACAAGGTGAACTTCCCACGTAACACGATTATGGTACAAACACCAGGTGATAAGGAGGAGAATCTTGTTTGGTTGGCTGATTTTATCCAGACTACTGATCCTAATGCTCCACGCTATTATCAGGCACGTACTCATATTCGTCATCCGAGGGCATCCAAAACAGATGAACAGATTCAAGAAGGAGAGATTGATCAAGACTGGTTATATTGGGCTGGTGATGCTACAGTATATAATAATCAATTGCAAGTTCTTTGGAATGGGGTGGATAATACGGATGAAGAACATTTGATGAGACATGAAGGGATTTGTCTGGCTACTTATAGTTTAGAAGGTAAACCGGGTGATGAAAACTACATGAAACTCATTAGTACAAATCATCATTTTAATGATGTTGATATTTATGGATATGGTTCTACTTTGTATGAAGATGAAGACGGACATATTTATTTGTATGGTACATATAATAATTATGATATTATAGTTGCACGTACGGCTACACATAGTTTAGATAGTCCATGGGAATATTATGTGTGTAATGAAGAAGGAGAATACTCCTGGCAAAATGCTTATCCAACGCAAGAACAAGTTGCTCTTTCAAAAATTCAAGCAGAAGATTGTAGTATGCCTTGGGTATTTAAAAAAGGAGACAGTTATTATATGGTAGCACAGGCCAAATGGTTTGGACGCGAAATGTATATTTTCAGGAGTGATAAGCCTTATGGACCTTTTGTAGATCGTAAAACTTTATTCGGATTTCCAAATACTTTGGATAAATTGGGGGTACAGACTTATGGTAATTTATATATGGTGAATTTACATCCTCATTTATCACGAGAAGGTGAATTAGTCTTTTCTACTAATACAGACCCTGCAGATGGCTTTGGAGGAAATTTTAATGCAATAGGTAGTGCAGATCTTTATCGTCCTTACTTCTATCGTGTATACAATTGGGAAATGCTTTATAAAGAATAAGTTTGATAGGCATTAATATCGTTCATTTAAGAGGATCATTTCTTGACTTTATAAACAGGAAATGGTCCTCTTAAATATTGTTAAAGATATATTTTGGGCTATTCTCAGGTAGGCTAATTGGGAAAACTAAAAAATGGATATTAGTGGTAAATGTTCTTTTATTCGTTCTTATAATAAATATCTTGTAAATTGATAAAAGTATATTTAGGAATGAATAAGTTGTATATGTTTTCATTATTCTGGTCATTATGTGTGACTAGTGTTTCAGCGCAAGTGAACTTGCTTCCAATATTCTCGGATAACATGGTGTTGCAGCAACAAACACAAGCCCCTATATGGGGTGAGTCTAAACCCAATAAAGAGATAGAGATTATTACTTCATGGGATCAGAAGAGATATACTATCCAAGCTGATGCGCGAGGAAAGTGGAAAACAAAAGTAACCACTCCAGCAGCAGGAGGTCCTTATGATATTACAATTTCCGATGGGAAACAAGTGAAGCTTTCTAATGTGATGATTGGGGAGGTATGGGTATGTTCCGGTCAATCAAATATGGAAATGCAGGTAGAAGGTTGGGGTAAAGTAATGAACTACCAACAAGAAAAAGAAGAAGCAAATAGCTATCCAAATATTCGTTTCCTATTGATAGAAAAAGCTACAAGTCCATTGCCTGTTAGTGATATAAAAGCAGCAGGAAATGGCTGGCAAGTTTGTTCGTCAAAAAGTGTGGCAGACTTTTCAGCAGCTGGTTATTTCTTCGGACGCGATTTGCATAAATATCAGAATGTACCAATCGGACTGGTTGACACATCTTGGGGAGGTACGTATATAGAAACTTGGACGAGCAAGGAAGCGTTGGCAACAATGCCAGATATGCAAAAGAAACTGGATGTGTTGAATGAACTTCCAATAACCAAAGAAGATCGTGAAAGGAAATTTCATTCGGATCTGGAAGATTGGAAAAAGGATGTAGAGAAGATTGATAAAGGGTTTGTCAATAGTAAAGCTGTATGGGCGGCTGTAGATTTGGAAGATAGCACATGGAAAACAATGAAAGTACCTGGTTTGATGCAAGATCAAGATTTGAAAGGATTTAATGGTATTGTTTGGTTTAGGAAAACGATAGATATTCCAGCTAACTGGGCAGGTAAAGAGCTGACATTGAATGTAGGGGTAATTGATGATAATGATTTTACTTACTTTAATGGTGTGCAAGTAGGTCATACAGAAGGATGGATGGCTCCAAGAAGTTATAAAATTCCGAAAGGGTTAGTTAAGATAGGAAAGGCTGTGATTGCTGTACGGGTAATGGATACAGGCGGTACAGGAGGAATTAATGGTAGTTCGGAAAGTATTTCACTTCATCGTTCCCAATCAGATGTCATACAATTGGCTGGAGATTGGAAGTATCAGATTTCTTTGAATATTAAGGATATTCCACAGATGCCAGTTAATACTGCTAATGAACCGAATGTTCCCAGTTTTCTGTTCAATGCAATGTTGAATCCCCTAATTCCTTATGCTATTAAGGGTGCGATCTGGTATCAAGGAGAGGCTAATACAAGGCAAGCATATCAATATCGCGAATTGATGCCATTAATGATAAAAGACTGGCGGGATCGTTGGGGATATGATTTCCCATTTTATATGGTACAGTTAGCTAGTTTCACAGCTCAACAAACTGTTCCGGTAGACGCAACCTGGGCAGAGTTACGAGAAGCTCAGACAAGAACCTTGCATCTTGCAAATACAGGTATGGCTGTGACAATTGATATAGGTGATGCTTTTGATATTCATCCGAAGAACAAACAGGAAGTAGGAAGACGCTTGGCGTTAGTTGCCCGGACGCAAACCTATGGAGAAAAGATTCCTTATTCTGGTCCTATGTATGATACTTATCAGATTGAAGGTAATAAGATACGCATTTACTTTAAGCATACAGACGGGGGACTGAAAACTCAAAATAATGAAACTCTAAAAGGATTTACTATCTCTGGCGTTGATCATAAGTTTCACTGGGCTGATGCTGTGATTGATGGTAATTCCATCATCGTCTCATCTCCTGAAGTTGCTTTCCCAATAGCAGTGCGTTATGCTTGGGCAGATAATCCAATTTGTAATTTATACAATGGAGTTAACCTTCCGGCGTCCCCTTTCCGTACAGATGACTGGCAGGGTATTACTTATGGTAATAAATAGATATAGTTGTTTCGATTTGTCAAGTGAAATAGATGTAACACATAAAAAAATAACCATGAACAAGCTCATTTATTTAGTGATCTTCTCTTTTTTCTCAACAGGTATATATGCCCAAATGAAAGACCTTGTGCAATATGTCAATACACTGCAAGGTACCGACTCTCATTTCGGATTAAGTTATGGAAATACATATCCTACTACAGGTATGCCTTATGCCATGCATACGTGGTCTGCCCAGACAGGGAAAAATGGAGAAGGCTGGAAATATCAATATGCAGTAGATAATATCAGAGGATTCTGCCAGTCTCACCAATGCAGTCCGTGGATGAGTGATTATGCAGTGTATTCCTTTATGCCGATGGTGGGGAAATTAGTTGTAAATCAGGAGATGCGGGCAACGAAGTTCAGCCATGATAATGAAATAGCCAAGCCGCATTATTATAAAGTGATGCTGGATAATGGAATTACAACCGAGATGGCTCCAACTACTCGTGGTGTACATTTACGCTTTTCTTATCCCTCTACCGAAGACGCCTATCTGGTAATTGACGGATATACAGATATGAGTGAAATCAAGATTGATCCGGCAAAGAGACAAATCTCCGGTTGGGTGAATAACCAACGTTTTGTAAATAACTCTAAGACATTCCGTAGTTACTTTGTAGTGCAGTTCGACAAAGCATTTGAGGATTACGGTATGTGGGAAAATCAGAAAGATGAGATTTATCCTAAAAAGTTGGAAGGAGAAGGCAAAGGCTATGGTGCTTATATCAAATTTAAGAAAGGATCGAAAGTACAGGCAAAGGCTGCCTCTTCCTATATCAGCGCAGAGCAGGCTGTGATTACACTGAACGACGAACTGGGTAAAGATAAGAATTTGGAAGCCACCAAAATACGTGGACATAAAACGTGGAATGAATTATTGAACAGAATCCAGGTAGAAGGTGGAACAGACGAACAAATGAAAACTTTCTACTCCTGCCTGTTCCGTGCCAATCTCTTCTCACGCAAATTCTATGAACGTAAAGCAAATGGAGAACCTTATTATTATAGTCCTTATGACGGTAAAGTATATGACGGATATATGTATACAGATAATGGTTTCTGGGACACTTTCCGTTCTCAATTTCCATTAACTAATATTCTTCATCCTACTATGCAGGGACGTTACATGAATGCCTTGCTTGCCGCACAAGAACAATGCGGATGGTTACCTTCCTGGTCAGCACCCGGAGAAACAGGAGGAATGTTGGGTAATCACTCCATTTCATTATTGGCAGATGCGTGGGCAAAAGGGATTCGGACTTTTGATCCGGAGAAAGCTCTGAAAGCCTACGCACACGAAGCCATGAATAAAGGTCCTTGGGGAGGTGCCAACGGACGTGGTTTCTGGAAAGAATATTTTGAACTGGGATATGTTCCTTATCCGGAATCAATGGGATCGAGTGCACAGACAATGGAATATGCATACGATGATTTCTGTGGCTACCAACTGGCTAAAATGACCGGAAACAAACACTATCAGGAAGTCTTTGCCCGTCAGATGTATAATTATAAAAACGTATTCGATCCGTCTATCGGTTTTATGCGTGGAAAAGGCGTTGATGGTAAATGGCAGGAACCGTTTGACCCATTGGAGTGGGGTGGACCTTTCTGCGAAGGTAATGCCTGGCATTATACCTGGTCCGTATTCCATGATGTAGAAGGATTAATAGACTTGTTCGGAAGCGACCAAAGATTTACGACCAAAATGGATTCGGTATTCACCCTTCCCTGCACTATTAAACCGGGAACTTACGGAGGAGTGATCCATGAAATGAAAGAAATGGAATTGGCGGGTATGGGACAATATGCACACGGCAATCAGCCGATTCAGCACATGCCTTATTTGTATAGCTATGCCGGCCAGCCATGGAAAACACAGTATTGGGTACGCCAGATCGTTGAAAGATTGTATAATTCCACAGAAAGAGGATATCCGGGAGACGAAGACCAGGGTGGTATGTCATCATGGTATATCTTGAGCTCATTAGGCATTTATGCCGTTTGTCCGGGTACGGATGAGTATGTAATTGGTAGCCCGTTATTTAAGAAAGCTACTATAACGATGGAAAACGGCAATAAATTCGTGATTGAAGCGAACAACAATAGTAAAGAGAATCTCTATATCCAGTCTGCTACCTTAAATGGACGTGTGTTGGATAAGAATTTTATCAGATACGACGATATAGCAGACGGAGGAATTATCCGTTTTGAAATGGGAAGTCAACCGAATAAAGAACGATGTACGTCGAAGTATGCTGCTCCTTTCTCATTGTCGAAAGAATAAGAAACTAAAAAGATATAAGAAGAATACAGTATGAAAAATAAAATTTTAACAGGTTTATTATTGGTTTTGATTGGAGGGTGGGGGAGTCTCTCGGCGCAGAACGTCGGGAGTAATTATGCCCGTCAGGTAAATACCCTGATAGGAACGAAGGGCGTGGGTTTGACTTCGGGATATCTTTATCCCGGAGCCACCTATCCATACGGAATGGTGCAGTTCACCCCCTCTTATTTTTCCAAACGTTCCGGATTCGTCATCAATCAGTTGAGTGGTGGCGGTTGCGAGCACATGGGCAACTTTCCCACTTTTCCGGTAAAAGGTAAACTGAAGATGTCTCCGGACAATATCCTCAACTACCGCATCAATATTTCTGAAGAAAAAGGACACGCCGGTTATTATGAAGCAAAGGTGCAGGAAGATATTCATGCAAAACTGACAGTAACCGAAAGGACCGGTATGGCGAGTTATGAATATCCGGCCGATCAGCAATATGGTACGGTAATTATCGGTGGAGGCATTTCCGCAACTCCGATAGAGCAGGCCGCCATCGTTATTACTGCACCGAATAAGTGTGAAGGATATGCAGAAGGCGGTAATTTCTGTGGACTCCGTACACCGTATAAAGTCTATTTTGTAGCAGAGTTTGATACGGATGCGTTGGAATCGGGAACATGGAAAAGAGATGAACTGAAGCCGAACACGACTTTTGCTGAAGGAGAATACTCCGGAGTCTATTTTACTTTTGATGTAAATAAGAAGAAAAATATCCAATATAAGATTGGGGTTTCTTATGTATCAGTAGAAAATGCACGCGAGAATCTGAAAGCGGAGAATACCGGATGGGATTTCCTGCAGATTCAGAATCAGGCAGAATCCAAATGGAATCATTATTTGGGTAAGATTGAAGTAGAAGGAACCAATCCGGATCGTACCACTCAATTTTATACTCATCTGTATCGTTCATTCATTCACCCGAATGTATGCAGCGATGTGAACGGAGAATACATGGGAGCTGACTTCAGAGTGCATAAATCCCGTTCCAAGCACTATACTTCTTTTAGCAACTGGGATACCTATCGTACACAGATTCAACTATTGTCAATCCTTGATCCTGAAGTAGCCTCTGATATTGTTATTTCTCACCAATTGTTTGCCGAAGAAGCTGGTGGTGCTTTCCCGCGTTGGGTGATGGCTAATATAGAGACCGGCGTGATGCAAGGAGATCCGACTCCTATCCTAATATCCAATGCTTACGCTTTTGGTGCCCGCAATTATGACCCGAAACCGATTTTCAAAACCATGAGAAAAGGAGCGGAAGAACCGGGAGCAATGTCACAGGAGGTTGAGGCTCGTCCGGGACTGAAACAGTATTTGGATAAAGGATATTACAACGCTTCTATACAACTAGAATATACTTCCGCTGATTTTGCAATCGCACAATTTGCCTTACATGCCGTAGGAGATGAGTTTGCAAGTTGGCGTTATTTCCATTTTGCACGTTCATGGAAGAATCTGTATAACCCGGAAACCGGATGGTTGCAATCACGTAATCCGGATGGTTCGTGGAAACCACTGACTGAAGATTTCCGTGAATCGACCTATAAGAATTATTTCTGGATGGTACCATACGACATTGCCGGTCTGATAGAAATCATTGGAGGCAAAGCAGCGGCAGAAAAACGTCTGGATGAATTCTTTACCCGCCTGGATGCCGGTTATAATGATGCCTGGTTCGCTTCCGGCAATGAACCGAGCTTCCACATTCCCTGGATATACAACTGGGTAGGAACTCCCTATAAAGCACAGGAGATTATTAACCGTGTATTGAATGAACAATATTCAAGTAAAATTGATGGTCTGCCGGGCAATGATGATTTAGGGACGATGGGCGCCTGGTATGTGTTCGCTTGTATCGGTCTTTATCCCGAAATACCGGGAGTGGGAGGCTTTACGGTGAACACTCCGATATTCTCATCCGTGAAAGTTCATTTGAAGAAAGGGGATATGGTGATAAAAGGCGGTTCGGAAAAGAATATTTATATCAAGTCCATGAAACTGAACGGTAAACCGTATGACAGTACATGGATCGATTGGGATCAACTGAATAATGGGGCTACGATAGAATACACTACCTCGTCCAAGCCTGACGTGAAGTGGGGAACTAAAGTGACGCCTCCCTCTTTTCCTTAAAGCAAATCAACGAGGTATATGAATTTATGATATAAGATAATTTTGTAAGAGCACTTATTTATAACATCAAACGTGAAAATGAAAAGAAAACTACAAAACATAGCTTATCTACTGATGGCTGCCGCATTAATCACTTCCTGTGGCGAGAAGAAGCAAACAGCAGAGTTCCCGGATTGGGCGTGGGCAGATTTCCAGCGTCCGGAAGGTATTAATCCGATTATTTCTCCTGACACTACTACCTTTTTCTATTGTCCGATGAGACAGGATTCAGTAGCATGGGAAGCGAGTGATACGTTTAATCCCGCTGCTACTGTTTATGATGGGAAAGTAGTAGTCCTCTACCGGGCTGAAGATAACTCGGCAACCGGTATCGGATCACGTACCTCCCGTCTGGGATATGCCTCTTCTGACGACGGACTACACTTCAAACGAATGTCCGTACCTGTATTTTATCCGGCAGACGACAGTCAGAAAGAACTGGAAAATCCCGGCGGTTGCGAAGACCCACGTGTTGCTGTAACAGAAGACGGGCTTTACGTAATGCATTACACACAATGGAACCGCAAACAGGCGCGTTTGGCAGTGGCCACCTCGCGCGATCTTCAAACGTGGGAAAAACATGGACCGGCTTTCGCAAAAGCATATAACGGAAGATTCATAGATGAATTTTCCAAATCTGCCTCTATCGTAACCCAATTAATCGACGGCAAACAAGTGATTGCCAAGATTGATGGCAAATACTGGATGTACTGGGGAGAAAAGTTTGTGAATGTAGCCACTTCCACAGACCTTGTCAACTGGGAACCGATGTTGGATGAAAATGGAGAATTCCTGAAAGTGATGACTCCCCGCTCAGGTAAGTTCGACAGTGACCTGACCGAATGTGGTCCTCCTGCCATCCTGACTGACAAAGGAATCCTTTTATTTTATAACGGCAAAAATAAATCGGGCGCAGAAGGAGACACACTGTATACAGCCAACTCTTATTGCGCCGGACAAGCCTTATTTGATGCCAAAGATCCTACTAAACTAATCGATCGCTTGGATAAACCTTTCTATATTCCCGAATCAGACTTTGAGAAGAGCGGACAATATCCAGCCGGAACCGTATTTATAGAAGGACTTGTATTCCACAATCAGAAATGGTTCTTATATTATGGCTGTGCCGATTCACGCGTGGCAGTTGCCGTATATGATCCTCTCAAAAAATAAAGAAAACGTTCATAATGAAAATAACAGTTTATAAAATAGAAATTAAGACATGAAAAAACTTTTTGTATTGATTGCAGCGGCTTGTATGACATGTACTGCTGCGTTTGCACAAACTGTGAAACCTTTTAAGGAGGGTGAGAGAGCAGTGTTTCTGGGAAATAGTATAACGGATGGTGGTCATTACCATTCATACATCTGGTTGTATTATATGACCCGCTTTCCAGATATGCCTATCCGTGTTTTCAACGGTGGTATTGGTGGAGATACAGCCTATGATATGAACAAACGTCTGGATGGTGATATTTTTGCGATGAAACCTTCCGTGTTGATGGTTACTTTTGGTATGAATGATTCCGGATATTTTGAATATAACGGTGATAAGCCCAAAGAATTCGGTGAGCAGAAATATCAGGAAAGTATAAAGAATTACCAGCAGATGGAGAAACGTTTTAAAGATCTTCCTGATACCCGTATCGTGATGGTCGGAACTTCTCCGTATGATGAAACCGTACAACTCAAAGAGAATACACCGTTCAAGACAAAGAATGAAACCATCAAACGGCTTGTTGAATATCAGAAAGAATCGGCAGCTAAGAATAATTGGGAATTTACCGATTTAAATGCTCCTATGACAGCTATTAATCAGCAATATCAGCAGAAAGATCCTACCTTTACCCTTTGTGGCAGTGACCGTATTCATCCCGATAACGACGGGCACATGGTGATGGCCTATCTTTTCCTGAAAGCCCAGGGATTTGTAGGTAAAGAAGTAGCGGATATGGAGATTAATGCTAATAAAAAACAAGCCGTTAAGTCGGAAAATTGTACCGTTTCAAATATAAAGAAGAACGGAAAAGATTTGAGTTTTGACTATTTGGCAGAAGCTCTTCCTTATCCTTTAGATACTATTGCTCGTGGTTGGGGACAGAAAAAGAGCCAGGCAGAAGTGCTGAAAGTTGTTCCTTTTATGGAAGAGATGAACCGTGAAACGTTGAAAGTAACAGGACTGAAAGGCAATTATAAGTTGTTGATAGACGATGAAGAAATTGGAACCTGGAGTGGAGATGAACTGGCAAAGGGCATTAATCTTGCTGCTGAATCCAAAACTCCCCAATACCAACAAGCATTGACGGTGATGCACCTGAATGAATATCGTTGGGAAATTGAAAGAACATTCAGAGAATATGCGTGGTGTGAATTCGGCTTTTTCCAGCAAAAGGGATTGCTGTATGCTGACGACAGAAAAGCGATCGAGGTGATGGATGAAAACTTGGATAAAAACGTTTGGTTGAAGGGACGTCGTGATATGTATTCAAAGATGATGTTTGAAGCTGTCCGTGATGCTCGCCAACAGGAAATGGATGTTCTTATCAATAAGATTTATGAAATAAATAAGCCTGTTGTAAGAAAGATTTTACTTAGAAAGATATGATGTGATAACAGCGTAAAAATACGATAGAATACTCACCGTAATGAGAAAGAATTCTCACTATAATGAGAACTTTTTCTCATTGCGATGAGTATTTTTTCTCATTACAGTGAGTATCGTTGAGAATATATGAATAGATAAGTACTCTTTGTAATAGCTTGATAATGTATGTCTTATTGTAGCTTTTGCATTAAAGAGACTACCTTTATTGAATTCTTAATTCTTTTTCCAGAAATCGGAAGTGAAAAGTAGTAATACTGTAAACAATTCCAAACGTCCCAAGAGCATTAAAAAAGAAAGCAGCCATTTGGCGGCATCAGGCAATTGACTCCATGAAAAAGCCGGGCCGCATGTACCGAGTCCCGGTCCCATATTACCCATACTTGAGATAACCGTTCCGATTGATTCCAGAAAACCGACTCCCAGCCCCATCATGATAAGTATGCTGATGATAGCGATGACTGCATATAAAAAAGTAAAGGCCAATACTGTAGACTGGATGGAAGGAGAAATAACCTGTTTGTTAACTCGCACCGGGAGCACGGCATTAGGGTGAAGAATATGTTTGAATTCGTTTTTCACAACCTGAAACAGGATAACCATACGAATACATTTTATACCTCCTGTTGTACTGCCGGCACAGGCTCCGATTATCATCACTATTAGAAGGCATCCCCAAAGGATAGAAGGCCAAAGCATATAATCGGCTGTGGCAAATCCCGTAGAAGTTTGCAAGGAAATCACTTGGAAAAGAGATTTACGGAACGCTTCTTCTATCTCCATAGAAGAAGTCTGATGAAGCCAGACTGCAATAAATATAGTAAAGAAAGAGACACACCAGAAATAGAACTTTAGCTCTGCATCATGAATGAACTTCTTTATTTTTCCATTGAACATCAACAGTAATAGCGTGAAGTTGATGCCCGAAAGAAACATGAAAATAGAGATTACATAATCTATATAGGGTGAGTGATAATATTCGATACTTGCTTGTTTGGTAGAAAATCCGCCAGTGCTGGTTGTCGTGAAAGCATGGCATATACTGTCAAACACACTCATACCTCCAAATACTAATAAGACAATCAATGTTCCTGTCATTCCGGCATAAATACCCCAAATCCATTTGGCAGTGATACCAATACGGGGATGCACTTTGTCATGAGTAGGACCGCTGGCTTCTGCTGCGAACACCTGAATTCCACCCACACCGAAAATCGGTAGAACGGCAATGGTGAAGAATACAATACCCAAACCGCCTATCCATTGCGTCATAGCCCGCCAAAAAAGTATTCCATGAGGCATTGACTCTATATTATTCAAGATGGTGGCACCCGTACTGCTGAACCCGGACATCGTTTCAAAAAATGCATCCGTAACACTTGGAATATACCCTCCTATATAATAAGGTAACATTCCGAAAAGGGAAAAGGTGACCCATGCTACACTGACTATGACATATCCATCACGGCGATTCAGGGATTTCACTGCGTCTTTCCCGATGGCGAGCAACAGAATACCGATGCTAGTGGTAATAGCCGATGAAACCAGAAAACTCTGCAAGTCATTCTCCTTATAAAAAAGAGAAACACCCCCACAACATAATAGCATAACTGTTTCTATCAGAAGCAGAAAACCCAGAATCCGGAATATCATCTTCGAGTTAATCATATACAAGTATTTGTTAATACTTAGTTAAAGAACTTCTCAATCTTTTTAATCATCATGCTTAGGCAGAATACGACTACATGGTCGCCGGGGCGGATTTGCGTATCACCTGTCACCAGGATACCTTCTCCGTTACGGATCATTCCTCCGATGGTGGTGCCTTTGGGAAGTCCCAGGTCTTTAATCAGGTGTTTGGTTATTTTGGCCCCTTCCGGTACGGTGAATTCTGCAACGTCCGCATTGGCAAAAGTCAGGCATTTCACATTAGACACGTCGGCGTCCAGCATCATTTGGTAGATATGGCTGGCAGCAATCATTTTTTTATTGATAACTGTGCCGATGTCAAGACTCTCTGCCATACCGATATAGTCGATGTTCTCCACTTCTGCCACCGTCTTTTCCACTCCCATACGTTTGGCGGCGAGACAGGCCAGGATATTCGTTTCCGAGTTGCCGGTCAAGGCTACAAATGCTTCGGTATTCTTTAGCCCTTCTTCGATAAGCAGGTCCATGTCGCGACCGTCTCCGTTGATAATCATTGTTTTGTCATCCAGTAGCTCTGTCAGGCGGTTGCAACGGTTCAGGTCATTATCCACTATTTTCACCTGCATATAGTCCGGTACATATTGTGCGGTACGGACTGCGATACGGCTACCTCCCATAATCATTACATTGCGTACGTCGGCATAGTCTTCTTTGCCGGCTATCTTACGTATATAAGGAATGTATTTGCGGGTAGTGGTGAAATAAACAATATCATGCAATTTAATAACATCGTCTCCGCGAGGGATAATCGTTTCCGTTCCGCGTTTGATGGCTACTACATGGTAAGGAATGTTGGGACCGCCTAATTGGTGCAGCGGTATATTCAGGATTTCAGCCTTTTCGCGCATCTTCGTACCAATCAGAACCAGCGAACCTCCACAGAATTCCCACCATTGGCGTACCCAGCTCATGCGCATGGAAGATACGATTTCTTTAGCAGCCAGCATTTCCGGGTAAATCAGCGAATCTACTCCCAGCTTCTGGAAAAACTCTTTATTTTTGGGTAGAAGATATTCATAGTTGTCGATACGCGCCACTGTCTTTTTGGCTCCCAGGTTGGTGGCCAGCATACAGGCAGTCATGTTGCGGCTTTCGTCCGGTGTGACTGCGATAAACAGGTCGGCTTCTTTGACGCCCACTTCTTTCAATCCGGAGATGGAAGAAGGAGAAGCGGCAACAGTCAGCAAGTCAAAGTTGGCGCTAAGAGCACTTAGTTTCTCTTCGTCATCATCCATCAAGATAATATCTTGCTTTTCGCGCGATAACAGTTTGGCCAAATGGGTGCCTACGTTGCCGGCACCGGCAATAATAATCTTCATGTCAATTGATAAATTCTTTTATTTTAGTCAGAATCCCTTCTTCATCCATGCCGCACAGTTGGTATAGTTCGGCGACTGCCCCATGTTCTACAAATATATTAGGGATACCGATACGCTTCACGGTCGGTTTGTATTCGTTGTCTGCCATAAATTCGAGGACAGCGCTACCCATACCGCCTTTGATAATTCCGTCTTCGATGGTCAGGATACGTTGGAATTTGCGTCCTGCCTCATGCAACAACTCTTCATCCAGCGGTTTCAGGAATCGTAAATCGTAATGGGCGATGGACAGACCTAAATCTGCTTCTGCCCGGGTGATGGCACGGGTGGCTACGTTTCCTATCGGTCCGATAGTAATCACTGCAAGGTCGCTACCCTCTTTCAGTTTCCGTCCTTTTCCTACCGGAATTTCTTCCAGCGGACATTTCCAGTCTACCAGTACACCGCGTCCACGGGGGTAGCGGATCACGAACGGTCCCTTGTCCGGCAATTGTGCCGTATACATCAGGCGACGTAATTCGTGTTCGTCCATGGGGGAACTGATAGTCAGATTAGGGATCGGGCGTAAACATGCCATATCAAAAGCTCCGTGGTGAGTAGGACCGTCTTCGCCAACCAGTCCGGCGCGGTCGAGACACAAAACAACAGGAAGATTCTGAATCGCTACGTCGTGGATGATATTATCATGCGCCCGTTGCATAAAAGAAGAATAGATATTGCAGAACGGTTGCAGTCCGTCTTTAGCCATCCCTCCGGAGAAGGTAACCGCATGTCCTTCGGCAATGCCGACATCGAAAGCGCGTTTCGGCATTTTCTCCATCAGTATATTCATCGAACAGCCGCTGGGCATGGCGGGAGTGACACCGACAATCTTCGGGTTGGCTTCGGCAAGTTCCACCAGTGTATTTCCGAATACGTCCTGGAAAAGCGGGGGCATTCCTTCGGTGTTGGCAATGAAACGTTCGCCGGTGACGGGATCGAATTTGCCGGGAGCATGCCATTCGGTAGCGTGTTTCTCTGCCGGACCGAATCCTTTTCCTTTGATAGTGTGCAGGTGCAGGATTTTAGGTCCTTGCATATCTTTGATATCACGTAATACTCTTGCCAGGTTCTTTACGTCGTGTCCGTCTATCGGACCGAAGTAACGGATATTCATCCCTTCAAAAATATTCTGTTGCTGTGCCGCCATTGATTTCAGGCTATTTCCGAAACGGATGAGTGCTTTGCGGCGTTCTTCGTTTAAAATGCCAAGCTTGAACAGCATGCGCGAGAGCTTGAAACGTAGCTGATTATAGCGGTTGGAAGTCGTTAAGTTGAAAAGATACTGCTTCATGCCTCCTACGCTGCGGTCGATTGCCATATCATTGTCATTCAGGATAATGAGCAGGTTGTTCGACGTGGCAGATGCGTTGTTCAGTCCTTCAAAAGCCAGTCCGCCACTCATTGATCCGTCGCCGATAATGGCTACTACATGGCGTTTGGCGTCTCCTTTCCGGGCGGCTGCGACAGCCATACCGAGAGCGGCAGAAATAGAATTGGAAGCGTGTCCGCACGTGAAAGTATCATATTCGCTTTCTTCCGGAGATGGGAAAGGGCGGATTCCTCCGAGTTTCCTGTTTGTGGAAAATGCTTCACGGCGTCCTGTCAGAATTTTGTGGCCGTATGCCTGATGTCCCACGTCCCATACAATACGGTCGTATGGTGTATTGTAGACGTAGTGCAGAGCTACGGTTAGTTCCACGGTTCCCAGGCTGGCGGCGAAGTGTCCGGGGTTGCAGCAGAGTTCTTTAATAATGTCTTGCCTTAGTTCACCGCATACTTCCGGCAGTTGCTCTACGGTTAGTTTACGTAGGTCTTCGGGGTAATTGATGGAGTTTAACAAGTTATATGTTGGTTCACTATTCATGATTCTAGGAAATTTAGTGCAAAAATACGAAAAGAAAGTATATTCGACCTCCTTTTCGGCGAAAAACTTATTTTGTTTCCTACTGTCTAATCAGTCTGTAGTACCAATAATAAATGAATAAATGAGAGTAGGTTAACTATCCAGTTAATCTAAATGGTTACTTTTTATCAATGAACTAATCATTTTACATGTATGTCTTCTTGTTTTATTCCTTTAAATAATGGTTGGCACTCTTTGGCTATTTCATCCAATAATTGATTAGAAATATTCATTGATAGCTGATTTGTATGAATGAAATATTGTTCCAGTTCCAGTCGGTATCTATGATACTAAATAAATCAACTCCTTGTATGGATAGTATTCCGTTTTGGTTATCTGCTTTTAGGCTAACTTGTATGTTATTCATATTATGGATAATTATATTTTGCAGTTTGTTGGTTTGATTATCAGATAAAGACAAAGATAAGAAAGTTCTTTTGCTTCTCCAATTATTTGTCATATCTTTATTGTACTTTTGCTTCGAGAAAAAGTTTAAAAAACAATATATTCAATAGATGTCTATTAATGAACTTATAAACCAGTCTGAAGGTCGGCGTTTAGAATTTAAAGGTGAGCTTCCTACAAATTCTGATTTAGCAAAAACTGTAGTGGCTTTTGCCAATGATGCGGGAGGTGAAATTTATATAGGTATCAATGATAACCCGCGACAGATAATAGGGTTGTCAGAAGAAGAATTACCTCGTATTGAAGAGCAAATTAGTAATTTAATATATGATAGATGTTATCCGATTATATTACCTGAAGTCTCTTTTTTAACTATAGAGGACAAACACCTTATTAAAGTGTGTATTTATCGTGGAAGTATGCCCCCTTACTATCTTAAAGATAAAGGGAAGCTGAAAGGAACTTATATTAGGGTTGGTTCAACCAATAAACTAGCTGATGAAACAATTATTGCAGAGTTAGAGCGGAGACGGAGAAATATTTCTTTTGATAGTGAGGTTGTCATGGATAAGTCCGCAGATGAATTGGATATAAGTGGGTTTAAGTTACTCTACAAAGAGAAAACAGGTGAAGATTTAAATATTCAAGTACTTCGTAAACTGGAATTGGTTAAGACTGAACAGGATAAAGAATATCCTACAAAAGCTTTACTTCTATTTTCGGATGATAATTTGCGTAATTCTATGTTTCCGAATGCCAAAGTTGAATGTGCCCGTTTCAAAGGGACAGGAACGGAAGAGTTTTTAGATCAAAAAAGCATTATTGTCCACATTGGGTTACAGGCGGAAGAAACTTATAACTTTGTACTTCGGCATATTAATAAAGCAGCAAATATAGAGGGAGTATATACGGTTTCACGTTGGGAGTATCCAGTGAAGGCAATAAGGGAGATTATCCGTAATGCGATTGTACATAGAGATTATTCTCTGACAGGAAAAGATGTCAAAGTTGCCATATATGATGATATGGTTGAGATCACAAGTCCTGGTCTTTTACCACCCTCTATTGATTATTCGGCAATGGAGAGCCGCCAATCAGATGCAAGAAATAAAGTAATAGCTCCTGTGTTTAAAAGACTTGGCATCATTGACCAATGGGGTAATGGATTGAAAATGGTGGCTGAAGAAATGAAATCTTATCCTGAAATTGATTTATGTTGGAAGGAGGTTGGTTTGTCTTTTCAAGTACAGTTTATTAAAAAGAACTATCAGGAGAATATAAATATGGAAGATAGTGCCGATAATGAACGAAGACCGGCTCAATATACTACCCAACATACTACCCAACATACTACCCAATCTACTACCCAATACACTACCCAGAAATTAACAGAAGCCCAAAATATGATTTTAAGTTATCTAAGAGAACATCCGGAGGCCACACGGGCGGATTTAAATAGTCATATTGAAGGTATAACAGTCGATGGTATAAAATATAACTTGGCACGTTTACAGGAGTTGGGCTTATTAAAACGCGTAGGAAGCAAACGATATGGGTATTGGGTAGTGCTTGGAGAATAGTTTGAAATTTTTAAAGAGAAAATAATATGGATTTCCGTACACAAATAGAGTTACCTGTTGGTTTACCGCCTATTACTCATGCCGGACAAATACTCATGATGGGATCTTGCTTTGTCCAAAATGTAGGGAATTTTTTGAAAGATGCCAAATTTCAATTAGATTTGAATCCTTTTGGTATTCTTTACAACCCTTCTTCTCTTTCTGCTGTTCTGATTGAAATCTTAAAAAGAAAAGTATATAAGAAGGGTGACTTGTTTTTCCATAATGACCTTTGGCATAGTCCTATGCATCATGGTCTTTTTTCTGGACCTACCTTGGAAAGTACATTGCAGAATATCAATATTCGGCTGTTACAAGTTCATCAGGCTATGCAAAAACTTGACTGGCTGATGTTGACTTTTGGAACTGCTTATGTTTATGAGCAGAAAGAAACGGGAAAGGTAGTGTCTAACTGTCATAAACTGCCTGAGAATAAATTTAATCGTAGGCTTCTGTCTGTTGAAGAAATTGTAGAAGATTATACAGCACTCATCACCGAAATGGCCGCCCGGAATCCGGATCTAAAATGGCTGTTTACAGTCAGCCCGATCCGTCATATACGCGACGGGATGCACGCCAACCAGTTAAGCAAATCGACTCTGCTACTCGCCATCGACCGATTGCAACAACTGTTCCCGGAACGAGTGTTCTATTTCCCCTCTTATGAAATCATATTGGACGAATTACGTGATTATCGCTTCTATGCCGACGATATGTTGCATCCGTCTCCTCTGGCGATTCGTTACCTGTGGGAACGCTTCTCCGAAACCTTCTTTTCTCCTGAAACAAAGCAGATTATCGTAGCTGTGCAAGACATCCGCCGGGACTTGGCGCACAAACCCTTTCATCCCGAGTCAGAAGCGTATCAACGCTTTTTAGGACAAATAGTGTTAAAAATAGAACGACTTATTGGAAAATACCCGTACTTAGATTTTCAAAAAGAAACAGAACTATGTCATATGCGATTGAATCCATAGCCAAAAGTATCGGTGCCCGCCGTGTGGGCAAACATAAAGCGACTATTGATTGGCTGCTAACAGACAGCCGCTCTTTGAGTTTTCCGGAAGAAACTCTTTTTTTTGCTTTAACTACCAAACGAAACAGCGGAGCCCGTTATATCCCCGATTTATATGACCGGGGCGTACGTAATTTTGTAATTACGGAAGAAGACTTTAAAGAAGTTGAGAATGGAGAGTTGAGAGTTGAGAGTTCTATGCAGCATGATGGTGCGCAGCCCACTCTCAATTCTCAACTCTCAACTCTCAACTTCCTCATCGTTCCCAATCCTCTGAAAGCTTTGCAGAAGCTTGCCGAAACACATCGTGATAAATTTAAGATCCCTGTGATCGGTATCACCGGCAGTAATGGAAAAACCATTGTGAAGGAGTGGTTGCACCAGTTGCTTAGCCCGGATCGTTGCATCGTTCGTTCTCCACGCAGTTATAATTCGCAGATCGGAGTCCCACTTTCTGTGTGGCAACTTTCTGAAGAAGCCGAACTGGGTATTTTCGAAGCCGGCATTTCCGAGATGGGGGAGATGGGAGCTTTGAAACGAATGATTAAGCCTACTATTGGTATTCTGACCAATATCGGTGGTGCCCATCAGGAAAACTTCTTCTCCTTGCAGGAGAAATGCATGGAAAAGCTGACGCTTTTCAAAGACTGTGATGTCGTGATTTACAATGGTGATAACGAGTTAATCAGTAATTGTGTCGCAAAATCAATGCTGACGGCACGTGAGATTGCTTGGAGCCGTACCGACATTGAACGCCCGTTGTATATCAGCCGTGTGACCAAGAAAGAAGATCATACCGTTATATCTTATCGTTATCTGGAGATGGATAATACTTTCTGTATCCCTTTCATCGATGACGCTTCCATTGAAAATGCACTGAATTGTCTGGCAGCTTGTCTTTACCTGATGACACCTGCCGACCAGATAACCGAGCGGATGGCCCGTCTCGAACCGATTGCCATGCGTCTGGAGGTGAAAGAGGGGAAGAATAACTGTGTACTGATTAATGATAGCTACAATTCAGACCTGGCATCATTGGATATTGCTCTCGATTTCCTTGTACGCCGCTCGGAAAAGAAAGGCTTGAAACGGACGCTTATCCTGTCGGATATACTGGAAACCGGACAAAGTACCGCTACGCTTTATCGGCGTGTAGCACAATTGGTACAGAGCAAAGGGATTAATAAACTGATTGGTGTAGGGCAGGAGATATCTTCTTGTTCCGCTCGTTTTGATGATGATCTCGAACGCTACTTCTTCCCTAATACAGAAGCACTCCTTGCATCCAATATACTTAAATCGCTTCATTCGGAAGTGATTCTGGTGAAAGGTTCCCGCGTGTTCAACTTTGATTTGGTATCCGAAGCCCTCGAATTGAAGGTGCATGAAACCATTCTTGAAGTAAATCTCGGGGCGATGGTAGCCAACTTGAACCATTACCGTTCTATGCTTCGCCATCCGGAAACAAAGATGATCTGTATGGTGAAAGCATCAGCTTACGGAGCCGGTTCGTATGAAATTGCCAAGAGTTTACAGGAACACCATGTTGATTATCTGGCTGTAGCCGTTGCTGACGAAGGTTCCGAACTCCGCAAGGCAGGCATTACCGCCTCTATTATCATTATGGACCCGGAACTTACTGCATTCAAAACCATGTTTGATTATAAACTGGAACCGGAAGTCTATAATTTCCATCTGCTCGACGCACTCATCAAAGCTGCGGAGAAAGAAGGAATCACCAACTTCCCCATTCATGTGAAACTTGATACAGGTATGCACCGTTTGGGCTTTGCGGTAGAGGATATTCCATTGCTTATCCGTCGTCTGAAGAATCAGAGCGCGGTGATTCCCCGTTCGGTATTCTCTCATTTTGTAGGAAGTGATTCGTCACAGTTCGACGCTTTCACCCGCGGACAGATTGAATTGTTCGAGAAAGGTTCGCAAGAATTGCAGGCCGCCTTCTCTCATAAGATTCTCCGTCATATCTGTAATACGGCAGGAATCGAGCGTTTCCCCGAAGCACAGTACGATATGGTGCGCTTGGGAATCGGACTTTATGGAGTCAGCCCGATAGACAATTCGATAATACATAATGTAAGTACGCTCAAGACCACCATCCTTCAGATCCGGGATGTTCCTCAAGAAGATACGGTAGGATATAGCCGGATGGGGCATTTGGTACGCCCTTCACGCATTGCAGCTATTCCTATCGGTTATGCGGATGGACTGAACCGCCACTTGGGACGCGGCAACGCCTATTGCCTGGTGAACGGAAAGAAAGCTCCTTATGTGGGGAATATCTGTATGGACGTCTGCATGATTGATGTGACGGATATTGATTGTCGGGAAGGCGATCAGGCTATCATCTTCGGTGATGATCTGCCGATTACGGTGTTGTCCGATAAGCTGGAAACGATTCCTTATGAAGTGTTGACAAGTATATCGACACGGGTGAAACGGGTATATTATCAGGATTAATTCACCACAGATTACACGGATTCACACAGATTGAAGAGAATATATAGTAGCAATAAATCGAAAGATAAGCTATAAATCTGTGTGAATCCATGTAATCTGTGGTGAAAATGATTATATTTGCAGCAACTATTAAAAACCTCTTATATCAAATAAACTTATGACAAACTTATTATTGTTAGGCTTTTTGCCCAGTGGTTCCGAATGGATTATTATCGCTTTGGTTATCCTTCTTCTTTTTGGTGGAAAGAAAATTCCTGAACTGATGCGCGGATTAGGCAAAGGCGTAAAGAGCTTCAAAGACGGTGTAAACGAAGCGAAAGATGAAATAAACAAGGCTAAAGACGAGTTGGACAAACCTGTAGATCCTTCTAAGAACTAAAAGAGCACAACATACGGATGGCAGAAATGACCTTTTGGGATCATTTGGACGAATTGCGTAAGGTACTTTTTCGGGTAGTTGGAGTTTGGTTTGTATTGGCAATAGGCTATTTTATTGCTATGCCCTACCTCTTCGACCATGTAATACTTGCGCCTTGCCACAATGATTTCATATTCTACGATTTATTACGGCATATCGGTAAAACATTTGATTTGACCGATGACTTCTTCACGCAACAATTTTATGTGAAGCTGGTCAATATCAACTTGGCTGCTCCTTTCTTTATTCACATGTCGACAGCATTCTGGATGTCGGTGGTGACGGCTATGCCTTATATCTTTTTTGAAATATGGCGTTTCATCAATCCCGCCCTTTATCCGAATGAGAGACAGGGGGTGCGTAAAGCATTGACTATCGGAACAGTGATGTTCTTCATCGGTGTACTGCTGGGCTACTTTATGGTTTATCCGTTGACTCTCCGTTTCCTTTCTACTTATCAGTTGAGCTCGGAAGTAGAGAATATCTTGTCACTCAATTCTTATATTGACAATTTTATGATGCTGATTCTCTGCATGGGATTAGCTTTTGAACTTCCATTGGTTACATGGCTGCTTTCTTTATTGGGAGTGGTCAACAAGTCCTTCCTGCGGAAATATCGTCGTCATGCGGTTGTCGTCATAGTGATAGCTGCTGCTATTATTACTCCGACGGGCGACCCGTTCACCTTGAGTGTTGTTGCTATTCCGCTTTATCTGCTGTACGAGATGAGTATTTTGATGATAAAGGACAAGAAGAAAACAGAAGAGGAAGTTGAAGATGAAGCTGGAGATGAAGTTGCCCTGTCCGAAGAGTGAAGCGATAGAATCTTATGAAATCCTTTTAGCAGTTTGCCGGGCGGAAGATGCTTATCTTGCCGTAGGATATAAGCAAATGCGCGACTTGCTGGAGCGTATTTGTCGCGCGCAAATGCAAAACGAAAGTTTACAGATGACCGACCTTTCCGCACGAATTAGCTTCGTGGCGGCTAAGGTTGGTCTTTCTGTTGCAGAGCAGAACCGGTTGCATACTTTCCGGCTCACTTCGAATGCTATCTTAAACCGCCAGCAGGAGCCCAACCGGGAACAACTCTTGCGCGATGCGAAAACATTAGCTTTCTTTATTCGTAAACTCCTGGAAGAGGATATTCCCTTGGAACTATACCGGCTACTTCCGCGTGCGGATGCCACTTACCTGGTTGCGCCTCCTGCCCGCGAACGGGTGCAGCGGATGCGTGTCTGCTTCCAGTATGCCGACGAGCAATATTTGTATGTGACTCCCTTGGATGAAGTCTCGGAGAAACCATATTTAGTTCGTTATAATATCCCTCAAATCAATGAAGAGTTTGCAGAAACATGCAAACTGCTTTGGCGTCATGCCCAGGTCAATTTATTGGATGTTGCAGTGGATGAGGCGGGAATCCTGACTCCTTCTTTCATTGTACTCGAACCGGATTATTTACTTGACATCAGTTCTTTGGCAGAATGTTTCCGTGATTACGGGCATCATCCGGCTAATTATTTTCTTTCCCGCCTTCAACCGATCGAAAATGCCCGCCCTCTGTTACTGGGAAATATAGCCAATCTTTTCCTGGACGAATGGATTCATGCGAAGAGTGAAGACATAGATTATCGTACCTGTATGCAGAAAGCCTTCCGGCGTTATCCTATTGAATTGGCTGCCTGTTCCGATTTGCGCGACAAAGAGAAAGAACGCCAATTCTTTGAGGACTGCAAACTGCACTTCGATCATATTCGTGAAACGGTCAATGATACCTTTCATGCAGCCGGTTATGAACTGGACAAGACGGATGCCGTGCTCGAACCGTCTTATATCTGTGAAGCACTCGGACTTCAGGGACGTCTCGATTATATGCAGCGGGATATGTCTTCTTTCATAGAAATGAAATCCGGCAAGGCGGATGAATATGCTATCCGGGGCAAGGTAGAGCCGAAGGAGAATAATAAAGTACAGATGTTACTTTATCAAGCAGTCTTGCAATATTCGATGGGAATGGATCACCGGAAAGTGAAAGCCTATTTGCTTTATACCCGTTATCCGCTTCTTTATCCCTCCCGTCCTTCGTGGGCGATGGTGCGTCGGGTGATTGACTTGCGTAACCGCATTGTGGCCGATGAATATGGCGTCCAATTGCGAAATAGCCTGGAATATACGGCACAAAAACTGGAAGAAATCAATGCCTCCACCTTGAATGAACGAGGATTGAAAGGACGTTTTTGGGAAACATATCTGCGTCCCTCTATTGATAACTTTCAATCGAAACTGAAAGCTCTTTCTCCACTGGAAAAGAATTACTTCTATGCGGTGTACAACTTTATTACAAAGGAACTTTATACCTCAAAATCCGGTGATGTGGATTATGAAGGACGTACCGGGGCAGCTTCTTTATGGCTTTCTACATTAGCGGAGAAATGCGAGGCCGGAGAAATCATTTATGATTTGAAAATAAAGGAGAATCATGCTGCCGATGAACATAAAGCCGGACTTACTTTTTCTTTCTTTAAAAAGGAAAAGCCTGGGGAAACTTTGTTGAATGAGTCTGCCGTAAATGACATTACCAGAGATAAAGCTATTGGAAATGATATTACTGGAAATGAAGCCTCTGCAAGTAAGACTGTCAGCAGTGAAGCTCTTGAAACAGAGACTTCTCTCCCTAATTTCCGTCAAGGCGACGCCATTATCCTTTATGAACGTAACCGCGATACAGATAACGTCACCAATAAAATGGTTTTCAAGGGTAATATTGAATACCTGACAGAAAACGAAATAAGTATTCGCTTACGTGCTACCCAGCAGAACCCATCCGTACTTCCTGCCGAAAGCCTTTATGCGATAGAACATGATACAATGGATACAACATTCCGCTCGATGTATCAGGGGTTATATATTTATCTTTCTGCAAGGAAGGAACGTCGTGACTTGTTGCTGTCACAGCGTCCTCCTCGGTTTGATGAATCATTGGATTCCATGATTTCCCGTTCGGAAGACGATTTTACGCGAATCGCCCTGAAAGCAAAAGCCGCACAGGATTATTTCCTTCTTATCGGGCCTCCGGGAACAGGCAAAACTTCATGTGCCCTGAAGAAAATGGTAGAGACTTTTCATGCAGATAAAGATGCGCAGATTCTTTTGCTTTCATACACCAACCGGGCTGTCGATGAGATATGCAAGTCGCTGGCTTCCATTGCTCCGGCTGTTGATTTTATACGTGTGGGAAGTGAATTATCATGTGATGAAGCCTACCGCGGGCATCTGATTGAAAATGAATTATCCTCTTGTAACCGTCGTTCGGAAGTGTACGAACGCATCCGGAATTGTCGGATTATTGTGGGAACGGTAGCGGCTATTTCCGGCAAACCGGAACTGTTTCGTTTGAAGCATTTCGATGTAGCCATTATTGATGAGGCTACCCAAATATTGGAACCGCAGTTGTTAGGCATCCTCTGTGCACGTGGAGAAGACGGAAAAGATGCAATAGATAAGTTTGTGTTGATCGGAGATCATAAACAACTGCCTGCTGTGGTACAGCAAAATACGGAGCAATCGGCTATTTATGATGAATCTTTACTGTCTATCGGGTTGACCAATTTGAAAGATTCCTTGTTTGAACGCCTCTACCGGAACTGTACTGCAACGGTTCATCGTTCCTACGATATGCTATGCCGTCAAGGGCGAATGCATCCGGAAGTTGCTTTGTTTGCTAATCGTGCCTTTTATGGAGGGCGTCTGATCCCTGTCGGCTTGCCTCACCAAATAGAATCATCCGATACTATCTGTCGTTTGGCTTTTTATCCCTCTGTGCCGGAGAAGGTCGGAGCGTCTGCAAAGATCAACTATTCGGAAGCACGTATTGTTGCCGACTTAGCTGTTCGCATTTATGAAGATCATCAGGCAGATTTTGACGAATCCCGTACTTTAGGAATCATTACCCCTTACCGGAGTCAGATAGCATTGATAAAAAAAGAAATAGAATCATTAGGTATTCCAGCTCTGAACCGAATCCTGGTTGACACAGTAGAACGGTTCCAGGGAAGCGAGCGTGATGTAATAATCTATTCCTTCTGTGTCAACTACCCTTACCAACTAAAATTTCTATCCAATCTGACGGAAGAAGAGGGTGTTTTGATCGACCGGAAACTGAATGTTGCCTTGACCCGTGCAAGAAAACAGATGTTCATTACAGGAGTTCCCGAGCTCCTCGAACGCAATCCACTCTATAAAAGTTTATTAAAATTAATAGAAAGCTTCTGAAAAATTGCATCATTTTGCAGATGTTAGTTTTTATTCTCTCTTTATGCAATTCATTAACACCTCTATGTTGAACAAACGCCTATATTTGCAACACGTTTTTTTCATAGAGATTTAGATTTAAGGTTAGAAGAATTGTGGAAGTCGTGAGACTTCCCTTTTTTTCATCTTAACGTTTACTATACTTCATTATAGGAATGCAAAAACACTGTTTCTAGTGTTTCGGTTAAAAATTTTGCAGGAGGATGATGCAGGATAAGTAAACCTAAAAAGCCTTCTTCGTGAGAAGAGGCTTTTTTATTTTTTCATTTTTCATTTTTTTGAATAATTGGTTAAAACAAAAGAGTAACTCGTCGCCGAGTTACTCTTTTGTTTTTAACGATTCTATCTGTACGAATAGATTTACTCCAATACGATAGGTTTGTATTTCGGAACTAATGCCTTCATGATAACCCAACCCAACAGATAAGCTACTGCACATACGCAGAAGATAACGAAATATCCGGCCGGTTTACCTTCGAAGCCCATGAATGTCATGGCTGGGTGTACGAATTGTGCCCCTTGTTCGAGTAACTCTTTCGTCATTTCCACCTCATGACCGTCAACTATCGTTGTTCCGGAAGCATATACGAACAAGTTACCTGCCACTTTCTGAAGAATCATAGAGCCTACGCCTCCTGCCATACCACCTATACCGGTGATACTTGCAATAGCTGTTCTTGGGAACATATCGCCTACGGTAGAGAATATATTGGCCGACCAGGATTGATGAGCAGCTCCACCAATACCGATTAAGATAACCGGGAACCATGGAGAAACAGTACCTAACGGTTGTGCTAACAGTACAACCAGCGGGAAGAAGGCGAAGATTAGCATCGCTTTCATACGGGCTGCATACGGATTCATACCTGTTCTGTTGATGAAGATAGTAGGTAATTTACCACCATAGATAGATAACATTGTCACTGCATAAAGCGTAAAGATCAACGCCATACCTAGCGGGTCGGAGGTTTTGATACCGAATTGTGTATTCAGATAAGACGGAGTCCAGAAAAGGAAGAACCACCATACGCCGTCAGTCATGAACTTACCGAAGACAAAGGCCCATGTTTGTTTGTAGCTGAAACATTGCCAGAACTTCATTCTCTTTTCATCTTTTTCGTCTGTCATTGGAGCACTGCCTGCTTCGCGATTATCTTGCTCGATGTAGTCAAGCTCTGCCTGATTGACATGTTTGCTTTTCGACGGGGCATCATACATAAACACCCAGAATCCCATCCAGATAAAGCCAAGTCCACCAATTACGATAAATGCCATTTCCCAACCGAACATTTTTGCCAGAATAGGAATGGTAAGAGGAGCGATCAATGCTCCGATAGATGCACCGGCATTAAAGATAGAAGTAGCATAAGCACGGTCTTTTTTAGGGAAGTACTCTGCAGTTACTTTAATAGCAGCAGGGAAGTTACCGGCTTCTCCTAAAGCGAGAATACAGCGGGCGGCGAGGAAGCAGTACATACTGACCGTAGCAATAGTCACTACCACATCTCCTGTGGCACCGGCCAGTTCTGCTGCACTATGAAGTCCAACTTGTGCTTCTGTGACAATACCACAAACGGCATGAAGACAAGCACCTGCCGACCAGACACCGATAGCCCATAAAAATCCTTTTTTAGTTCCCATCCAGTCGACAAAACGACCGGCAAACAGCATACATATAGCGTATACAATGGAGAAAACAGAAGTAATAGTACCGTAGTGAGATTCGTCCCAGTGGAATTCCGGTTTGATAAATTCATCCCACGTCAATGAGAGAACCTGACGGTCGAGATAGTTAACTGTAGTAGCAAAAAATAGCATAGCACAGATGGTCCATCTGTAGTTTGTCATCTTTTCGCCTGTTTTTTGAAATGCATTCATGATAATGGATTTAAATAGATTTTGTTTCGTTGACAAAGGTCGGTATTTCGACTGAATTTTATTTGTAAAAATTGGTCAAAATCATGTATTATTCGTTGCATTATATATGCTATTTGTTTCAAAGGATATAAAAATGTCTCATAGCATTATCATTTGCAACGTTGGGGGTAATACAGAAAGAAGATAAACGAGTTTGTGAATCAAGAGCAAATGAGTCTAATCTTTTAGACGCAGATGACGCGGATAATGCGGATTCTTATTTTTTGATCCGTGCTATCCGCGTTATCTGCGTCTGAAAAATTATATGTCATACAGGAATACGCAACGGTTAGCGCATTTCTGTATATTTGATCTTGTCCATGTCTCCGTAATCGAGGTTTTCACCTGCCATACCCCAGATAAACATGTAGTTGCTTGTTCCGGCAGCAGCGTGGATAGACCATTCCGGTGACATGATAGCTTGTTCGTTCTGCATCCATACGACGCGTTCTTCTTGAGGTTCGCCCATGAAGTGGCAGATAGCATTTCCTGCCGGTACATTGAAGTAGAAGTATGCTTCTACACGACGAGAGTGAGTGTGTGCCGGCATGGTGTTCCATACGCTACCCGGTTTCAGTTCAGTCAATCCCATTTGCAGTTGGCAGGGGCCTTCTTCAAGTACGTTGTTAACAATCAACTGGTTGATAACGCGGTCGTTGCTTTCTTCCAGCTTTCCGGCAGCAAATGAGTTTGCTTTCAGAGAACCTTTACGTCCGTCGATAGTAATCAATTGAGTCTTGTATTCCTTGTGGGCAGTAGCCGAGTTGATGTAGAATTTGGCAGGATTGCTGGAATCTTTGCTCTTGAAAGTCACTTTCTGCTTGCCTCTACCTACGTACAGAGCATCTTTGAATTTCAGCGTATATTCTTTACCGTCTACGGTTACGATACCTTCGCCACCAATGTTGATGACACCCAGTTCGCGGCGTTCGAGGAAGAATTTAGATTTCAACGGGTCGATTGTTTCAAGTACCAATTCTTTTGTTGCAGGTACTGCGCCACCGAAGATCAGACGATCGTACATAGAATAAGTAACGTTGATTTCGTTCGGAACCATTACTTTTTCCATCAGGAAGCTACTGCGCAAGCGGTTAGTATCATACGTTTTCACGTCTTGCGGGCTGCAAGCCACTTGCATCTTGTAATTCACCTGGGCGGAGGCAGACATTGCTGCGATACCCAACATCATTGCAATTGCTAATTTTTTCATCTTTCGAGTTTTTTATTGAGTTATATATTATATACCACTTATTATTATCAGTTAAAGGCTTTTCTACTTATTCCTTATTACTGTTCAATGCGTTCTTTGCGTCGTTTCTAGTCATGCGGATACGGTTGTAGATAGCCATTCCGAGTGCTAGTGCCACGAGGATGGCAGGGCCGATAATCTTCAGACTGTAAGTAAGGTGGAAGATACCCCAGCAGAAGAGACTGGAAGCAAAGTCAAGCGCGCCGCCTTCAAAACCGGCGGGGATGTTTACTGTTGGGTCACCTGTTGCTTCGTATACATCTTTAGCAGCCAGTGTGAAGAAGCCTGCCAGTCCTGTTACGAAATACAGACCTACAATCAATGCCACCAGGCCGATAATAAATGATTTCACTACGTTACCTTTTGTAATAGGCAGAATCATCGGGAACAGGTAGAACATACCTGCCAGAGAAGCCAGCGGTAAGAAACGGTTGCCTGGAAGGATTACAGCCAAGAAGATAGTGACAGGGATCAACAGCAGAGATACCACCAGGGTAGTCGGGTGACCGATAACCAGTGCAGGGCTCATACCGATGCTCAAACCGGTGTTATTCTTATATTTCTTAGCGATCAGTTCGCGGGTAGCGTCAGAGATCGGTTTCAAACCTTCGATAAAGAGGCTGGTGATACGTGGAATCAATTCCATTACCGCACCCATCTTGATACCCAGTCCTAAAATGCCCGGAATATTATCCAATACTTCTTTCCAGCTGGCACAACCCAATGCGCCGATACCGCAACCGATTACGATACCCAAGAACAGCGGTTCACCCATCAATCCGAATTTCTTTTTCATACCTTCAGAATCGATATTCAGCTTGTCGAATCCCGGAATTTTATCCAATAGTTTATTGATTACAATAGCAAACGGAACGAAACTTTGGCAGAACGGTTGAGGAATAGAGATACCGTCCATTTTATCATAGAACTTCTGGAAAGCAGGAGCAGTCATATCAGCCATTACCAGCGTAATGATGTAACAGATGATAGCAGCGAAGAATCCCCAATAGATATTGTCGGAAGCAAAGTAGACGATAGCACCGATAAATGCGAAGTGCCAATAGTTCCAAAGGTCGATATTGACGGTACGGGTTGTTTTGGTAAGCAACATTAATAAGTTAACTCCCAAGCAAACAGGGATGATGAAAGCACCGACTGAAGTGTTGTAAGCTACCGCCGCAGCAGAAGGCCAACCCATGTCGAAAATTCCCAATTCCAATCCGTAGATTTCAACCATTTTACTTAATGCCGGACCCAGACTGCTGGTGAGCAATGCCGTCACTACTGATAAACCAACGAAACCGACACCAACCAACAAACCGCTCTTCAGCGCTTTGGGAAGTTTAATACCGATACATACTCCTAAAATCGTGAAAATGATTGGCATCATTACTGCCGCTCCAAGACCGATAATGTACTTAAATACTTCTTCCATTCTGTTCTATTTTTTCTCTGTTTTAATGATAAATTACCTGTGTTTCCCCAGAGGGTATTAGTTGTAAACCGTGCCAAAAGTAAGACCTTTTTTGCTTTCTTCCAAAACGAAACTCTTAATTTATGAGATATTGCATCAAAAATGGACATTTTTGACGTTTGCGTGCACAAAATTAGTCGTTTCCGTGCACGAAAAACAAAAAATGCACCTACTTGACTAAAAAATCCCACTGGGTTTGGAGGAAAAACACTACTTTCGTACCGTGAAAAAAGACTATGTTGAATCCTTAAAATAACAAACCATGAGACGAACTCCTTTTTATAATTTTTTTATAGTGGCTTTATTGGTTACAATGACCGCTTCCGTATCGGCACAACAGGTAGACAGCAAACTTCCCTGGTCTGTGCGACTGACTGAATCGGAAATGATCCGTTACCCCGAATCCTGGCAGCTCGACTTTCAGCCGAAACTGAAGTGGGATTATTGCCACGGACTTGAACTGGGAGCCATGCTCGATGTGTACGACGCTTATGGCGACAAGAAAATTCGTGATTACGCCATCGCGTATGCGGATACAATGGTGCACGAAGACGGAAGCATTACCGCTTATAAATTAACCGATTATAGTCTTGATCGTATCAACTCCGGAAAAATCCTTTTCCGTATCTATGAGCAGACCAAGAATCCTAAATATAAGAAAGCGCTCGACTTGCTTTATAGCCAGTTTGAAGGACAACCGCGTAATGAGGACGGTGGTTTTTGGCATAAAAAGATTTATCCCCACCAAATGTGGCTGGACGGAATTTACATGGGAGCTCCTTTCTACGCGGAATATGCATTCCGTAATAATCTTCCGCAGGACTATGCAGATGTAATCAACCAGTTTGTCACTTGTGCCCGTCATACGTACGATCCTAAAAATGGTCTTTATCGTCATGCGTGCGATGTAAGCCGCACCGAACGTTGGGCGGACCCGGTGACCGGACAGTCGAAACATACGTGGGGACGTGCAATGGGATGGTATGCGATGGCATTGGTGGATGTGCTCGAATTTATTCCGCAACATGAAGCCGGAAGAGATTCCCTGCTTGATATATTGAATAATGTAGCTGTGCAGGTGAAGAAACTTCAGGATCCGAAGACCGGAGGATGGTATCAGGTGATGGACCGGAGTGGTGATAAAGGTAATTACGTAGAATCTTCTTGTTCCGCTATGTTTATTTATTCGCTCTTTAAGGCGGTTCGTTTGGGATATATTGATAAGTCTTATCTGGATGTGGCATTGAAAGGCTACAAAGGATTCCTGGATAATTTTATCGAAGTGGACAAGAACGGATTGGTAACCATCACCAAGGCTTGTGCAGTGGCAGGATTGGGAGGAAAGGTATATCGTTCCGGCGATTATGACTATTATATTAATGAAACTATCCGCAATAACGATCCTAAAGCCGTAGGACCTTTTATTATGGCTAGCTTGGAATACGAACGTTTACAAAAGTAATTTCCGACAATGAAAAGGACTATTTTTAAAGGAATGATGTGTTTGCTTCTACTGGCTGTGGGAGCAACATCTGTTTATGCACAACAACAGCAACGCAAAGACACATTAGTCGTGGCACGCGACGGGACAGGGGAGTATCGTAACATTCAGGAAGCCGTGGAAGCTGTCCGCGCTTTTATGGATTATACGGTGACGATCTATATCAAGAACGGTATATACAAAGAAAAGCTGGTCATTCCTTCCTGGGTGAAGAATGTGCAATTAGTGGGCGAAAGCGCAGAAAAAACGATTATCACTTACGATGACCATGCCAATATCAATAAGATGGGTACTTTCCGCACCTATACGGTAAAAGTGGAGGGAAATGACATCACTTTCAAAGACCTGACGATTGAAAATAATGCGGCTCCACTGGGGCAAGCGGTAGCTCTTCACACCGAAGGCGACAGACTGATGTTTGTCAATTGTCGTTTCCTGGGAAATCAGGATACTATTTATACAGGAACCGAAGGAGCGCGTCTCTTATTCACAAATTGCTATATCGAGGGAACTACCGATTTTATTTTTGGTCCTTCCACCGCTCTATTCGAATATTGCGAACTGCATAGTAAACGTGATTCGTATATCACTGCCGCTTCCACTCCTCAAAGTGAAGAATTCGGTTATGTATTTAAAAACTGTAAGTTGACGGCCGCTCCGGGAGTGAAAAAAGTATATTTGGGTCGTCCGTGGCGTCCTTATGCGGCAACGGTCTTTATCAATTGTGAGTTTGGCAATCATATCCGTCCCGAAGGATGGCACAATTGGAAGAATCCGGAGAACGAAAAGACAGCCCGTTATGCCGAATTCGGAAATACGGGTGCGGGCGCAGATGCTTCCGGGCGTGTGGCATGGGCTAAACAGTTGACAAATAAGGAGGCAATGAAGTATACTCCGCAAAATATCTTTAAGGAAAGCAGTAATTGGTATCCTTATAAATAAAAATACGTAGGTTTTCCGACTGTTTATGCAGCTTGAAATTTTTGTTTCCGGGCTTGGGCATTTGCTTTCCTGGCTTGAAACTCCCGTTCCAAGGCAGGAAACTGCAGTTTCCCTATGTGGGAACTGTCGTTTCTCTACGTGGAAACTAGCGTTTCTTCCCAGGGAAACTGTAGTTCCTATGCGTGGAAACTGAATTTGTCTGCGTGCAAAACAGGATCATATAAGGTGTTGCAGATAAACATCTGCAACGGTATCTGCAACAGTATCTGCAACGCTGCAATCGGTTGATTGCAAGTAAGATACAAGCAAAACGTTGCAGGTGGCAGATAAAAACAAAAAATAAAACTCGTAGGAGAGGATGAAGAATATGAAAACACTTAGGGTTAAAATGGTAGGGCTACTTGCAACGGCTCTTATTCTTTTTTCTGCATTTCGTGCAGACAAACCGGTCATCACTATCTTTATGATAGGTGATTCGACAATGGCTAACAAGAAAATAGACGGAGGAAATCCCGAACGTGGTTGGGGAATGGTACTTCCCGGATTCTTCTCCGAAGACATACGGATAGACAATCATGCCGCCAACGGTCGAAGTTCCAAGAGTTTTATCAGCGAAGGACGCTGGGAAAAAGTAATTTCTAAAGTGAAGAAAGGAGATTATGTCTTTATCCAGTTCGGCCATAATGATGAGAAAGCAGACTCTACCCGTCACACCGATCCAGGTAGTACTTTTGATGAAAATCTTCGTCGGTATGTGAATGAAACCCGCGCTAAAGGTGGAATACCGGTACTGTTCAACTCTATCGTCCGTCGAAACTTCGTGCAGCCGAAGGATGATGCCATCGCAAAAGATGTCCGCCGCACACCAGGGGAAAAGGAACAACCAAAAGAAGGAACTGTTTTATTCGATACGCATGGCGCCTATCTGGATGCTCCCCGCAATGTGGCAAAAGAACTGGGAGTGACTTTCATCGACATGAACAAAATCACCCACGACCTGGTGCAGGGACTTGGACCAGTAGAATCAAAGAAACTGTTCATGTTTGTCGAACCCAATCTGGTGCCGGCTTTCCCGAAAGGTCGTGAAGACAATACTCACTTAAACGTATACGGAGCACGAACAATTGCCGGACTGGCAGTGGATGCTATCGGCAAGGAAATTCCGGAACTGGCGAAATATATCCGTCAATTCGATTATATAGTGGCCCAAGACGGTAGCGGTGATTTCTTTACCGTGCAGGAAGCTATCAATGCTGTTCCCGATTTTCGCAAAGACGTCCGTACCACTATCCTGATTCGTAAAGGAACTTATAAAGAGAAGCTCATCATTCCTGAATCCAAGATTAATATCTCTTTGATTGGAGAAGACGGTGCGATACTGACTTATGACGGTTTTGCAAACAAAAAAAATGTATTCGGTGAGAACATGGGAACTTCCGGTTCGTCCAGCTGTTACATCTATGCCCCCGATTTTTATGCGGAGAATATCACATTCGAGAACTCATCAGGTCCCGTAGGACAGGCAGTTGCCTGCTTTGTGTCTGCCGATCGTGTCTATTTTAAGAACTGTCGTTTTTTAGGTTTCCAGGATACCCTCTATACATACAGCAAGCAAAGCCGCCAATATTATGAAGACTGCTACATCGAAGGAACGGTAGATTTTATCTTCGGTTGGTCTACGGCTGTTTTCAACCGTTGCCACATTCATAGCAAACGGGATGGTTATGTCACCGCTCCCTCTACTGATAAGGGAAAAAAATATGGCTATGTATTCTATGATTGTAAACTGACTGCGGAACCGGAAGCCACAAAAGTGTATCTGTCCCGTCCTTGGCGTCCGTATGCGCAAGCTGTATTCATCCGTTGCGAATTGGGGAAACACATTCTTCCCGTTGGCTGGAACAACTGGGGCAAGAAGGAAAACGAGAAAACTGTCTTTTATGCCGAATATGAAAGTCGGGGCGAAGGAGCCCATCCGAAAGCACGCGCTGCTTTCTCCCAACAATTGAAGAATCTGAAAGGATATGAGATAAATGCAGTTTTGGTAGGAGAAGACGGATGGAACCCGGTAGAGAACGGAAACAAGCTGATAACGGTAAAGCGTTGAAAATATACTTTTGAAAATCGATGGGAATGTCTACTTTCGCAAAAGAGAAATTAATAAAAAGTGCAGTATTGACTATTTTTAAAAATAGCATTAATTAAAGATTATTTTTAGTGTCTACTTTATTGAACTGGTATAAAGTTGGTGTAATATACCTCTGCAATGAAACAAAAATCAAGTGAATTTACCCCTGCAATGAAACAAAAAATAGGTAAATTTACCTATGCAATGAAACAAATTTGTATATTTGTAACTGTAAATAAACAAATTACGATATGTTTGAACGAAGGATACAGAATCAGTTGCATGAGTGGGCAGAGAAAAATAATAGAAAGCCTCTGATATTGAGAGGAGCCCGCCAAGTAGGGAAGACCACTATTGTTGAGCAGTTTGGCAAAGAATTTGATAATTTCCTGTCTTTAAATCTTGAAAAGAAAGAGGCAAAGGATTTGTTTGAGTCTACTGATGATGTAAAGATGCTGCTGCCTTTATTGTTTTTGTATGATAATAAGCCGCAGAGGCCGGGACGAACCCTGCTTTTTATCGACGAGATACAGTCGTCGCCACAAGCTGTTGCATTGTTGCGGTACTTTTACGAGGAATTGCCGGAGTTGTATGTTATTGCAGCAGGTTCTCTTCTGGAAAATATGTTGGACAAACACATCTCGTTGCCTGTAGGACGGGTGGAGTATATGGCTTTGCATCCGTGTTCCTTTATTGAGTTTCTTCAGGCAATAGGAGAGGGACGGTTTGTAGATTGGATTTTGGAAGCACGTTTGCCGGAGGCTTTCCATCAACAATTAATGCTACTTTTTAATAGTTATGCACTGATAGGCGGGATGCCCGAAATTGTAGCGAGGTATGCTGCTAACCGAGATGTTGTATCCTTGTCCGATACTTACAATCAACTGCTAAATGCCTACAAGAATGATGTGGAAAAGTATGCGGAGACAAACACGCAAGCTGCGGTGATTCGTTACATACTGGAAGAAGGTTGGGGATATGCAGGGCAAGCTGTCACTTTAGGAGGATTTGCACAGTCCGCTTACAAAGCCCGTGAAACGGGCGAGGCTTTCCGTACTCTGGAAAAAGCATTGTTGCTGGAGTTGGTATATCCTACCACTCATACGATAATGCCAGCTACCACAGATTTGAAACGCGCTCCTAAATTGATCTGGCTGGATACAGGACTAGTAAATTATGCGGCTGAAATACAAAAAGAATATCTTCTTAGTAAAGATTTGACGGATACATGGAGAGGTATGGCTGCCGAACAAATCGTTGCGCAGGAATTAAAAGCTCTTTCCAACGAAGTAGGTAAGAAGCAAAAGTTTTGGGTACGGGCTAAAAGGGGGAGTTCTGCAGAAGTGGACTTTGTATACATATATGGCGGGAAAATCATTCCAATTGAAGTGAAAAACGGACACAACGCCCACTTAAAATCCATTCATCAGTTTATGAATGAAACGGAGCATGATTTGGCAGTTCGAATCTGGTCGGGGAATTATGCTATAGACGAAGTTACTACTAATGAAGGAAAACATTTCAAACTTATCAACCTTCCTTTTTACATGATAGCCGCATTGCCTAATATTTTAAAAAAAATAGAGACATAAGTCATGTTGGCCCGATTCTGTTAAATAGCCGCTAAAGATTGCATGATACTACAAGTATTTTTCTATCTTTACGCCACAGAACCGAGTGATATGATGAAGAAAACCTTAATTTCAGTAATTCTATTGTTAGCTATTGCGTTCTCAACATACGCGCAACAGCACTGTTTTTTCACCCACTATTCTACTGAAGATGGACTATCCCAAAATACGGTGATGAACATCTTGCAGGATCATAAAGACAACCTTTGGTTTGCTACTTGGGATGGTATCAACCGTTTCAACGGTTATACTTTCAAAACATACAAGGCCCGTCAGGGAAACTACATCAGTCTGACCAATAACCGTGTAGATCGTATGTATGAAGATCGTTACGGCTTTCTGTGGTTGCTGACTTATGACAACCGTGTCCATCGTTTCGACCCGAAGACAGAGACATTCGAGCAAGTGCCTGCTGCCGGAGAAGAGGGGAGTGCTTTCAATGTACATACCATTGAAGTGATGCCGAACGGAACCGTCTGGCTGCTGACGGAAAACGACGGAGCCGTCCGCATCCTGACGCATCCGGATGAGAATAATCGTTTGACATGGGATATTTATTCCAGCAAGACAGAACTGTTTCCTTCTTTACATGTATTCAAAGTTCATCAAGATAAAGCCGGCAATGACTGGTTGCTGACGGATAATGGCCTCGGTATGATCCATCCCGGAAAGAAAGAGCCGGATTCTTATTTTACGGAGACAAAAGGAAAGTTTGGCGGAATGAATCAGGCTTTCTATGCTGTGCAGGAACGTGATAAAGATATTTGCTTCGCCTCGGATCATGGACGCATCTGGTCTTATCAGAAAGAAAGCGGAGAGTTTACGTTGATCGAGCTTCCCACAAAAGGACAGATCACCTCCATTCATCCCATTGCACCGGACGTATCCGTTATTACTACCGATTCGGATGGCTTTTTTACTTACAACCTGCGAACAAAAACAAACGTACATTACTCGTTCCTGACTTGTAAGGCGTTACCCGCAAAGCCGATCCTTTCTGCTTATGTAGACCGTTCTTCGGAAGTGTGGTTCGAACAGGAAGAACCGGGTGTTGTAGCTCATTTTAATCCCTCGACCGGAGTGGTGACCCGCGAGCAAATTCCTATAGAATACAGCAATCCCGAACGTTCCCGTCCGGCTTTTCATATCCATGAAGACGTAAACGGTTATCTTTGGGTACATCCTTACGGAGGAGGTTTCTCTTACTTCGATCCTCAAAAAAATGCTTGGTTCCTTTCTATAACGGACTGGGTAGCCGTGACTGGCGTTTTTCCAATAAGATTCATTCGGCCTTTTCCGACAAACAAGGTAATCTGTGGCTTTGTACCCACTCTAAAGGATTGGAGAAAGTGACTTATCGAAATGTACCCTTTGCGATGATGACCCCTATGCCTCATGAACACGAATCGTTGCATAATGAGGTACGTGCCCTGTGTGAAGACAAACTGGGAAATTTGTGGGTTGGCTTGAAAGACGGTATACTTCGTATATATGATGCCGGCAAAACTTATAAAGGATACCTCACC
The DNA here is from genome assembly GCF_003603455.1 of Bacteroides sp. AM37-9. Taxonomy (NCBI): domain Bacteria; kingdom Pseudomonadati; phylum Bacteroidota; class Bacteroidia; order Bacteroidales; family Bacteroidaceae; genus Bacteroides; species Bacteroides sp. AM37-9. The sequence continues at coordinate 69,337 of NZ_QTNF01000002.1, read as the reverse complement.
GAAAGCGGCACGATCTCTACCACCGGTACTCCCATGCTGGGAACCGTTTATTTTGTTATTCAGGATTCAAAAGGAATCATCTGGATTGCGACAAAAGGAGACGGCCTTGTTCGTGCCGAGCCGACTTCTTCCAACGGAATGTCTTATAAGCTGACCCGTTATCTTCATCGTGAAGATGATATGTACAGTTTGAGCGATAATAATGTATATTGCGTCTATGAAGATCATTATGGTCGTATCTGGCTGGCAACTTTTGCCGGAGGTATCAATTATATCACGGAGAATGAAGCTGGAAAGACATTGTTTATCAATCACCGGAACAACCTGAAAGGTTATCCCATCGATCCTTGTTACAAAGCTCGTTTCATCACTTCCGATAATAACGGACGCTTGTGGGTAGGGACAACTACGGGTGCCGTTGCTTTTGATGAGAATTTTAAGAAACCGGAGGATGTGAAGTTCTATCATTTCTCCCGTATGCCGAATGATACGCAAAGTTTGAGTAATAATGATGTCCATTGGATTATCTCCACCAAGAAAAAGGAACTTTATCTGGCTACTTTCGGCGGTGGACTCAACAAACTGGTATCTATCAGTAAGGAAGGTCACGGAGAATTCAAGTCATATTCCGTATTGGATGGTCTTCCTTCTGATGTCCTGCTTTCCATCCGCGAAGATAGTAAGCAGAATCTATGGATTAGTACGGAGAATGGAATTTGTAAGTTCATTCCCTCTGAAGAACGTTTTGAAAGTTATGACGAGCGTAGTATCACTTTCCCCGTACGTTTTAGTGAAGCCGCTTCGGCATTAACTGCTAAAGGAAGCATGCTTTTCGGTGCCAGTGGCGGAGTCTTTATATTTAATCCTGACTCTATACGTAAGAGCAGCTATATCCCGCCTATCGTATTCTCCAAACTGACAGTGGCTAATGAGGACATTACCCCCGGCGGCAACTCATTGTTGAAAGTGGATATTGACGACACTGATAAATTGGTACTTTCGCATAAAGAGAATATTTTCTCCGTTCATTTCGCGGCACTCGATTATACCAATCCGCAGAATATACAGTATGCTTATATTCTCGACGGATTTGAAAAACAGTGGACCTTTGCCGACAAACAGCGTAGCGTGACTTATACGAATCTTCCGAAAGGAGAGTATGTGCTCCGCGTCCGTTCTACCAATAGCGATGGTGTGTGGGTGGATAACGAACGTATCTTGGATATTGTCATTCTGCCTTCTTTCTGGGAAACGCCGATAGCATACGTGCTTTATATACTTTTCATTCTGATTATTATTCTTGTGGCCGTTTATATCCTGTTCACCATTTACCGGTTGAAGCATGAAGTGTCGGTCGAACAGCAGATTTCGGATATAAAACTGCGCTTCTTTACGAATATATCCCATGAGTTGCGTACTCCGCTTACGTTGATAGCAGGTCCGGTAGAGCAAGTCTTGAAGAATGATAAATTGCCGGCTGATGCCCGCGAACAGTTGGTGGTGGTTGAACGGAACACCAGCCGTATGCTTCGTCTTGTCAATCAGATATTGGACTTCCGTAAGATTCAGAACAAGAAGATGAAGATGCAAGTACAGCGTGTAGACATCGTTCCTTTCGTGTGCAAGGTGATGGATAATTTTGAAGCTGTGGCCGAAGAGCATCGGATTGATTTCCTGTTTCAGACGGAAAAGGAGCATCTTTATCTTTGGGTGGACGCCGATAAGCTGGAAAAAATTGTATTCAATCTGCTTTCCAATGCATTTAAGTATACGCCGAATGGCAAGATGATAACGATGTTTATCCGTGAAGATGAGAATACAGTTTCTATCGGTGTACAAGACCAGGGAATTGGTATCGCGGAAAATAAAAAGAAGTCCTTGTTTGTCCGCTTTGAGAATCTGGTGGACAAGAATCTGTTCAATCAGGCTAGTACGGGTATCGGACTTTCATTGGTGAAAGAGCTTGTGGAGATGCACAAGGCTACTATTTCCGTGGATAGTCGTTTGGGAGAGGGAAGTTGTTTCAAAGTCGATTTCCTGAAAGGGAAAGAACATTATGATAAGGAAACCGAGTTTATCCTGGAAGATGCGGAAGCTCCGGTAAGGATGGGGCAAGTGGTGGATATAGCCAACTCTTCCATTCAGTCTGAAACGCTGATACCCGATGATTCGGAGAAAATTGAAGCTGTTTATGAGGAAGATGCTGCGAAAGAAGAAAACTCCAAAGAACTGATGTTATTAGTTGAAGATAATCAGGAGTTACGTGAATTCTTGCGTAGTATATTTTCTCCGATGTACCGGGTAGTGGAAGCTGCCGATGGTAGGGAAGGAGCAAATAAAGCATTGAAGTATCTTCCGGATATTATTATCAGTGACGTGATGATGCCCGAGAAAGACGGTATCGAAATGACGCGTGAACTGCGTGCGGATATGACAACCAGCCATATACCTATTATCCTGCTTACTGCCAAAACTACGATTGAAAGTAAACTGGAAGGACTGGAATATGGTGCGGATGATTATATCACGAAACCTTTCAGTGCTACCTATCTGCAAGCCCGTGTGGAAAATCTGTTGATGCAGCGTAAGAAACTGCAAAGTTTCTATCGGGATAGCCTGATGCATATCCATATCTCTGCCGGTCAGGAGGATGCACCTGTTGCTACGGATGTGCCATCGGCAGAAGAAGACACCTCCGAAACTGTATCTGCAACGCTCGAAATGTCTCCCAACGACCGTAAATTTATGGATAAACTGGTGGAATTAATGGAGCAGAATATGGATAATGGTGAACTGGTGGTAGATGACTTGGTTCGGGAACTGGCTGTCAGTCGCTCTGTCTTCTTTAAGAAACTGAAAACACTAACCGGACTGGCTCCTATCGAATTTATCAAAGAAATGCGTATCAAGCGGGCCACGCAATTAATAGAAACCGGAGAGTTTAATATGACGCAGATTTCATATATGGTCGGTATTAATGATCCACGTTATTTCAGTAAATGTTTCAAGGCGCAAGTTGGAATGACGCCTACGGAGTATCGGGATAAAGTGGGAAGATAATAAGAAAGGCTATCATTTATCTGATAGCCTTTTTTATTCAATATGTCTTTTCTGACATTCTACTCTCTTTTATTATTCTGTCCAGCGAGGGTCACCAATGCTGCTTGGGAATAAGGCATCTATAATTTTGAAGTTTCCTTCTTCCGGATTTTCAAAAACTTCTGTAGATGGCTTATCATATTTGGTTACGTCACCAAGAGTGCTATGGAATGTCATGTCATTGGTACCATAAACTTTCTCGATAGTCAGACTAAGATTAGCAGCTGCATTTGCATTATGAGCTTTTCTATTGCTTCCACCATTAGCCAAGATTGTATTTTTGATAGCTAAAGACATGCCTAGGGTATTTTTATCTCCCAGTTCTAACATAGCTTTTGAACCTCCCCAGCCGTACATCGTACAATAATCGATGGAGAAAGAAGCAGCATTTCCTGCATAGAAGATGCGTCCTTGTGGTTTTATCAAGGTACTATTAGTTATTTCAGTAACAGGAATTTGGGCAACCGTTGATTCTTTATAAGCAAACATATCTCCGCTACAACCATTGATAATAGATTTGTTTACACTAACTTTATTAATTTGGATGCTTATACCTTCTTTGGCTCTTACTAATGATTTAGAGTTACTAATCGTACAGCTTTCTATTAATAAAGTGTTGATATTGGTTGATATATCATCTGTCATATCTGCACCTTTTTGAAGATTAAAGAAATAATCTCCTTGTGCATCAACATTTAAATTATAGAAACGTACCACATCTTTGTTGCCTAAAGTCAAAATAGTCTTAGTTGTCATTGTTGCCTGTTCAGCTCCGCCACTTGCTCCCCAGAATACGATTGATGTAACAGCTTCAGGTACAATGACAGTTTTACTGAATGTGATTGCTGTAGAATGTGGTACAACTAGAACTACATTTCCACTTTGTGCAGCAAGTACCTCGTTTGGATCATCAGCAACAGTAAGATATACAGGTGTGTAACCATCCGGGAAGTTTTCTGTAGTTTGGAATGATTTCTCACCTCTTAATATATCTTCACCGTTAACAGTATTGTATATACCGATAGTGTATGTGGTAGAAGCTGCCAGATCTGTAAGTTGATAACTACCTTCTGCATTCATTTCCGAAGAAATTGGAATGTTTGTTACTGCTGAAGTCTCTGTGTTCGTCAGTAAGAAGTGGGTTACGCTCTGATTCTTTTTCCATGTGATAATGGCAGTAGAACCAGTGATGGTTGAGATCTCCTCAATTAATTGTTCTGTCTTGGTCTTAAAGCTTGTATTTTCCGGATATACCCATTTGGAAGGTGAAGCTGTTTCAGAGCATGAACGGATACGAATATAATAACTGGTATTTGCATCCAATCCTTCAATAGTGTACGGAGAGCTTTTTATACTCTTATCCTCTCCGAAGATAACAGATCCTTCCTGATAATTTTCAGCTGTAAGTTCAGAAGTATTCACTTCAATGATATAATAATCAGTATTGATTGTATTATTCCATATAACTTCAGCATCATTGATGCTAGGGCTGACTGCCAGTTTAGTACTACGGAACAGACGATTATAGGCACTATCTGTTTCCCAATCATTTGCCTTCTCACACGATGAAAGCAGTACGGTCAGGGCTATAAAAAGCCCTGATAAAACCGTGTATTTTGTTGATTTGATAAAATTCATGTTCATGAGATCAATTATTGAATGATATTCATAATTTATTAGAAGTTATAAGAGTTCTCTATGTAACCGTTGGCATCCGAGACAGTTTTGGAGCCTATCGGTAATAGATGTCTATTTTTGATTGTAGCATTTAAACCACTGCTGATATCATCTACATACTCAAGATTTAAATCATTGGTTGTTTTACTGGTATCTGCTACTCCCTTCTTCCATTCATAGTTGGTTCCCCAACCGGTAACATATTCATAACCTGCAGTTTTAGCAGCTTCTTTCACTTTATCTGGATCTTCAAGGTTGCTAAGCTCATTAGGAATTTGTTCAGTACGCCAAGTGATACTATTCATATCAATAGAATACGGATCATCTGTCTTCATTTTATAGAAGATGAATTTGGGAGCAGTCTCAATCATAGTTTTGTAGTCTGTTCTGAATTGATCCAGCTTTTCGGAAAGTGTTCCCCAACGTATCAGGTCATATTTGCGAACACATTCACCTGCAAACTCCCATGCACGTTCTTGGTCAAGGGCTTCCATGAAATTGTTTCGGGCAGATGCTTCGATTGCAGTTTTAGCAGCATTTTGAGCAGCAGTGTCAAAGGCACGAATATGTACTTCTGTTAAAGCTTCAAGTGCAGTTTTTGTAGTGGTACCATTGGGATTGCTGCCTTCTAATCCATACAAGTTATACATCACTTCAGCATACATTAATAAAATATCAGAATAACGCATAACTACCCAGTTAATACCTGGAGCCCACTTCTGGTCTGTATTTTGTGCCAGAGAGATGATTGCATCATCCATTTTACGAATGTCCCATTTTGCTACATAGGCACTGAAAGGAGCGTTAGAAAGCAATGTCTCTTTTATCACAGCTTTATTGTCTACTGTCGTTTGTTTTAATTCATAGTAAGCACATGTAATATCTCTACGGCTGTCGTTATTATCAAAAGATAAAATATAAGAAGCTGTAAGTCTGATATTACCACTGCTATTACCTTTTGCGCCATATTTGTTGCTGGCACCATTGATACGAACTCCGGTACTGTAACCCATTTCACCAGATCTACCTAATCCGTGAGCTACCTCATATAGATTTTCATAATATTTGGTATCCAGTGTCCGTTTATTGATTAAATCCCATTGGTTTTCAAAAGATGGATTCAGTTTATGAACTTGTTTGCTTACTACAATATCCAAATGTGCTAATGCACGTTCGTGTAATTTTTGAACTTCAGCTACAGACGGACATTGAGTAGGGAATTGTCCGTCGCTGCAAGTCGGATGATTTCTATAACCTGCTTTTGCCTGTTCGCGAATACTATATCCGGCACGTGATAAAGCGATACGGGCAAATAGACCGTGTGCAAAGCCAGCAGTGGCATGTTCCGTTGTATATCCATCTTCACCTGCCCATGGAAGATAATTGGCAGCTTCGTCCAGATCATCTAACAACTGGTCTAAAATAATATCCCGGTCTGTTTTTGCTGCATACATGTTAGAACCATCAGGTTGGGTAGGCTCAAAGCGCATCGGAACATCTCCGTAATTCTTAACTATATCATAATATACCATTGCACGCATGGTTAATGCTTCTCCTAAATAACGGAGCATTGGTTTACGGGTGGTAGTTCCTTCTGCTAACAAGTCACTATTACGAATACCGTCAATAACGATATTGGCATTCTCAATAATAGCAAAACATCTTTCCCAGTTCGTATCGAGTTTATCCCATCCTTTGCTTAGATAGTAATTCCCTAATCCTCTTTCTGAATTTTGATGAACTTCCGATTGCTTGGTTGCATTTGCCAGTTCAATATCCGTATTATTACCGAAATTGATAGGAATACGGGAACCATAAGTGTGGTCGTATGTCAAATCGGCATATACCTTGTTTAACGCCTGTTCTGTATACACAACGGAGTTAAAAACATTTTCTCCTTTCAACTCCGAAGGGGATGACTGGTCGAGAAAGTCACTGCATGAAAGCAAGCTGAACAATCCGGTTCCTAGTAATACTAATTTTATATAAGTTTTCATATATGTATTTCCTTTCTATTTATGGGTTAGAATGTAACATTAATACCCCCTACAAATGAGCGGCTTTTGGGATATGCAGAATAATCTACGCCCGGAGTCATTGGAGTACTGCGGCGTGTATCTACTTCCGGATCTGCTCCCGAGTATTTTGTGAAACAATACAAGTTGTAACCAGTCACGTAGATACGTACGTTTTGCATAAACATTTTGTTTACGAAAACTTTAGGTAATGTATATCCGATTGAAATGTTATTGACACGCAGGAAAGAACCATCTTCTACTGCCCAGTCAAGTAATGGCATTTCTGTGATTGAACCTGGATTATACATGGAAGCTCCGGCATTTATTTCATTTAAGCGATTAATAGTATAATCAAGCCCATTACTCTTGATATATGAACTTTTCAGCATGTTTTCTCCTGTTGACGGATCAATCCAGGAATAACGGTTAGCTAATGTAAAGTTATCATTTAAATTCCATCCTTTTTTAGTATCATTGTAGTAACTTGAACCTAACTTGGTTGCATTCACAATCTTGTTACCAAGAGAGTAATTGAAGAAGGCTGATAAATCAAAGTTCTTGTAACGCATGTTTATACCGAAACCACCGGTAACAGTTGGAACAGTATTTCCTAGACGTTTCTTCGTAAATTTACCATCTTCATCAGCTTTCAGTTTTAGTGAGCCCGGACCAAAATTGTTATATTTAATCAGTTCTGTCGGATCAGTGAGATTCTCGTTAAGTATCCACTTGCTGCCGTCCCATGAAAAATCGTCAGTAGTATAGAAGCCATCCAATTCATATCCATATACTTCTCCCAGACGTCCTCCTTCTTCAATGAAGAAGTCGTTTTGTCCGGCAGGTTTGCCTCCCCAGTTACTACTTTGCCAGGTTTGTCCTCCGGCTAACTTATCAATTTTGGCTCTATTATAAGAAATGTTGAAGTTGGCATTTAAACCAAAATCTTTAGTATCTACTATGACTGCGTCTAATGCTAATTCTATACCTTTATTTGATGTCTGTCCAAAGTTCTTATATTGGGTAGAAAAACCAGTGCTTGAAGGTATTGTTGCATTCATCAACAAGTCTTTAGTTGTATTCCAGTATGCATCAATACTACCGGATAAACGGTTGTTCCAGAATCCGAAGTCAATACCTAAGTTACGGGTAAGTGTTGTTTCCCATTTTAGGTCAGGATTAGAAAGATTAGAAGCATGTTGTAATACAACAGCACTTGTTTCATTGAAATAAATGTTCTTATCACTTGTCTCTGCTAATGAGAAAGTAGAATTAATGGCACCTGATTTAATACGGTTATTACCAGCTGTACCTACACTTAAACGAAGTTTTAGGTTGGATAACCATTCTTTGCTTCTTTCCATCCATGCTTCGTCAGATATTCTCCATGCTAAAGCTAATGACGGGAAATATCCCCATTGGTTTCCTTTTGAGAATTTGCTGGAGCCATCGGCACGCATTGTGAAAGTCATCAGATACTTGTCTTGTATCGTATAGTTGACACGTCCGAAGAACGATAATAGATTGTCTTTGAAACCAATATAAGTAGAGGTAGGCAATGCCGTTCCGTTACTCATACCGGAAAGGACATCACTGATAGTCATATATTTGGAAAAAGCAACAGAAGTATTAATCGTTTCATGATCGTAACTACTTGAAACTTCATGTCCTAACATAACATTTAATTTGTGAGTGTTATTCAAGAACTTAGTATCATACGTTACTGTATTTGCATTACGCCAGTTTTTATTAACGACCTTATTTAACAGAGCTTGTGGCTGTCCATAATAACCATATTTAGAATTACTTGTAGCTTCCACTCCCCATACTTGGTCAGTATTGTTATATCTCCATCCATAACCAAACTCACTTCTGAATGTTAATCCTTTGATTGGTTTCCAGTTAAGTCCTACGTTATAGTTTTGTTGCAAGCGGGTTTGTTTCTTGTAAGTTGCATTTAAACGTTCCAGTGGGTTATATTGTGCATTGTTCACATTTTCATCATCATCGCTGTCTGAACTTGTTGTATTGATTTCCTCTACCGGTTTGTAGATGACGGAACGTGATATTAGTGAATTGGCTGCACTTGATTCGTTTGCATCTGCTCCACCACTGATACCATCAATCGTTTGGTAACTAAAACGGGCATTAAAGTCCATTGTTAACCATTTGTTGATATTGGTATTAAGTTTGGCATTAATATTCTCTTTTGAGAAACCTGAACCAAGCATGATACTTTTTTCTTCGTTATGGGCATAACTAACACTGAATTTGGTATCTTTATTACCTCCACTCACACTCACATTGTATTGCTGTTGATTTCCTGTACGACCAAAAATCTCATCCTGGTAGTCGGTGCCTTTCATAGATTTGTAAATATCCAAATCATCAAACATACCATATTTCATCCCTTCCTGGTCTATTTCCTGTTGCCATAATACATATTCGTAAGGGTTCAGTACATCTACCATTTTAGTAACTTTACGAACACCGAACGAAGCCCCCAAATTCACCTGAATCTTACCTTCCTGACCGGATTTAGTAGTAATGATGATAACACCGTTTGCACCACGGGCACCATAAATAGCGGTAGAAGAAGCATCTTTCAATACATCTACCGATTGAATATCTGTTGGAGCAATATCAGAGATACTTGATACGGGAAATCCGTCTACAATATAAAGCGGTGAATTATCTTGAGATAGAGAACCGCCACCACGTACGCGGATTTTTACGTCTGCATCAGGAGAACCTTCAGTCGTTGTGATAGATACACCAGCCATTTTTCCCTGTAATGCTTCTGATGCAGAAGATACTGGAATGGCAGCTATCTGTTTGGCACTAACGGAAGATACGGAACCAGTCAGATCCTTTTTTGCAACGGTTCCGTAACCAATTACCACAACTTCATCCAATGCTTGTGTATCATCAGAAAGAGTGACATTAATTTGACTTTGTCCTTTTACAGCAATATCCAGAGTTTTCATTCCGATATAAGAAATTGTAAGGGTTGCTTTTGAAGGAACCTTGATAGAATAGTTACCATCTAAATCAGTAATTGTACCATTGGTAGTATTACCTTTCTCTACTACAGAAGCTCCGATGATCGGTTCTCCTGTTGTGTCTTTCACATTACCTTTTACGGTAATTGTTTGCGCTGATACGCCAAGCGATATCGCTGCAAATAGCATTAGCAGCCAACTGCGCATGTTTTTCACCTTGTTAGACATTCTTTGCATGTTTATTAATTAATGGTTATTGTTTTGATTCTGTACTCACATTTAGAGTTAATTCCTCGGTACAAAAGTATATGAATGTGAATATAGATATGTGCAATATTTGTTTTTCACCTAGTATTTTTTGTTTTTTAATAGCCGGCAGGCATTTTTAGAATAGTTTTAAAACAAAAAATACACATGATAGCTTGAAAAGCCTTGTTTTATCGATTTTAATGATTTGGAAAAACAAAATTTGAACAAGACTTTTCTTTATCCTGCCTACTTTTGCCCTCATTAATCTAATAATGTATGAAAATGGATATAATTCTAAGTAAATGGTGTTTGGCCATTTTGTTTGCTTTTGGAATCCTGGCGTGTACTGATGGTAGTGACGCAAATGAATTGCCTAAAGAACCTGAAGGGACTGGAGAAACTCAAGATGAAAAGATACCAGCTTTTCCTGGGGCAGAAGGACATGGACGCTACACAACCGGTGGGCGTGGTGGCGATGTATATATTGTTACTTCATTGGAGGACAAGTTACAGAACGGAACTTTACGTTATGGTATTGAGAAACTAAGCGGAAAACGTACAATTATTTTCCAGGTATCCGGAACTATTCATTTAAATGGTGATTTAAAGATTAAGAATGGAGATTTGACCATTGCAGGCCAGACGGCTCCGGGGGATGGTATTTGTTTGGCTGGTTATCCGGTTTTCTTGGAAGCAGACAATGTTATTGTCCGTTTTATGCGTTTTCGAATGGGAAATAAAGAAGATGTCAGTGCAGACGGAGCCGACGCCTTTGGCGGTCGGTATCATAGAAATATAATGATTGATCATTGTTCTATGAGTTGGTGTACTGACGAATGTGTTTCTTTCTATCAAAATGAGAATTTTACACTGCAATGGTGTCTTATTTCTGAAAGTCTGCGTTTAGGTGGGCATACGAAAGGTCCTCATGGTTATGGTGGTATATGGGGAGGTATGAAAGCTTCTTTTCACCATAATCTATTGGCACATCATGATAGCCGTAATCCTCGTCTAGGTCCTGGAGTTAATTCGACAAAAGAGAATGAAATTGTTGATATGCGTAATAATGTCATTTATAACTGGTGTGGAAACTCTTGTTATGGTGGAGAAGCCATGCATGTAAATATTGTGAATAATTTTTATAAGCCGGGGCCTGCCACTCCTACTGGCACTTCTAAACGTGGACGTATTATTGCCATTGACAAAAAAGTGAGTGATTCGGATAAGAAATCATATCCGGCCATTTTTGACACTTGGGGAGATTTCTTTATCCAAGGAAATGTGGTGGATGATGGACAAATTAATGGTGCGGCTGATTACGATCGTTGTATGAAGGCTACAAAGGATAACTGGGAGTATGGAGTCTATAATCAGTTTGATAAAAAGTATGGAACGTTGGATGAAGGTACAAAAAAAGCTCTTAGACGTACCACTCCTGTAGAAACAGGTACTGTTACCACTCATGATGCTCGTACGGCTTTTGAGCGTGTTATGGATTATGCAGGTTGTTCTTTGCACAGGGATAGAGTGGATGAACGTATTGTTCAGGAGACTCGTACCGGGACTGCGAACTATCAGGGAATGAACGAGCACAATGGTCAGGGAGTTGTTGAAGGTATTGATTGGAAAAGCGTGGGGTATCCAAAGAAAGGTATCATTGATAGTCAGGATGATGTGATTCCTGTTGGAGAATCTTCAGCATGGCCTGAATTGGTACAAGGTGTTATTCTGAAGGATTCGGATAATGATGGTATGCCTGATGAATGGGAAAAAAAGTATGGTTTGAATCCGAATGATGCTTCTGACCGAAATGGTAAAACAGTAGATGAGGAAGGAACATATACAAATCTGGAGATGTATATGAATAGCTTGGTACAAAAGATTGTTGAGGAACAGAATAAAGGAGGAGTACAATAAATAAATTTGGTGTATTTTTGTATTATTCCATAAATAAAAATATGAATATGAATTTGATCTTTCGTTGTTTAACCGTTTTATTAACTCTGATCGGAAATGAGGCTGTTTTTGCCTTTTCTGGTATTGGTAACACTCTTGATTTTGGAGAGTTGGCTGCTTTTCCCGGAGCAGAAGGATATGGACGTATGACTACAGGCGGACGTGGAGGTGAAGTGTATATTGTTACTTCTTTAGCAGATGATGGGATGCCTGGCACTTTACGTTATGGTATAGAAAAGTTGGATGGTCCTCGTACTATCATTTTTCAAGTGTCCGGTACAATATTTCTGCATAAAGACCTAAAAATACGGAAAGGGAATTTGACTATTGCGGGACAAACTGCACCGGGAAACGGTATTTGCATAGCGGGTTATCCGGTGACAAATTATGCTAGTAATGTAATTCTCCGTTTTTTACGTTTCCGTATGGGTAATAAAGAATGTGTGCATCCTGACGGTGCAGATGCTTTAGGAGGAAAAGGGGCAAGGAATGTGATTATAGACCATTGCTCTATCAGCTGGTGTACAGATGAATGTGCCTCTTTTTATGAAAATGATGATTTTACTATGCAGTGGTGCATTATTTCTGAAAGTCTTAGATTAGGTGGACATACCAAAGGTCCTCATGGATATGGAGGAATTTGGGGAGGTGAACACTCTTCTTATCACCATAATCTATTAGCCCATCATGATAGCCGGAATCCCCGTTTCGGATTAGGAGCTAAGGTACGTAAGAATGGAGAATGTGATGGTGATTATGTCGATTTTCGCAATAATGTGATCTATAATTGGGGTATGAACAGTTCGTATGGTGGTGAAAGGATGAATATTAATATAGTGAACAATTATTATAAACCTGGTCCTGCAACGGTGACAGGCTCTAAACGTGGACGGATTTTTGCTATAGATGCAACAGAAAATAGGAATGGGGGGTATCTGTGGGGAAAGTATTATATCGATGGTAACGTTGTAGATGGAGGGGCAGATGATAAAAACAGCCAAAAGGCTACAGCTAATAATTGGGAATATGGAGTTTACAATCAATTTTCGAATAATTATAAGAAAGTAGTTACGCAAAAAACTAAAGACTCGATTCGATTGGACAAACCTCATGAATTTGCATCGGTAACAACACATTCTGCTTTCAATGCTTATAAACAAGTGTTGGATTATGCGGGGTGTTCATTGCATCGAGATGATGTGGACGCACGTATTGTGAAGGAAACACGTACGAGAACAGCTGGATATAAAGGTTTGAATGTTCATAATGGGGAAGGAGGTATTTGGAAAAGTGAAGGATATCCGAAACCAGGATTGATAGATAGTCAGGATGATTTGCTCTCGTTAAATACTTCGGAAAATGTTTCCGTATGGCCAGTTCTTTTACAAAGAAGTACCTTGATTGATTCTGATAATGATGGTATGCCTGATGCATGGGAGAGAAAATTCGGATTAAATCCTCATGATGCTTCTGATGGCAATGGAAAAACGATAGATAAATATGGCCAGTATACAAATCTGGAAATGTATATGAATAGTTTGGTGCATGACATTATTGAAAAACAAAATAGCGGTGGAAAGAAGTAATCTGCAAACATCGTATTTAAGAATTATCTTTATCAGGTAAGATACTTTATAGTCAGTTTCACCGGTTTTTATCCGGCATTCATCGGAATTTATACCGGAAATCAACAGAAAAGGCTGTAGAAGCAGTGGGAAATGATGTATCTTTGAACCATTAATCAATTAATAATAGAGACAATGGAAGAGAAACAAAAATTTCCCACTGCTACAGGCTTTTCCGGTAAAATACTGATAGCTTCGCTTTTTATCCTTTCCGGGATTCTGCTGTTTGCCCGTAATATGGGATGGATTACATCTGAAGTCTTCGATATGATCGTGTCCTGGCATTCACTCCTTATTATATTAGGTATATATTCTATGATTCGCCGCCATTTCATCGGTGGAATCATCCTTTTGTTGATAGGTGTGTATTTTTTGATTGGAGGACTTTCATGGTTGCCTGAAAATTCGCAGGCAATGGTATGGCCTATCGCTCTGATAACAGCAGGTGTCTTATTCTTTTTTAAATCCGGCAAGAATAGGCGGGGGCATTGGGCGCATCATCATGCCATGCAACATCGTCAGAAATGGATGAAGATGCATCAGGGACAACCCGGCATGAATTTTGAAAGTGAGCAACAGCAGGCAGAGTCAGTAGATGGTTTTCTACGTGCCGAAAATGTTTGGGGAGCTGCCCGTCACGTAGTGCTTGACGAATTGTTTAAAGGAGCTGTCATTCGCACATCTTTCGGAGGAACGACGATTGATTTGCGCCATACCCATATTGCACCCGGAGAAACATACATCGATTTGGATTGCAGTTGGGGAGGAGTTGAGATATATGTCCCTTCTGACTGGAAAGTCGTGTTTAAATGTAATGCTTTCTTTGGAGGATGTGATGATAAACGTTGGCAGAATGGAAATATAAATAAGGAGAGTGTGTTAGTAATTCGGGGAACACTTTCTTTCGGAGGCTTGGAGGTTAAAGGCTAGCGTATGAAAGCACATCCGATTATAGAATCTCCTTTTCGTTGGATTCCGATGCTGGTGCTGGCATTGATTCTGGTTGCATTCCAGGTAGCTTTGGTCTGTGGATACACCGGAAACGATTATCTTCCCGCTTTGGTAGATGGAATAGTAACGATTGGTTGGCTGGCGGCTATCGCCTATCTGGCATGGTTTGTGGTCGGTCTTGTCTCGTTGTTCCAGACGGATGTAATTATGATTATCGTTGGAAGTCTGCTTTGGCTGGCAGGAAGTTTTATGGTCTGTGACATAATGGTGAGAATTGTAGGAGTGTCCTATGTTCCTTTTGCGCAGACAATCCCTTTCCGGTTATTGTTCGGACTACCGGTTTTAATTGCTATTACTCTATGGTACCGCTTGATAGTCACAAAAGAAGAAGTACAAAATCAGGAACTGGAAAAAGAACTGGCTGTACATCAGGTGAATGTGGCTGAACAGCAGGAAGAATCACCCATTGAATGGATAGATCGTATTACAGTGAAAGACGGCTCCCGGATTCATTTGGTGAAGGCAGACGAAATGATTTACATACAAGCATGTGGAGATTATGTGATGCTGATAACCCCCACAGGCGAATACCTGAAAGAGCAGACCATGAAGTATTTTGAAACTCATCTCTCTCCGGATACATTTGTTCGGGTGCATCGTTCTACGATTGTGAATGTTACGCAGATTTCCCGGGTCGAGCTTTTCGGAAAAGAAACCTATCAGTTATTATTGAAGAATGGAGTGAAACTTCGGGTTAGTCTTTCCGGTTACCGATTATTGAAAGAACGATTGGGGATATAAAATTTGGTCATTTTGATCGTAAAAACTAATTTATCCCCATTATTGGTCAAAAAATGAATATAGATATGAAAGGCTTCCACTACTTTTGTTTCATTATCTAATAATTATGAATGTGGAAATGAAAAGAAAATTAGTTTATGGTTGTCTGCTGATAATGGTTGCGGTAGGAATGATGTCCTTTTCTTATGATATGACCGGAGAGCAGGAGGCAAAGGTTCAGGAAGATAAAGTTGTGGCTTTCCCCGGTGCTGAAGGACACGGCAGATATACGACAGGCGGGCGTGGAGGAAAGGTGTATCATGTGACTTCTTTGGAAGACGATGGTTCACAGGGAACTTTGCGTTGGGCTTTGAAACAAAATGGACCTAAAACCATTGTTTTTGATGTGGCAGGTACCATCCGGTTGAAATCGGAGTTGAGAACAGGCAAAGACAATCTGACTATTGCAGGACAGACTTCTCCCGGTGGCATTTGTCTGGCTGATTATGGCTTTTCCATTAATTCTAATAATGTAATCATCCGTTTTCTTCGTTTCCGTCCCGGAGAGGCAAGTGGAAAAGAACCCGATGGGCTGGGCGGCTGTGATAAGAAAGATATTATGGTAGATCATTGCTCTATCAGTTGGAGTGTGGATGAATGTCTTTCCGTTTATGGAATGGAAAACTCTACAGTGCAATGGTGCATTGCGTCTGAAGCATTAAGAAAAGCAACTCATGTAAAAGGAGCGCATGGATATGGAGGTAACTGGGGAGGACATAAAGCTTCCTACCATCATAATTTGATTGCTCATTGTGAAAGCCGGGTACCGCGTCTGGGACCTCGTCCTTCCACACTGGCTCTTGGCGAATGTGTTGATATTCGCAATAATGTTTTTTATAACTGGGCCGGAAACGGTTGCTATGGCGGAGAGGACCAGCATGTCAATATTGTCAATAACTACTATAAACCCGGACCGGCAACCAAACAAGCCTCCAAACAGGTGCAATATCGCATTGCCAAAGTCGGAGTTTATCCGCAAGCTTACGTCTACATCGATGGAGAACCCAAAAAGAACCTGGCTTTTCAACCATACCTGCAGAAATGGGGAACTTTCTATATTGATGGAAATAAGATAGAAGGTAATAACAAAGTGACTGTCGATAACTGGACGGATGGGATCTATGCCCAACTGAAGAATGATGCAAAAGTAGATTTCCTGTGGACGGAAGAAGCCAAAGAAGCGATTCGCCTGAAAGAACCTCTTGATTTTGGAGTAATCACCACCTATTCGGCTGATAAGGCTTATGAACAAGTGATGAATTTTGCAGGTTGCAGCAATTATCGGGATGAAGTAGATAAACGTATCATCTCTGATACCCGAAAAGGAAAGGCAACTTTCACAGGAGAAGGAAACAAACCCGGATTTATCAATAGCCCCAAAGATACAGGTGATTCTCCCTGGCCGGAACTATCAATAGCAGGTTTTTCGGCACCGGTAGATTCGGACGGTGACGGTATGCCTGACGAGTGGGAAATAAAAAACGGACTTGATCCGAATAATCCTGCAGATGGGAATACAAAAACGAAAGATCCGAATGGACAATATACGAATCTTGAGGTATATTTGAATAGTTTGGTGCAAAATATAGTCAACGCACAGAACAAATAGGTAATCAGCAACTCTCCGTTCAATGCGGTGAATTTAGATGATATGCCCTTCAGGTGTTTGATGATAACACTTGAAGGGCATATCGTTTGGATACATGGCTACACTGGAGGGGCACTTTTTTGCCCCAGTCCGTTTTTTACTCCTTTTCTACTAAATCTTACTCTATCTTCTCTTGCTTAATTCTCAATTTTGCACTGGTGAAAGAACAAAGAATT
Source organism: Bacteroides sp. AM37-9 (assembly GCF_003603455.1). Lineage (NCBI taxonomy): Bacteria > Pseudomonadati > Bacteroidota > Bacteroidia > Bacteroidales > Bacteroidaceae > Bacteroides > Bacteroides sp. AM37-9. The sequence goes on along the minus strand of NZ_QTNF01000002.1, from coordinate 52,099 downwards.
CACTCTAGCGAAAAACATCATTAATATACAATGAAAATCTAAATAAATGGGAAACATGAAGTCAGCACTTATAATAGCCAATCCTCCTTAGGCTTGCATCTGCCTTTTACAGAAAAAGGGCATAGAATTTTTATTCTTTTAATAATTGTATATCTTTAAATTATATATAAACTAATATTTATGAAACATCTAGCAAGTTTATTTCTTCTGTCATTTCTGCTTTGCTGTTCTTGTTCACAGCAAATGGATGATGAATGGAAACCGAATGAACAACTTCCCAATGTGCCCGAAACCCATCCGGTGGGCGTTTCTTTCAGTAGGGCTAGTCTTGAAACTTTTGCCGAATATGGAATTACCGAGGTCGGTGTTTATGTGTACCTGCAAGATTCCATGGTGTATGGTAAAAATCTCCCTTTAAATGATGGATCTTTAAAAGTAGACCTTCCTTTAGGAGAAAATCTGCAAACCTTTATTGTGGCAAATGCCGATCACCTGGTAGATACAGATAGTCTTTCTAAAGTGGTGGTTTATCAGGATGCATACGCTCAAAAACCGGTTTATATTTCGGAAGTGGTAGGTTTTACTTCAGATAACTCGATCTGTTCGCTGAATGTAGAGTTGAAGCGTTTGGTAGGACAAGCAGTCTTCCAGCCGAAAGAGACGGAAGAAGAATTGAATGCAATCACCCGTTTTGACCAGTTGAATGTTACTTTTACGAATGTAGCAATAGGCTATAAAGTAAAAAGCAAAGAATGTATTACAGAAAATGTAACCATCTCCACTAATCTCTCTACCGGCTTTGGCGCTTCGGTTTATTCGTTTCCCACAGTGAATGGAGATTCCAGAACATCTATCGATGTGGTATATCTGAAAGGAGGCGAGGAGGTGAATCGTATTATCAGTCCTCTCGATACCGGTATAGGCTTTGAGTCTTCCAAGCGTTCTACCGTACATATGAAAATTACGGATGAGAATTACCTGGATGAGCCGTGGCCTTCGGTACGCGCAATGGTGTATAAAGGTATATCCACTCAACCGTTTACAATAGAAGTTTCAGAATTTTAAAAACAGGAGTTATATGAGAAATATATTCTATTCGCTGACAGGATTCATACTCCTGTTGGGAATAACAGCTTGTTCGGAAGAAGAACGATACGCCACCTCGGTAGTAAAAGAGATAGAACTGTTTCTGGATGACCAGCCATGGGCTGTGAACACTGGTGCATCTAACAAACCTCTGTTTATCTATACGGCTGATGGTGAGTATGTAGCCAATTATTCGTCGCTTTATCGTTTTCAGTTGCCTAATGGAAGTTATAACATAATTTCCACTACACAATCCGATTCTATTCCCAGCCCGAGGAATCTGAATGACATTGTGATACATCAGGATCCGACTGCTAAAACAAAGTATGCTATTTCAGCACCGGTGACATACAAATCTCCATTTAACGAACCACTAAGCGTGCGTATGTACAATCGTACAGGTGTACTTCGTCTGAAGTCTACCGATCGTAAATCGGATAAGAGCTATTCGAAATTGCGCGCAGTTGTTTCTTCACCCATTTCGGGTTATAAACTTTCGGACGCGACTTTTGTAAAAACTCCGATAAACGTACAACGTGAGAAGGAAACGACTACTGGCGGAGTGAATTACACCGATGACTTTGTCTTGTTTCAAACTCAAAGTGAAGGCGAACAAGTATCCGTGCGTATCGACTATCTGGATAAAAACAATACAGTGGTTCAATCTAAAGCTATTGATGGAGCATTTTCCATCTTGCCCGACGATACAGTGCAAGTGGCATTTGCGTTGAACAACGTAGACGAACCGGTCATACAAGATTACACGGTAACGATTGCTTCGGAAGGCTGGAACGAAGAAGACATCAATCCGGAAGCTCCGATGAGAATTCCTGACGGATACAGATATGTAAGTCCGGAAGAGAACCTTGAATCAATCTGTAAATCAATGCTGGCGGATGCTTCTGTGGATGAGGTGAAACTTTTCCTGAAAGCAGGTGCTACCTATAAATTAGGTACACAGACCGAAATACCGAAGGCCCTCTACATCATGGGACAGGCACCGGGTGATGGTGAAGAATTAGCATTTATGGAAATGGGCAACATGAGTATCAACTGTCCTGATGCCATTATTGAAGCCTTCCACTTCGAGAATCTGAAAATAAAGGTGACAACTTCCGATTTCTTTAAGTTTAAAAACCAAGCTTTCCATGTATCTACTATCTCTTGGAAGAACTGTGAAATCAGCGATTTGGTACGTACAATGTGGTATCAGGAAGTAAACGCTGCACAGAAACAGATTGCCGATCATATTGTGATTGAAAATTGTCGTTTCTTAGGCTTGAATTCCGGTGGAAGTGGCCTGTTCGGTCTTTCTACCAAGCAGGACGCGCCGGTACACAACTTTGTGTTCAAGAATTCTACGTTCCATGCCAACAATCTCACAAGAGCTTTGATAACCGGCTTGGGTAGTATGACAGGCGAACTGAATGTGACAATAGAGAATTGTACATTTGTGAGTATGGCTCCTGCTGCAATGACCTTCTTCGACTTAAATCCGAAGAATACCTCTTCATTCCACTTGGTTGTCCGTAATAATCTCTTTAGTGGTGTTTGTGAAGCCGGTCAGGGAACCTGGTTTACTACAAGAAACGTCACAAGCAAGACTTTCGAGAATAACTATCGCACCAATGGCTTTGTCGTGGCTAATTGGGGAGTCGATGCTGCTGAAATGCCAGTAGAAACAACTCTCCCGATGGAAACACTCTTCAAAGATGTGGCTGGTAGAGACTTCACGATCACCGATAAAAACTCCGAAGTATATACCAACGGAATCGGTGACCCGCATTGGATTAAATAATCAATAGAGTATTAACAATATAAAGATATAAAACATGAGATATTTTCTATTCATATTGTTGGCCGGATTGTTGAGCGCATGTAGTTCGGATGACGAATCCAATGCGGCTGCGACAGCTGCCAAACTGGAAGTGTCGAAGAATGAGGTGAAGTTGAGCAATGTGGACGGTTCGTTTACAATCAACGTAACGGCTACCTCTGCATGGACTGCCGAAGTGACCTCGACAGACGGCTGGTTGAGTATATCAAAGAACTCTGGAGAGGGAAATGGTGATCTCCGCTTGTTTTTCACTAAGAATACAGATGGTCCTAAACGTACAGGGACAGTAAAAGTGTCCATGTCGGGCGCAGGTTCTGCATTGGAACAGGAGATTAGCGTAGAGCAATTGGGGGCCGATCCTGATATATTGTTCGATTGTTCATCCGACCCTTTGTCATTCAGAGAAGGTACATTTACCTGTAAGGTAGTGGCAAATGTGGAATGGGAATTGGAGATAGCAGAAGAATACAACTGGATTAAGTTGCAGGAAACAACTCCCAGAACTCGCAGTTTTGTGACAGACGAAGTAACATTTGCTGTAGATGCCAATACGAACAAAACCAGAACAGCTGTCCTGGTATTCAAATCCGTAGGAGACTATACTTTGCAACGCGTTCTGAAAGTAACCCAAGACGGTGTAAGCGGTGCGGTGACTATAGAGCAGGATGAGTATATCATTCCTTATAAATGTCGTACGCTGGTTATCTCGGCTCCGCAAGGAGAAAATCCGGTGGATTATGATGCTGTAATATCCGAAACTTGGATTACACAGGACAAGAGAAACTCTACGGCCGATGAAGTCGTATTGAATATACAAGATAATGAAACAGCCTTCCCACGTACGGCAACGGTAGAAATGTTGGATAAAGTGATTACCATCTTCCAATATGGCAAACCTGATACAAGCATCGGTGACGACCATTCTACTTCTATATTGGCTTTCCCGGGTGCCGAAGGCGGCGGACGTTTTACGACCGGTGGCCGTGGTGGAGAAATCTATCGTGTGACAACGCTGGCAGATTATAACAAAAACGAAACTCCTATTGAGGGCAGTTTGCGCTACGGAATTGAAAAGTCCAATCAACCGCGTACCATCATCTTTGATGTATCCGGTATCATCGAATTGAAAAGAGGATTGTATTTGAACGAATTTCCTAATTTGAGTATCATCGGTCAGACTGCACCGGGTGACGGTATCACGCTGAAGAATTACAACTTCACCTTCAATCTCGCTAAAGACCCGGCTCTAGGTGCAGGCTCCAGCCTGAATGCTGTTGTTCGTTTCTTGCGTTGCCGTCCGGGCGATCAGTTTGCTGATTATGGAGAAGATGCTATTGGCGGACGTTATTTCAAAGATGCCATTATCGATCACATTACAGCCGGATGGAGCGTGGATGAGACACTGACTTTCTATGGTGTGCAGAACTTTACCGCACAGTGGTGTATTGCTTCCGAAAGTATGAACCTGTCTAACCATGCTAAGGGTGCCCATGGATATGGTGCTATGTTTAGTGGCGACAATGCTTCGTTCCACCACATACTGTTAGCGCATCACGGTAGCCGCTGTCCGCGTATCTCCGATTTGTCCGCTCCCGGTACACAGGAATCTTATGACTTTACCGGATATTTTGATGTACGTAATAACGTCTACTACAACTGGAGTGGAAGAGGACAGGGCAGTTATGGCGGAAAGTATGCTGCTTTCAATCTAACCAACTGCTATTATAAACCAGGACCCGCTACCGGAACAAACAATCGTTCTTATCGTATCCTGTCAAGTGACCCTACTGCCAGAGCTTATATCAATGGCAACTATGTATTGGGAAATACTGGTGTTACGACTGATAACTGGACAGAAGGCGTTTGGAGTCAATTTGACTCCTCATTGGGTACGGTTCCTGAAGCGGAAAAGCAAGCTATGAAGATGGCAGATTACCAACCTTACAGCAAACTGACCAATCATACGGCTGAACAGGCTTACGATAAAGTGCTCGAATATGCCGGAGCTTCTTTGCGCAGAGATGTGATAGACCAGCGTGTAGTCCGCGAAGTGAAGAATGGTACTTACACCTATATAGGTTCCAAGCCCGAAGAAGATGGTAAAGCCAAACAACCGGGTATCATTGATACGGTATCAGATACCGAAGGTTACATTGATGTGAAATCATTGAAACCCTGGCCCGATACGGATGGTGACGGTATTCCTGATATTTGGGAAGAAGCTTACGGGCTGGACCCTAACGATCCGAGTGATGCACAAAAGATCAGTTCGTCAGTTGATCCTAACGGACGCTATCCGAACATCGAAGTTTATTTCCACAACCTGGTTCAGCATATCATTTACTATCAGAACCAAGGCGGAATAGTGATGGAAAAGAAATAAGGGTGTGGAGCAAATAAATCTATTTACAATAAAAGCATAGAATGATGAATAAAATAATCATAAACATATTTATCCTGCTGTGGGTAGCGGTGGGTGCTATGGCACAGACTGCTACTGTGACCGGTACGGTGACCGACGACATGGGGCCGGTGATTGGTGCCACAGTAACGGTGCAAGGCACTTCGGTAGGTGCCACGACCGATTTGGACGGTAAATTTACATTGACTGGCGTGTCCAATGTAGCCAAGGCCGTGTTGATAGTTCGCTATGTAGGTATGGAAGAAGCAAAAGAACCGTTGAAAGGACGTACCTCGAACATTAATATCCACATGAAAGAAGCTGTCGGAATGTTGGACGACGTAGTCGTAATCGGCTATGGAACGCAGAAAAGAGGTAACCTGACCGGTTCTATCGCCAGCGTATCCGGCAAGATATTGGAGAAAGTACAAACTACTTCTGCTGCCGAAGCTATCGTTGGTAAACTGCCGGGCGTACAGGTGACGGCTGTAGACGGCTCGCCGGATGCTGAAATCAAGATTTTGGTGCGTGGTGGCGGTTCTATCACACAGGATAACAGTCCGCTTATCATATTGGACGGATTTGAAGTGGGCAGCCTGAACGATGTTCCTCCTACCGATATTGAATCTATCGAGGTGTTGAAAGATGCGGCCTCTACGGCCATCTATGGTGCACGCGGTGCGAACGGTGTTATTTTGGTGACAACCAAACGTCCTGTTGAAGGACGGGTTGTCATTAGTCTGAACACTTATGTGCAGACCAAAGAACTTTCTAACAAACTGGATGTGATGGACCCTTACGAATTTGTACTGATGCAATACGAAAATGCGCGTCAGAAAAGTTCGAACCCTACTGCTTTCAATAATAAGTATGGACATGCTTATGAACACTATATCTATCAGGGTAATGCCGGAACTGACTGGCAAGACGAAGTGTTTGGTTCCAATCCGGTGGCTAAATATGTAGACCTTAGTGTGAATGGTGGTACGGATAAAGCCAAATATAAAATTTCCTTTATCCATCAGGATCAGCCAAGTGTGATGGTAGGCAACGGATTGAAGCAAAACAATATGAATGCCTCTTTCAGCTTCAAGCCTTTTAAATTCCTGACGTTGGAATATCGTACGCGTTTGTTGCATAAGGAAGTAGATGGTTCCGGTACGGAGGGGGTCAGCTTGCTTACAGCTTTGCGCGAAGCTCCTACTACTGGCTTGGATGAGTACATGACGCTTCCTGAAGACGATACATACTTTGATCCCGACCAACTGGAAGAGGTGACTCGTTTCAATCCGAAAGAAGAATCGGAAAGAAATTATAAAAAGAGAATCAACAAGTCGCTCAACACAATGGGAGCCGTGACTTGGGATATTATGAAAGGTATGACCTTCCGCAGCGAATTCGGTTTCGAAAATAACTCTGAAGAACAACGCCGTTTCTGGGGTATGGAGACTAGTAAAGCTCGTAGCAACAATAACCAGCCGGTGGCGGAATGGAGCATGAAACAAGGTACCAAATGGCAGCTTACTAACGTGTGGAACTACAACTTTATGCTAAAAGATGTACATGATATCCGTCTGATGTTGGGACAGGAAATCAAGCATAACCAGACTACTACCAAAACTTACTCTACCCGCTTTTTCCCGGAAAATATTACGGCAGAAAAGGTCTTTGATAATTTGTCGCTAGGTACTCCTTACGAGAACTCCTCGTCAGCGGCCTCTCCCTCGCGTATTTCTTCATTCTTTGGCCGTATCAACTATGGCTATAATGATAAATACCTCGCTACGGTAACGCTACGTGCCGATGGCTCTTCCAAATTTGCCAAAGGTAACCGCTGGGGATTCTTCCCGGCAGGAGCGTTGGCATGGCGTATCTCTAACGAGGACTTTTTGAAAGATAGTCAGGTCGTATCCAACTTAAAGTTGAGATTAAGCTACGGTTCTTCCGGTAACGACCGCATCGATGCCGACCTTTATCAGAAATTGTATGGGGTAAGCAGTTCTCGTCCTGCCGGATGGGGAGAAGTCAGCCACTATTACTATAACTTTTATAACTCTAAATATGTGTACAATCCTGATGTGAAATGGGAAACCACCATCACACGTAACATTGGTCTTGATTTCGGCTTCTTTAAAGAACGCCTTAGCGGTACGATTGATGTGTATTGGAATACGGTCAAAGATTTGCTGGTACCTTCGGATATTCCAGGTTACACAGGTTACACTAAACTGATGACCAATGTGGGACAGACATCCAATCGGGGTATAGAACTTCAACTGAATGCCTGGCTGGTAGAGACGAAAGATTTCTCACTGAACGCCACCTTTAATATCGGCCATAACAAAAATAAGATTGACAAACTGGCAAGTGGTGAAAAAGAATGGATTCTCACTTCGGGCTGGCGAAATGATGTGGTGAACTCGGATGATTATCGTGCCTATGTGGGTGGTACCAGTGGTTTGATTTACGGTTATGTCAATGACGGATTCTATACCGTAGCCGATTTTGAATCCTTCGACTCCAAATCAAGAACATGGAAACTGAAAGACGGTGTGGTAGACTCAAGTCCATTGTCCGACACACCGCGTCCCGGTAATGCCAAGTTCAAGAAACTCACTGCGGTAGATCCCAACAGCACCAATCCTTATCAGTTGACAGAAGCCGACCGTACCGTTATTGGTAACACCACTCCGAAATTCTCGGGAGGTTTTGGCTTGAATGCTACTTATAAAGGATTCGACATGAGTATGTTCTTCAACTTTATGTATGATTTTGATGTACTGAATGCCAACAAAATCATGCTAACCACGTGGGCGGACAATAAAGAGAACAACTTCCTGATGGACATCGCTTCGGATAAACGCTGGCGTAACTTCGACGACATGGGTAATGAGATCCGTTATAGTCCGGAAGTACTGGCAGAATTCAATAAGAATGCTACCATGTGGAATCCCACTTCCATCGGACGCCCCATCTGTATGTCGTATGCCGTGGAAGACGGTTCGTTCCTGCGTCTTAATTCAGCTACCCTCGGTTACACCTTACCAAGTGTCTGGACGAAGAAAGTAGGTTTGAGTAAAGTACGTTTCTACGTATCGGGCAATAATCTGTTTACCCTCACCGGATATAGTGGTTATGATCCCGAGGTGAACATCGCTACCGGTTTGACACCCAATATTGATTATAACCGTTATCCGCGTAGCCGCACCTATACATTTGGCGCACAGTTGACTTTTTAATTGAAATCTATAAAATGAAAGAACAATGAATAAGAAACTAATATACTCACTCATTGCCGGAACTCTGTTCACTTTGACGTCTTGCGATGATTTTCTTGATGTGCAGCCCGGCTCCGGTTTTACTCCCGAGTACATATTTTCCAGCGAATCGGAGATGAAAGCGTTGATGACTCGTATCTACTCTTCCATGACGGAAGACGGGTTATACGGAAGTAACCTTGCCAGCGGTTTGAATACGAATACTGATGTGGAAATGAGTTCATTCAAGAACAACACTGTCAGTACCAATGGCTCGGATATCGGCTGTTTTGATTCCCGTCCCACTTGGTCGGTGTTGAACTCCACCTGGAATAATCTCTATTATGCTATCAATTATGCCAACGACTTTTTGCAGGCTGTGCAGGAGTCACCGTTGTTTTCTGATAAAGTAGCAGGTGATACTCCCTCCGAAATACAACAGATGTATGGAGAAGTGAAAACGCTTCGTGCCATGCTCTATCTGGACTTGATCCGTACATGGGGAGATGTCGTGTTTGTAACCAAACCAACGGAAGCGACCGATGATTTCTTCAGCTTGGGTACTACCGACCGCAATGTCATTCTGGAATATCTGATCGACGACTTGATAGCTGTAGAACCGATGATGAAATATGCAGTCGATTTGGATTATGGTGTAGAACGTGCTTCACGCGAATATTGCCAAGCGCTTATTGGACAGTTGGCTCTTTATCGCGGTGGTTGGACTCTTCGTGCCGACAAAGAGGATGTGACTCATGTAGGTTACATGGAACGTGGCGATAACTTTGAGCATTATTATGAAATTGCCGTCACTTATCTGGGAAAGGTAATCAAGGAAAGCAAACACGACCTTACTCAAAGTTTTGAAAGCTTATGGGTGAATGAGTGTAACTGGAAGACAGCCAACAACGATGATGTATTGTTTGCTGTTCCGATGCTGGAAAGTGTCACCAGCCGTTATGGTTATAACATCGGTGTTACCATTGCGGAAGGTAAGCACTCATACGGTAGTGCCCGCAACTATGTGACTTTCTGCGGTACTTACGTCTATTCATTTGATAAAGATGATTTGCGTCGCAATATGACTTGTGTACCTTATAAATATGATAAAGACCTGAATCAGGAAATTGATATGGGAGTGACCGGTATGGGTGCCGGGAAATGGTCCAAGCTCTATATGCAGTCTCCGCTGGGTGCTTCCAGTGGTTCCAATACCGGTATCAACAGCGTACGTATGCGTTTTGCAGATGTACTGTTGATGTATGCAGAAGCAGTGAACGAAATCTACGGACCACGTGACGATGCCAAAGAAGCACTGAAACGTGTTCGTCGCCGTGCTTTCGATCCGGCTCAATGGACGGAGAAAGTAGAAAGTTATGTAGAGAGTCTGACTAACGAAACAGACTTCTTCCAAGCTGTCATGGATGAGCGTAAATGGGAATTTGGTGGTGAAGGTATTCGTAAATACGATCTTGCACGTTGGAATAAGTACGGTGAAGTCATCTATAATCTTTATAATGAAATGACTAATTGGGGACTGGTAGCTAACGGGGCTTACGTGCCGGGTATTGAGAAAGTACCATCTAACATCTATTACAAACAAGTAACGGATCCCGAACATTCTGATCGGAAGGTATTGGATATTGTAGGTATTGACGAATATGGTCCGGGTGTAGGTCGCCCTGCCGGTTACACGGTATTGGAGTATGCGTTGGGATGGAGAGTGTTGAACAAAGAAACACAGCTTTATGAAACATTGGATGCCATTTCATGGAGTTTCCGTGGATTTATCAACAAGAACAACGATCAATTAGTGAAACCTACCGATCCTGTGAGATACTTGTGTCCTTATCCGGCAAAGGTCATAACAGACCATCGCGGATTGATTCGGAACTATTATGGATACTAATCAGTAAAAAGATAAACGTTATGATAAAGTTATTACGAAAACTTGCAACGGCTATGCTGCCCGCATTCCTTTGCGGTACCCTGTTCATAGGCTGCGAGGCAGATGATAAATATACGAAAGTGGACGACCTGTTCCAGCCCCGGTTTGTATTGGAGAAACCGGAGGTGAAAGCAAACTCTGTGACATTGGTATGGTATCAAGTGAACGATGCTATCTCTTATACGGTACAACTGCATCAGGATCAATATTACACCAGCTTGTTTATGGAGATAGAAACCACTGATCCTTATGTGTTTATTGATGATATTCCTTACGGAACTACTTTCTATATTCGTGTACGCAGCAATGCTGCCAAAACTACCAACAACTCACAATGGAGCTACGTTAGTGCTTCTACTGAAGCTCGTCCGGAGTATGCCAGGCTGGTGGAAGATGTATCTAAAACCGAGATTACGGAATCATCCGCTATCATTCGCTGGAAGAAAGACAACAAACAGAACCCGGTGGATAGTATAAGCATTATGCCTATGATGAATACGACTCTGCCCGGCGTTAGCCGCTATCTGACCATTGAAGAGATGATGCAGGGATATGCTGAAGTGGATGGATTGACCAAGAATACATTATATGCCGTCAATCTGTATGATACCAGTAAACCTCGTAAATATGACAAACCTTACAATCAGGTAACATTCCGCACAGCCGGTCCGTCGGCCATGTCTATACAAGTTGGCTTGGAAGATGATTTGTCCGCGATGTTGTTGAACAACGATGTCGATCCTGAAGTGCCCGAAGGTACGGAATACTACTTGCCCGTAGGTTCTTCTTACCGCGTCACTCCGTTCTCTTTGATGAAGGGCTTCCGTTTGGCCGGTAGTCGTGACGGTGTTAAACCTGTTGTTGTCCTCGAAGGTAGTTGGAGCATTGCAGAAGGTTCTTATCTTTCCAGCTTAGAGTTCGATAATATCGAATTCCGTCATGAAGCAAACAATAATTACTTTATGAATACCAGCAAGGCATACACAATAGAGAATGTCAGCTTTGTAAATTGCGACTTTATAAGTCTTCGTCGTGGTTTCTGGCGCCATCAGTCAGCTAATGCCAAGTACATTATGAATCTGGAGATGGAAGGCTGTCGTTTCGAAGGTTGTGGATGGCAAACAAGTGCGTATGGTTTGTTCAACCTTCAGTCTTTCGACAAAGATAACGGAGTGTCTTATGACCAGGTAGACCGTGCCATCTTCCGCAACTGTACGTTTAGCAACGACAATGACGGTACCAATGGCTATGGTTGGGGTAACCTTTTCTATGCGCCTTATATGGATAAACCGATCGAACTGGAATATAAGAATGTGACTATCTACAATTACAGCCGTAACCAACGTTTGATTAACATTGAATCTGCCGTAGGTTCCAAATTGGTAATGCAGGGCATCTTGTTGGCATCTCCTTGCGGTGATTTGTATGCTATCGGCGCTAATACCACCACCACATTCTCCGACAACTATACCACAGCAGATTATGCGTTGGGTGGCAGCAAGATGAATGCGACAGACCTTGAGATTACAGCAGACAAACTGTTTGCCGATCCGGTTAATGGAGACTTGACGATTAAGGATACCTCTTCTCCGATCGTAAGCAGTCGTGCCGGTGATACTCGTTGGTTGCCTTAAATTAGAGTTGAGAGTATGAATTTACATGATTAGGAATAAAATTAAAATAGAATATTATGAAGCTGAAACATTTATTTTTCTTTGCGGTTGCCGGAACATTGGCAGTAGCTTGTAGTGAAGTTAATGAAAATTCTCTTACTGATGGCGATGGTCAAAGAATGCTCCGCACGATCAGTTCGGGTAACGACCGTTTTTCTACACGATTGAATAGCGAAACTAGTGAATGGGAGAACGGCGATGCTATCGGTATATATATGTTCGATACAGAAGATAAGAATGTATTGAACGATGCCCTTAATGTGAAATATACTACGATTGGTGAGGGACTGACGGTGAATTTCTCGTCCGACCCCGGAATAGCAATCTATGATATGCCTACAAATTTCGTAGCCTATTATCCGCATGCCACATCTGCGGATGTTATTGACGCTACGGCAGCACTTTATAAAGTAGATATAAGCGATCAGTCTAATGGTATCTCTGCCCACGATTTAATGTGGGCAAAGGCTGCCAACCAGTCAACGGAATCATTGTTGGCAGGAGGATTGGCGTTCACTTTCCATCATCAGTTAGTGCTTTTGCGTGTCAACATTACGAATGAAAATGTGTCGAATGTAACAAGTGTTACGGTAGGGGGGATAAACACTACGGCTACTTTTAATCTGATAGACGGTACATTAAATAATATAGGTACACAGAAATCCGTGGCTTTGCAGAAAAAGGATAATAAGTCTTTCATTGGCATCATGTTGCCTACTGAAGAGTTGAAAAATAAGTTGTCGCTTACTATTCTGGCAGATGGTGGCAAATATCAGTATACAGTGCCCGAAACCAGCAAGATTGATAAATTTGTAGCAGGCAATGAATATACGTTCGATATTACTGTCGGAAAAGAAACGAGCGGAGAAGTAGGTGGCGGCTCCGGTAGTAACACACCTTGGGGTGATGGCGGAAACGAAGAAGGTAATGGCGATAAAGTATCTGAAAATGAAGCTATACCTGCCGACTATGCACAGAAAGCGATTACTGCGGAGACTGACTTATCTACGGTATTGTCCGGTGCTTCCGGTAAGGCTGCTTTAGTGTTCGCTGCCAATGCGGATGGCTATACCTTTAGCGATGTAATGGTTGTGCCCGAAGCTGTTACGGAGTTGCTGCTGATTGGAGACACCGAAGAACAAGTGAAAGTCAACCTGAAACAGATACAGTACACCAGTCTTCAAAAAATTGCATTGAACAATTTGGATATAACAGGCGATAACTCAACTGCTTTGCTGACAAACAGTGAAACTGCCCAACTTGCTACTGATGCCGTTGTAGACTTCAAGAAATGTAATTTTACTAACATGAAAACGGTTTGTGACTGGCCAAGCGGAGATAATGGAGCACAAAACTTACTTTCTGCCGTACTTATCGACGACTGCCAATTTGTGAACATGCAAAGTGTTTTCAACTATTATGGTTCTAAAGCAATCACTATCACCAACTCTACTATTTATAAAATGACAGAACGTGTCATTTATGTGAAAGATGCCAACAGTGTAGTTATTACGGTGGAAAACTGTACATTGGCAGATTTGGCTAAGACTCCTTTTGAAAGTAGATATGGTAATGGTAATTTGTACTATAAGAATAATATTTCAGCCTGCTTCGTGACGAGTAATCCTAATATCGGTTATAAAATGGATGTACGGGAGTTCTCCGGTAATTATGCAGCTGCTGCTACCGAAGCCGGACAATTAGCAGTGCTCAATGTGCATGGAAAAGCAATTGATACCAACACTTTCCCGAATGCCTGGACAGATACATCCAAGACTGTTGCCGAACTTTTCGAAGACGCAGCAAACGGCAACTTCAAACTGAAAATGGATGCTGAAGCAGGTGACCCGCGTTGGTATAAGAATGCCCGATAACCGTTGAATTATTTTTGTAGTACTGATTAAACAATCCAATTATGAAATTATTTCATTCATTAATATATCCCTTGTTAGGCGGTTTGCTTTGCCTCTCTTGTTCGGATGACGAGCAAGATACGGGCACGAAACAACCTGCTACTACGGGAGAGGTTACCTTCGGTGTAGACCTCACAGGTTTCTCAACCCGCGTCACCCAAGACGGTTCGTCGTGGAATAATGGGGACAAGATTGGAGCATACGTGCTGGATATGAAAACCCTTGAGCCTGCCACAGAGGCAGCTAATGTACCTTATGTTTGTTCGGAAGAGGGGGCATCGGTTTCTTTCGCTTCCACCACACCGCTCAAAGTGCAAAATGACGGAACACCGGTGAAGTTTGTGGCATACTATCCATACAATGCCGATATACGCGATTTTAACTATCCCGTGCAATTGGCAGCTCAAGAAAGAGGGAGTACCGCTTGTGACTTACTGTATGCTGCCACGAACGAGGAATATACTTATGCCCCGGAGAACGAACCTCATATCGCACTCAACTTTAGCCATCGTTTGGCTAAAGTGATTCTGAAATTTGTGGATTTGGAAAAGAATCCGTTGGAAGTCAGCGATGTACGGATTGAAGGGATGCAAACTGAAGCCTCGTTCAACGTACAGACTGATGTACTGACGGTTGACGAAAGCTCTGTTGCTACAATCACCCCTTATCACAATGCAACAACGGGATTCTACGAGGCTATTATTCTTCCTTCGGCGTTGAAGGATAGCTATAAGGTGTCTTTTGTATTGGACGATAGAGAGACAGAGTGGATATTTACCAATCTGGACATTGCGCTGCCGCAGTTCCACAAAGGTTACAGCTACACCTTTGCACTCTACATAGACGATAGCGGCTTTGTAGAAATGGGACGTCTCGAAAATGTGGATGGCGGAAACTCATCGGCTCCCTGGGAAGACGGAAGCAGTGAGGATGGTACGGCCGAAGGTGACAAGAATCCTGTATCAGGATATGCTTTCACACCTGCCGACGGAACGCAGCAAGCACTTGCGGACACCGAACTGAAAATTACATTTGAAGGCACTGCACCCGAACTTGGCACGAGTGGTTGTATCCGTATCTATCGTATGAGCGACCATAAACTGGTAGACGAAATCAATATGGCAGAACGCAGACAGTCTATCGTGGATGGGGTTACCAAACTGAATACATGGATGGATATTATCGGTGTCACGCCTACGGGTTCTTCCGTCAGTCGTCGTATCGTCAACTACTATCCGGCAAGAGTGGAGGGTAACAACTTCATCATCAAGCCTCATCAACAACGTTTGCAGCATGATACCGAATACTATGTAACCATCGAACAGGCCGCCGTGAAGCAAACAGATTTCAAGGGAGTATATGGTCGTGCATGGACATTCAAAACCAAGTCTGCGCCAGCCGTGACCGGACCGAACTATGAGGTGAAGATCAGTCATACCGACCCCAATGCCGACTTTTATACTTTGCAAGGTGCCATCGACTTCTGTGCCGCACGGGTCGATTTGAATGCACCCAAGACTTTCCGGATGGATGATGGTATCTATCAGGAGATTATTTACTTGCGCGATCAAAGCAATATCACGATAAAAGGAAATACCAGTGATAATACCGCTGTCAATATTCAATATGATAACAGCAATGATATTAACGGTGGTATAGGTGGTGGAACCAATATCGATCAGTTTGCTCCGGCAGGCACTATTGTACCTTCTTCCGGAGGGCGTTCGGTGGTGATACTGGATGGCAATAGTGATAAAATCCGCTTTGAAAATGTGACGATAGAGAATGCTTATGGTTGGACGCTGGGCAAGAATGGCCAGGCCGAGGCACTCTATATTAACAACAAATCGGCAGCTTTCATCAATTGTCGTGTCTTGAGTTTCCAGGATACTTTGCTTCCGGGTGGCGGTTACAATTGGTTCAAAAATTGTTTCATAGCCGGAGCAACCGATTTTATCTGGGGTTCGGGTAAGGTCGTTCTGTTTGAAGATTGCCAGCTCCATGCACCTACCGGCACACGTGCTGTAATGCAAGCGCGGGTCAGAGCGGGTTACTTGGGTTATGTATTCCTGAATAGCCGTTTCACGGTAGGCGAAGGCGTCACTAACTCTACTTTGATTTATCAGTTCGAGCCGGACAACCTGACCTTCTTGAATTGTACGTTTGCTGATGTGTATGGTCCCAACTTTGTAGGCGAGAATAAACCGCTGACTCCGGCTGTGCCTACTGTTGCTACCGGTTGTAAACTATACAACTGCAAGACGGAATCGGGTTCCGATATTTACCAATCTATTCCGGCGGCGGTGCGCAATACAGTACTGCAACTTAGTAAGGAGCAGTATGACCAATATTTCGGTACGCGTGAAATCATCATGAGTTGGGATGGCTACACTGATGCGGCTTGGTTCAAATAATAAAATATTTAAGGTAAAAAGAGACAATGAGTAGATTGAATCAAATGGCTGGTTTGGCACCGGTCATCTTAGGACTATTTTGTGCTTGTCAGACTACTGCCAAGCAGGTGGATATGGAGACTGATTTGAAGGCGATGTATGCAGACCTTCCTTTCTCCATGCCCACGATAGAGCGTCCCGTCTTTCCCGATTATCAGGTGAATATCTGCGATTTCGGAGCAAAAAGTGATGGTGTGACGCTGAATACGGAGGCTATTAATAATGCAATCAAAGCGGTGCATGATAAGGGAGGTGGCAAAGTAATCATTCCGGAAGGCTTGTGGCTGACAGGACCTATTGTTTTGCAGAGTAACGTCAATTTGCATGCGGAAAAGAATGCGTTGATTGTATTTAGTAGTGATACTTCATTATATCCGATCATTACCACTTCGTTTGAGGGACTGGATGCCAAACGTTGTCAGTCGCCTATCTCGGCAATGAATGTGGAGAACATAGCCATCACCGGTTATGGCGTTTTTGATGGGGCGGGGGATAGATGGCGTCCTGTGAAGAAGGATAAGATGACGGACAGGCAATGGAAGAATCTGGTAAACTCCGGCGGCAAGGTGGATGAGAACGGAAAGGTGTGGTATCCTAATGAAGGAGCGCTGAAAGCCTCTGTTCTCATGGCCGGCAGCGGAGATAAACGGACTGAAATCACGAGTGAAGAATGGGAAGATATGAAGAGTTGGTTACGTCCCGTACTGCTAAGTATCGTAAAGAGCAAAAAGATTCTTCTGGAAGGTGTGACCTTCAAAAACTCTCCGAGTTGGTGTCTGCATCCGCTTTCGTGTGAATCTTTGATATTGAATGATGTAAAAGTATTCAATCCCTGGTATTCACAAAACGGTGACGCGCTGGATGTGGAATCATGCAAGAATGTATTGATTGCCAACTGTTTCTTTGATGCGGGGGATGATGCTATCTGTCTGAAGTCGGGCAAAGATGAAGATGGGCGCAGAAGGGGTGAACCTTGTGAGAATGTGATTGTAAGGAACAACACCGTTTTGCATGGTCATGGCGGATTCGTGATTGGCAGTGAGATGTCCGGTGGTGTGAAAAACGTGTATGTGTCCGAATGTTCTTTTATCGGTACGGATGTCGGCTTACGGTTTAAAAGTGCCCGTGGACGTGGTGGTGTCGTGGAGAATATTTATATCAATAATATAAATATGATTGATATTCCTAATGATGCCTTGATTGCCGACTTGTATTACGCGGCCAAAAGCGCTCCCGGTGAACCGATTCCGAGTGTGAGTGAGGAGACGCCTGCTTTCAGAAACATCTATATCTCGGATGTATTTTGCAGGGGAGCAGGACGGGCAGCGTATCTGAACGGACTTCCCGAAATGCCGATTGAGAATATTTCCATCAAGAATATGGTGGTTACAGGTGCTAAAGAGGGTATTGTAGTGAATAAAGTGGCAAAGCTCAACATTGAGAATGTGGAAATTGACACTCCCGATCAATCTATGATACAGATAGAAAATACGACGGATATCACCATTAACGGAAAAGAGTTGGGAACCATTTCGGAGAAGCGGTTACTAACCAAAAACTAACTATACTAGTTGTTTTTATACTGTTTTTATTGTCAATCTGTCAGGATGGCAGTTAAAGATGTGAATTACAGTATAATACATGCTGACAATAGAAGCTGACAATAGGCTGACAATAAGAATTGAGTATTCTATTGTCAGCCTGTTTTTTTATTGTTTGGCAAGTAAGGATACAAGTCTGTCCATTCGTATATTATAGTATTGATAGGCTGATGAGGCATATATCAATATGCCTATATCGTTCATTGATACTTTCATATCATTTATTAATATACCGATATAGTTATGCGGACATCTTGGAATTATTGTTTCAAGGTTTTGATGTAGCTGCATTAATATGCCTGTACAGTTGAGCAAGTATGCCTGTATCGTTTGGTTAGTGTGCCTGTATAGTTGAGTAAGTATGTCTGTATAGTTTGGTTAGTGTGCCTGTATAGTTGGGCAAAGGTGCCGCTATCTTTACCTTCCCACGGTCGTGGTAATATCTTCTCACGGCTGTGGGAAGATCCTACCACAGCCGTGGAGAGATCTCGTCACGGCCGTGGAGAATTAACAATATCGGTGCTTTAGGAGAACAATAGCGGCATCCTGGCTGAACAATAACGGTGTCTTAGCGGAATAATGCAGGCTTGGTAAATAAGGGATAATAGCTGCATAGTGTAGTTTTAAACAATAATAGGCTGACAATAAAAGACGGAAATCTTTATTGTCAGCCTATTGTCAGCTTCTATTGTCAGTGCGTAATGGCTTGAAAACGATTACTTTATGAAACCATAACTCTTGGCCTGACAATAAAAGCCATTTTTTATAAATTCTCAATGTAGCCTAAGTTCAACTTAGCCTCAAATTATATATGGAATGGTATTACCTATTGAATCTGAATACTGCACGTTTGCAAGTCATTTTCATTTGAACTGTTTCCGTAAAGTATCTTATATGTTCCGCTTAAAGGACGTATGGTATTGGTCGCTGTATCAAACCATTCGAAAGAATCGTAAGGAAGCTCTATATTGACATTCTGCGTCTTACCTTTAGCAATGTTGACCCGTTGGAAACCACGAAGAGTTTTTTGTGGACCTCCTTTGTCGTCAGGACGGCAGATATACACTTGCACCACTTCTTCACCGTCTCTCTGTCCGACATTACTTACCGGGATAGTAAGGATCGCTTTTTCGCCTTTGGCTAGCTTCGATTGGTTCAGGCTAGCTTTTCCATAAGAGAAACGGGTATAACTTAAACCGTAGCCGAATGGATAAAGGGGAGTTTCTGTCATAAAACGATAGGTACGTCCTTTCATCGAATAATCTTCATAATCCGGTAATTGTTGTATGCTTTTATAGAAAGTGATAGGCAGACGTCCGGCAGGATTGTAATCTCCGAAAAGAACATCGGCAACGGCTGTTCCACCTGCCTGTCCGGGATACCATGCTTGTAGAATCGCATCACAACTTTGAGTTTCGGGTACGATAGCCATCGCCGAACCGGAGAAATTGACAAATACCGTTTTCTTTCCATTCTTTTTCAGCAGAGCGAGCACTTCGCGCTGGATGGCGGGCAATTCGATTTCTGTACGGTCACCACCTTTGAATCCGGGATCAGATACCCGCATCGATTCTCCTTCCAACAGGGGAGAGATACCTCCGGCGAAGATGACTACATCTGTATTTTTCAACTTGTTTAGAATATCGCGCGCATCCATTGGAGTCTGTTTAGCCAGATCGAAATGAAGTGTAGGGTTGTCTTTTACCTGAATAAAATGCAATTTAATATCATAACTCTTTCCAGCTTCATAATTGAACGAATACAGGTTGGTGTGATTCTTGATATTGGTTGCTTCCGCTATCTGCTTGCCGTTGAGGAATAAAGTAACTCCTCCGTTCGTCATCACGCGGAAAGTGGCGGCGCCGGAATCCGTCGGACGGAAAGTAGAACGATAGATGGCGGTGAAATTCTTCAATCCCACACCCGGAGCAAATACGGTAGAACCTTCTGCGCTGAAATGGAAAGGAGTAGTCAGACGGTCGGTTGCGGCAATCTTACCTTTATATTCGCGGTTATTCCAGTAAGTGGCGTTGAATCCGGCCTTTCCGTCGATGCTGCACTGATTGAACAAGCTGTGCAGGGTGGTATCGTTCGTGTATCCGCACACTGGTTCGTAGATGATTTGTGCGTCGGGAAGTTTGGCGCGTATTCCTTCCAGTAAAGTTACGGTGTGTGAAGGGAAACCGTTGTAATTACCCCATTGCATCACCGAGTCGTTGGCGTTGGGGCCGATCACTGCGACTTTCATTTGACGGTTTAATGGAAGGATATTGTTCTTGTTTTGAAGCAATACCAGACTTTCATGCGCCATTTTCAGTGCCAGTTCTTTATGTTTGGGGCAGTCGATAACAGAATAAGGAATGTTACTCCACGGATGAGTCGGATTCATTTCTCCCAGTTCGAAGCGGGCTTTCAGCAATCTTTTGATTGATGTGTTGATTTTTTCTTCCGAAATCAGACCTTTTTTTACGGCATCGGTGATACTTTTGAAGTTACCGCCACATTCGAGGTCTGTTCCGTTTAAAACAGCGTCGGCAGAAGCGTGGGCGGCATCGGGATGCGTTTCATGTTTTTTGCGTTGGAAGAAATCTCCGATTGCTCCGCAGTCGGTTACTACGATTCCCTTGAATCCCCAATCGTTACGGAGAATTTGGGTTAACAGGCGATTGCTGCCACAACAGGGATCGCCCTCAAAACGGTTGTAAGCGCACATCACTTCTTTTACTCCTGCCTTTTGTACCAGTTCTTTGAAAGCTGGAAGGTAAGTTTCCCATAAATCTCTGGGAGCAATGTTTTCTGCATTGAAGCTGTGGCGGTTCCATTCCGGTCCCGAGTGAACAGCAAAGTGTTTGGCACAGGCGTGAAGTTTGTCATATTCGGCATCTTCCGGTCCTTGCAGACCTCTGACGACTGCCATTCCCATGCGTCCGCTCAAATAAGGATCTTCGCCGTATGTTTCCTGTCCCCGTCCCCAGCGAGGGTCGCGGAATATATTGACGTTGGGAGTCCACATGGTCAGTCCCTGATAACGTTTATACTGTCCTCTTTCATTGAACTGGCGGTTCTTGGCGCGTGCTTCGTCGGATACGGCATCAAAGACTTCATATAGTAATTCGTCGTTGAAAGAAGCTGCCATACCTATGGCTTGCGGAAAAACAGTAGCCAGTCCGGCACGGGCAACGCCATGAAGGGCCTCGTTCCACCATTCATACGGCTTAATGCCAAGCCGGGGAATAGCCGGCGAATTGTTTTGCATCAACGCTACTTTTTCTTCTAATGTGAGGCGTTGAAGTAAATCGTCTGCCCGTTGTTCCGCAGTTAATTTCGTGTCCTGATAGGGATACTTGCTGGGTTGTTGTGCCTGTACATTTACCCCTTGAATTCCGATAAGACAGGCAATGATCCATTGCTTTTTCATTTTCTAGTTCTTTTGGTTTTTAGATTTGAGGCTGCAATAGTACGCGCTTTTTATTATTTTTGTGGGGATTATCCGGTAGAAAAGGAGGAATTCTTCACTTTTTCCTCTCTTTGTATTCTGATGGCGTAATTCCTATCACTTTCTTGAAGCATTTGCTGAAATACTTCGGATCGTTGAACCCCGTCATATATGCTACCTGCGAGAAGTTGTATTCGTCGCTGTCAATCAATTGGACGGCACGTTTGATACGTATTTCCCGTATAAAGTCCACAGGCGTCAGTCCGACGATTGATTTTAATTTCCGGTAGAAGATGGTGCGGCTAAGCATCAGTTGTTCTGCAAACTGGTCAATGGTTAGTTCGGCATTGTCCATCTGCTCTTCCATGTATGCCATTACTTTCTCCATAAATTGCTCGTCGTACGGAGTAATTTGCGGTTGCGAAGGAGTAAGAAGATCTGGAGAAGAGGCAGTCTTTCCTTCCATCAGCCTGTTCATATAAATTTCCTGCAATGCTTTGCGCTGGCGTAGCAGGGAGGCGATACGGGTTTTTAGATAAGTGGCACTGAAAGGTTTGGTGATGTAATCGTCAATACCTTGTTCCAATCCGGCGATGCGATCGTCCAAAGAAGCCTTCGCAGATAACACAATGATAGGGATATGGCAAATATTATTGTTCTCTTTGATTTGCCTTATCATCTCTAAACCATCCATCACAGGCATCATGACATCAGTGATAATCAGGTCCGGCAAATCGTCAACAGCATGCTGCAATCCTTCTTCACCGTTGGAAGCGGTTATCACAGTGTAGTTCTCCGATAGAATGTTCTTCAAAAATGCTTTCAACTCTTCATTATCTTCTACCACCAGTATGGAGAAGCCATCCGAATTATTCTCAAGGTCTTCTTTTTCCTCCATCTCTTCCGGTGCTTTCATGCTGTCAACCGGATGAGGCGTTGAACTTTGGCTGTCGTTCAGGATAAACTCTACCTGCACATCTTCTTCGAAAACCTCCCGTTGTAAAGGCAAACTTACCGTGAAACGACTGCCTACTCCCGGCTGACTGTCCACTGTAATAGTGCCATGATGCATTTCCACCATCTCTTTCACCAAAGATAATCCGATGCCGGAGGAAGGTTGCAGAATATTCTGTTTGACCAATGATTCGAAACGTTGGAACAAAGAATGTTGCTTTTCTACTGCAATTCCGATTCCTTCGTCTGCCACCTCTATCTCTATCGTCTTTTCTTTCGTCGTCATATTGACCGTTATTGATTTATCGGCAGGTGTGTACTTGAACGCGTTGGAAAGCAAATTGAAAAATATCTTTTCAAATTTATCTCTGTCCACCCAGCAATACACCGATTGGATGGTAGAGGTCAACTGATAGTTTATATTCTTTTCTTCGGCTATCGATTTAAAACTACTCATCACCTTTTGCAAAAGTGGAATCAAATCGGTCTCTTCAATCAATAGTTTCATCTTTTGATTCTGAATCTTGCGAAAATCCAGAATCTGATTCATCAGCCGGAGCATGCGTTCTGTATTCTGATGTACCAAAGTTAAGTGTTCACGGGCGGAAGGAGAAAGAGGTTCATTCTCCAACACCTCCGTTACAGGGCTGCTGATTAATGTCAGCGGAGTGCGTAACTCATGAGATATATCAGTAAAGAATCGTAGTTTGATATTTGCTAATTGTTGCTCCATATCTACTCTGTGGCGTAACCGGTAGATGTAAAACAACACATATACGATACTTGCCGTGAAAAGTATAAACAGAATGAAATAGAGTAACCATGCCCAATATGTTTCCCAAAAGGTGGGGAGTACATGTATTTGCAGAGTCCGTACATTGTCTACCCAAACTCCCTCACTGTTTGTAGATTTTATCTGCAACTGGTACTTGCCGGCAGGCAAATTGATGTAACTTGCAGAACGATTATTGTCAGCTTCATTCCATTCATCTTCTAGCCCTTGCAAACGATAGGCATATAGAATTCCTTTCGGATTGACGTAATCAAGTGCAGCAAACTGGAAAGTAACATTCCTTTGTGATGGCTCCAGCTCCAGTTCTTTCAGATTGTCGATGGAATGAGCGGTGGAATGTCCTTGAATCTTAAGTCCGGTAAAAACAATAGGAGGGACATAGCCACTCTTCCGCATCTTCTCCGGAGAAACTTCTAGAAAACCTTTGTCAGTTCCCAATACAATTTGATTGCGGGCGTTGATAATAGGAAGAGCTTCGGAGAAGTTGAACTCCTGGTAGATGGAACTCAATTCATAATTCTCAAATGTTTCTTTGACAGGATTGAATTTGGAAAGAGCAATTTCCGAAACAACCCATAATTGATTCTGCGCATCTTCAATCATCGATAGTGCCAAGTCGGAAGCCAATCCGTCGTTCTTGTCATAGTTCTTGAATTGGATATTCTCGCTAAGCAAGTTGGGAGATATCACTTTGTTTACGCCTCCGGTAAAACTAATCACATAAGTGGTTTTATTTTTGTCTGTATAAATGTGCATGATATCGTTGGCATTAAGACTGTTTTTATCTCCCGGTCTGCGGATATTCCGGTAGAATTTAATCTCTTCCAGCCGTTCGAAGTTGTTTGAGAATGTAAGCAATCCATTGGTCGTTCCCACTAGAATGACTCCTCCCGGAGCTTCGGTGATATTACGTACTTTCATTCCGTAAGCTATGGGGTAGTTTCTTAATTCATTATTGCTATGGATAAATGAGGTTTTTCCATCTTTAGTTTGTGTCAGCAAATTTAACCCGCCTCCATAACATCCCACCCAGATATTATTGCGACTATCCTGAAAGATTGTATAAATGCTGTTGCTGCTTAAACTGTAAGGATCATTGGGCTGGTGCTCAAAATGGTGGATAGAGTAATGATTTTCTCTGGCTTTTTGGTTTACTCCTATCTTTAGGGAAACTCCTGTGCTTTTTAGTTGGAAGAGACCGATATCTTTTGTCCCCAACCAGATATTTCCTTCTTTATCTTCCAGAATAGAATATACTCCGTTAAAGAAAGCTTGCTTTTCTTTTGTGATATTCCCTTGTTTGGATAAATATCCCACCAGGCTGCCATCCGGTGCAAATATTTGAATATAATTAGACTTTGATGCGGTCCAAAGGCGATTATGACTGTCTTGCAGGAATGCCCGTGTTTCCGCCTCGTAATCAGTCAAATTGAATTGATAACTTTGTGGAAAGAAACATAACTTTTCTACGCCGCGTGCTGTTGCAAACCAGCAGTTTCCCTGATTATCCAATGTATAATACCTGACTAACGGGCTGAAAATGGATTTGGGATTATTGATGTCTGTAAGAAGCGGTTTGAGAGTTTTTTCTTTTCTGTCGTAATAGCAGAAGTTTCCTTCTGTGGGGAGTAGCCATAGGTTGTTGGCATTATCTTCAAATATAAGTTTGCGACTTTTGCGTCCATGTTTGATAATTTCATCTTTGGGAGTGAACAGATGTGCTTTCTCGTTGGTCGCTAGATTAAGACGGACGATACCAGGATCTTTTGAAAAGATCCAGATCTCTCCTTGACAATCCTGATAGACGGATTCTACAAAGTTAGAAGTCTGTGTAGCGGTGCGGATATCGATTTGCTGGAAACTGTTTTGGGGAATAGAATACAATATCAGTCCATTGTCTGTTCCCAATGCCAACATATCTTTCCCTATCGTAGTAACATTGTTTATCTTATCGTGCGGATAAGGAATATCTACGAATTTCAGCTTTTTAGTATGAAAATCATACCTGGCTAACTTATCATTCTCTGCGATCAGATAGATACTTTCTTTTATTTGAGTGATAAATTGAAAAGGAAAGTCGGTATCCAACGTTTTCTTTCCTATGATGGAAACGCCTTTGTCCGTTAATATCCATTCGTCTTCTTCAGAGTCTTGGTAAACGTTAAATATCTGGTCACCTTTCAGGTTATGATTCGAAGGTGCATAAAGGGTGATACCTTCTCCCTTTTTACATAGTTGTTCGTCTACTCTGAAGGCATATCCGTTTTCACAGAGAATCCAGGCAATCCCTTTCTCCAATGAATAGATACGTGTAACATAATTAGTTTGTTTCGTGGAAAGTTCAATAGGTTGAAGCACATCAATAAACTTCTCGGACTCTACATCAAAAAGGCAAGCTTGCCCATCGTAAGTGGGGCACCATATATCTCCGTATTTGCTTTCAGAAATAGTTCCCATACGATTACTTCCGAATGCGTATTTGCTCTCTTGTGAAGTTTTGTAAGTCTTAAACGTGTAGCCGTCAAACTTGTTAAGCCCATTCCAGGTACTAAACCAGATGAGTCCTTTCTGATCTTGCAATATGTTCATTACTACTCCTTGGGCAAGACCGTCACTCACCGAAAAATGTTTCACCTGGCAGATCGGTTGAGCAATTAGAGTGATCGCTATTGTTAGAAAAAGAAATAAAGTATGGAGCCGTTTCATAGTAGTTGCTTTAATGTTTATAGCAAAAATAGATAAAACAATGCAGAATAGAAAGTTCGATAAGTGGTTTGAACAAATTATACTCGTTTTTGCTTATTTTTTCCTCTTCTTACTATATAGTATTGATCTCGCTTCTTTGTTTTGGAAAAGTGAAATGAATAATATTCGTTAAAAAAATCCTCTTTATAATCTTATTCAGAATATAAAGAGGATAATTTTATTGACAAGAGTTGCATGGGGTATGGTGAGATGAAATCATAATTGGGGAATAATTGCACAAGACTTTCACAAGTATCCTCCTGCCAATGCCTAAAATCATTACAAAGTTAATTAAATAGTTTTTTGAATAGCAATGTTTATTAATTTATCTTATGGAAATTATGAATTTTTTAATATATTGAAGATATTTTGTGTCAACTTTCCATAACTCGCTGATTTTGCTTATGTTTGTAAGTAAAATAAAGAAAGAAGTGAATGAACATGTCTACGCAGCTATTATATAATGATTTCCCTACTTTTTTGCGGAAATATTTTCCTTACAAGGTACAAAAGATTTCATTGAACGCAGGTTTCACTTGTCCTAATCGTGACGGAACAAAAGGATGGGGCGGATGTACATACTGCAATAACCAGACTTTTAATCCGGATTACTGCCGGACAGAGAAGTCTATCACTACCCAATTGGAAGAAGGGAAATGCTTTTTTGCCCATAAATATCCGGAAATGAAATATTTGGCTTACTTTCAGGCCTATACCAATACGTATGCCGAACTGGAAGGCTTGAAGCGTAAATATGAAGAAGCGTTGACGGTAGACGGGGTGGTCGGACTGGTGATAGGTACACGCCCCGATTGTATGCCGGAGAGTTTGTTGCGTTACTTGGAAGAATTGAACAAACATACTTTCCTTATGGTTGAATATGGGATCGAGAGCACTTGTGACGAAACCTTAAAACGCATAAACCGGGGGCATACTTATGCCGATACGGTGGAAGCCGTCCGACGGACAGCTGCCTGTGGTATCCTGACAGGCGGACATATCATCCTCGGACTTCCGGGAGAAACGCATGATACGATGGTGGCACAAGCGGAAATACTTTCCGACCTGCCTTTAGCTACACTCAAGATCCATCAGTTACAATTGATTCGTGGTACACGAATGGCGCATGAGTATGATGAAGCTCCTGATGGTTTTTATTTGTTTAACGAGGTGGAGGAATACATTGATCTGGTGATTGATTATGTAGAACATCTCCGTCCCGATATAGTTGTGGAGCGTTTTGTTTCCCAATCTCCTAAAGATTTATTAATAGCTCCGGACTGGGGATTGAAAAATTATGAATTTGTAGCGCGTTTACAAAAAAGAATGAAAGAAAGAGGTGCTTATCAAGGTAAGAAGTATAGGGATTCGGAAAAAAGGATTATTTTTGCAGACGATAAACTTACCACTGAATAAATAGCTGTTTGAGCGGAATATAGATGGTGGAAGAAATATAAATGGATTTGAAGAATGGAACATAAAACAAGAATTAAAGGAAATGTCCACTATGTGGGAGTGAATGACCGTAACAAGCACAGATTTGAAGGGATGTGGCCATTGCCCTATGGAGTTTCATATAACTCTTATCTGATTGATGATGAAATGGTGGCATTGGTGGATACGGTAGATATTTGTTATTTTGAAGTCTACTTGCGTAAGATTAAGCAAGTGATTGGAGAACGTCCCATTAATTATTTGATTATAAACCACATGGAACCGGATCATTCGGGATCTATCCGACTGATTAAGCAACATTATCCGGAAATTATTATCGTGGGTAACAAGCAGACATTCGGTATGATTGAAGGTTTCTACGGTGTAACCGGCGAACAGTATCTGGTAAAGGAAGGTGATTTCTTAGCTTTGGGACATCATAAACTGCGTTTTTATATGACTCCGATGGTGCATTGGCCGGAAACGATGATGACTTTTGATGAAACGGACGGCGTTCTTTTCTCCGGCGACGGATTCGGATGCTTTGGCACTGTAGATGGCGGATTCCTGGATACGCGGATCAATGTGGATAAGTATTGGGGGGAAATGGTTCGTTACTACTCTAACATCGTAGGCAAATACGGAAGCCCCGTGCAAAAAGCTTTGCAAAAATTGGGCGGACTACCTATTTCTGCCATCTGTTCTACACATGGTCCGGTATGGACAGAGAATATTGCCAAGGTAATTGGTATCTATGACCGTTTGAGTCGTTATGATGCAGACGAAGGTGTTGTTATTGCTTATGGAAGCATGTATGGAAATACGGAGCAAATGGCGGAAGCTATTGCAGAAGAGCTTTCGGCACAGGGTGTTAAGAACATTGTCATGCATAATGTGACAAAGAGCCATCCTTCTTATATTATAGCGGATATTTTCCGTTACAAGGGATTGATTATCGGTTCTCCCACTTATAGTAATCAGATATTCCCGGAAGTGGAAGCGCTGCTCTCAAAGATTCTGTTGCGTGAGGTGAAGGGACGCTATTTGGGTTATTTCGGTTCTTTCACATGGGCAGGTGCTGCTGTGAAACGTCTGGCAGAGTTTGCGGAAAAGAGCAAATTCGAATTGGTCGGTGATCCGGTGGAGATGAAACAGGCAATGAAGGACCTGACTTATACTCAATGTGAAAATCTGGCACGTGCCATGGCGGATCGTTTGAAGAAAGATCGTTAAAACTGTGAATGAGATAATAATTTATTAACTAACCTATAAAACAATCGACTTATGAGACTTATTATTCAGCCGGACTATCAGTCCGTATCTCTGTGGGCTGCACATTATGTTGCTGCTAAAATAAAAGCTGCCAATCCAACCCCCGAAAAACCATTTGTATTGGGCTGCCCCACCGGATCTTCTCCTCTGGGTATGTATAAAGCTTTGATCGACCTGAATAAGAAAGGAATCGTTTCTTTCCAGAATGTGGTAACATTCAACATGGACGAATATGTAGGGTTGCCGAAAGAACATCCGGAAAGCTATTATTCTTTCATGTGGAATAACTTTTTTGGTCATATCGACATCAAACCGGAGAATACGAATATTCTGAATGGTAATGCTCCGGATTTGGATGCAGAGTGTGCACGTTATGAAGAAAAGATCAAGTCATACGGCGGCATCGACCTGTTCATGGGCGGTATCGGTCCTGACGGACATATTGCGTTCAACGAACCGGGATCTTCATTGACTTCACGCACTCGTCAGAAAACATTGACGATGGATACCATCATTGCTAACTCCCGTTTCTTCGATAATGACATCAATAAGGTTCCTAAGACCTCTTTGACAGTGGGAGTGGGTACTGTGCTTTCTGCAAAGGAAGTGATGATTATTGTAAACGGTCATAACAAAGCTCGTGCTTTGTATCATGCAGTAGAAGGTGCTATCACACAGATGTGGACAATCAGTGCATTGCAAATGCATGAAAAAGGTATTATCGTTTGTGATGATGCTGCTACGGCGGAATTGAAAGTAGGTACTTACCGTTACTTCAAAGATATCGAGTCTGCTCATTTAGATCCGGAATCTTTGATTAAGTAAGCATAAAATTGATTCTATAAAAAGAGAATGGGCTGCATCAGTGTTGAATTGATTGCAGCCCATTTTGTATGTTAGAGATAGCTGTCTGCGGAATTAATTCTCTTCCAGCCAGCCTTTTCCCTGTCGGACGATTTCCAGTTCGTTATCCGTGCATTTCACTACCGTTGAAGGTTCTATACCTCCGATACCGCCGTCAATGACCAGATCAACGATGTCGCCGAACTTTTCATCTATAAGCTCGGGATCAGTCATATATTCCAAGTCCTCGTGCTCTTTGTATGGCAGTGTGGTGGTCATAATGGGAGCGTCTAGCAGGCGTGCGATTTCACGGATGATGTTGTTGTCCGGCATACGGATACCTACTTCTTTCCGGTTGCGGAAGATTTTCGGTAACCGGTTGGTGCCGTTCAAAATAAAGGTAAATGGCCCCGGAAGATTATGCTTCATCAGTTTGAATACGTTATTGTCTACTTTCGCGTATTCGCTGATACTGCTTAAGTCATAACAGATGATAGACAGATTGTTTTTTCGAGGGTCTATCTCTTTAATCCGGCAGATCCGTTCTATGGCACGTTCCTTCAGACCATGACAGCCGATGGCATACATCGTATCGGTAGGATAGATGATAAGTCCGCCGTCATTCAGGATATCGATGATTCGTTGTAAATCCTGCGGATTATTGTTTTTATCATATAGTTTCAGTAGCATATTAAAAGCTTCATCCCTTCCCTCTCGCAAAGGAGAAGGAGGAGGGACGAGTGGGGTTAAATGGTTATTATTTTCTCTTTTTATTTGAGTTTCTTTTTTAAGAAATCCAATGCCTTTTCCGCAGCTTTCTCTGTGACTTTCTGTTTGATTGAGTCTTTGTTGGCGGTAGCGGCAGAGTCCAGGCCAAGTTTCTGTCCGAGTTTGCTGATTGCTTCATCGGCTACGGCTTCGACAGCTTGGTTGGCCATGCTTTTAGTATCTACGCTGACTTTCGGAGAGGTGAACGAACCTCCGATTTTCAAGTCAAGAGTCATTAACTTAGAGATATTGCCTACGGATGCGGGCAGTTTCACTTTACCGGAATAGTCGATGGTTTGATCGAGTCCTGTGCTGCCGGAAAGATTCAGTGTGTAGTCTCCCATCTTGATATCAAACGGTTTGGTTTCTACGCGGCCGTCTTTGATGGTGAAATCCAATGTCATGTCTTTCACTTTCATGTCTTTCAGACTGGGTTGCTTCACGGCATCGGCTATCTGGTCGATTGCTTTTACTCCGCTTAAACTAAGGTCGCGGGTGGAAAGGCTACCGTCACCCTGCATCGTATTCAGTACGGGGCTCATGGCTGCATCCAAATCTGTCAGGACGTTGATGCTTCCGGAGAAATTACCTTTCAGGTTTTCGAAGATAGGAGCCATTTTCTGCACCATATCCAGTTCTTTGTAAGCTTGCGCAAAACCAATATTGGAGAGTTTGAATCCGGCTTTCATTTCCGGCTTCTTTACGTTGGCGGTGGAGTAGTAGCCGTTCATCACTACATTACCACCCATGGTGTTCATGGACAGGTTTTTCATATCCACTTTGCCATCTTTTACAACAAGTTTGCCATTCATATTATTGAAAGACATCTTGTCGAATAACACCTGTTTCAGGTTAGCGTCCATTTGGAAGTCGATGTTACGGGGAACTTCAACAATACCTGTGGCGGCTGTAGCTACAGAGTCAGTGGACGCAGCTTCTGATGTGGAGGCTTCATCGGCAGAAGCGGTTATGAAGTCGTTCAGATTGAAGTAGTTGGAACGAATATTCAGGTTTCCTTTCAATGTGCTACCTTTCAATACATAACCAATGTAGTTTTCAAACCGGCTGTCGGCGGTGATATCGTTCTTTCCGATGTTGACGGTTGTTTCACTCAACTGGAGGTATTTCGGAGTGAAGGTGAAGAGAGACTTTTTAATCTCTACATCCGGCATATCTTTCATTTTGAGTTTCATGCCCGTCAGTCCGATAGTACCCGAAGCTTGTATACGTTCGTATTCTTCTTTTTCGATAGATGAGAGGCGTCCCGACATTTGCATATCGGCATCGATGGTACCGTTCAACTCCATGTCTCCAAGCGGGTAGACTTGTTTGATCATACCTAAGTTGAGCACTCCTTTCGCTTCTGCTTTAAAATCCGGATCACTGATCGGCGTTTTCACAGTAGCTGTCAGGCTAAACGGATTTCCGGCAAGGCGGAAACTGAACGGATTGATGTTGACCGTAGTCAGGTCTATATTTCCTCCGGGATTTTGAACGTTGGCACTGATGTTGATTTGATCTACTCCTGCCGGTAGAGCCGGATAGCGGAACATAGCATCCTTGACTTGCATGTCAATATTGAATGCCGGAACGGTGTCTCCTTGCAGGATACCTTTGGCCGTTGCGGTAAGCGTTGCAGTTCCGTCTGTTTTCAGACTGGAGAATTCTGTGGCGTAAATGGCGGGAATTAATGACAAAATTTCCTTGAAGCCTATATCATTCGTGTTAAGTTTCAAGTCCATGTCGATAGCCGGGTCTTTCAAGGCTACCCAACCGTCGATGCCTGCCTGAATGGCGTTGAGACGGATAGTGTTGTCTTTCAATGTGTATTTGTTGTTGGCAAGGTCGGCATCTACGTCCATCTTGGCGGAGATATTGGCATTTGCCAGGAAAGGGATTCCATTCATCTTGTAGGTGAGTGATTTGGTTTCCGCTTCCAGTTTCAGAGTGGTACGTTCGCTTCCTAAGTCTCCGGCACAAACAGCGTTGAAGTCGCGGATATCAGCATACATCTTTCCTTGTTGATCGTCATAAATCAGATTCATGTTTTTGATAACAAAGCGTTGCAGCTTGACTTTGAAAGGAGAAGAGGCTTCTTCTTCTGCAGGCGTTTCGACTGTTGCTATTGTATCCGGTTTCATGATATCCCAGTTGGTACGTCCGTCCGGCAAGATAATGGCATGTAACTTCGTGTCTTCAATAAATATTTTAGAAATATCGTAACCGCTATCTCCGAAAAGGGAGAATAAGTTGACTGCGGCGGTAACTTCTCCGGCTTGTACAAGGGTGTCATTGGCAAATTCACCCGTACCTTTCAACCAGAAATCTTCGAGAGTGACAGAAGCCTGTGGAAAATTGCGGAACAGACTAATGTTAAGGTTCTTAAAGTCAAATTGTGCGTTAAGCATCTTGTTGCCTTCTGTTTTTACAATGTCGGCTATCTTTCCTTGGAAGGCGAAAGGAAGAAGGAACATCAGAATGATAATTACTCCTACGGTGATAGCTGCGATTTTCAAACCTTTTTTCATTTGCTTCTATTTTAAGAGTTTGAGATATAATGAAGAGCAAAACTAATAAAACTTTTTGATAATAAGAGATAAAAGAGAAATTTTTAGGGATTCTTCTTTTTCTTCAGTTCCTCTGCAATTCTCCATTGTAACGCAGCTTCAACTTCTTTTCCGGCTTTTAACAGGGCATCCCCGAAAAGTTCGTGTGCGCCGGCGTGTTCGGGTTTCAGGCTGGTGGCTTTGTCCAGGTCGGCGATGGCGCCTTCTGTGTTTTCTGTTTTTAGTCGGAGCTTTCCACGGTTATAGACTGCTTTAAAGTTTGCAGGATGGAGGCTGACTGCGGTGTTGAAACAGTTTTCAGCGTCGAAGTACTCTTTGTTGTTGAAGAGTGTGATTCCTTTTCTTATCCAGGCATCTATGTAGTTGGGGTCGAGACTAAGGGCTTTGTCGTAGTTGGCAAGGGCGGCACGTACGTCGTGGGCTTGGGTGATACATTCGTTTCCCATTAACAGGTACTCGTGGGCGTATTG
Organism: Bacteroides sp. AM37-9; assembly: GCF_003603455.1. Taxonomy (NCBI): domain Bacteria; kingdom Pseudomonadati; phylum Bacteroidota; class Bacteroidia; order Bacteroidales; family Bacteroidaceae; genus Bacteroides; species Bacteroides sp. AM37-9. Next base: position 18,648 of record NZ_QTNF01000002.1, on the reverse strand, counting down.
TCGTATACGTTCCTGTTGTTCGCGCATCTGTTCTTTGAGCTTCTTGTTCTGTTCTTTCAGTGTATTGATAATGCCGAGTTTACGGCGGATCAAACGACGGGGAACAGGTTTCTCAATATCGTAGCGTGAATGGATGGCACGGAAAAACTGTTCCAGACATTCTTCCATATCCCCTTTGTCGAAGGCACGTGAAGCGGCGGCATATTGTACATCGGCTTGTGCTTGTTTCAGGGCTTTGTCGATGGCTTGGCGGTTGTTGAAGCGTCCGGCAAAGTTGACGATTTCGGGACGGACGAAGACATCGGCACGGTTGACAGGCTTTTTGAGCTGGATGCCGTCCAGTGAGGTACAACGGCTAAGTGCTACGTATGCTTGTCCTCCGGCAAATACACCGCCGGTGAAGTCGATGACTACACGGCTGAAGGTCAGTCCCTGGCTTTTATGAACAGTGATGGCCCATGCTAACCGGATAGGGTATTGAGTGAAGCTGCCTAATACTTCTTCTTCTATTTCTTTTGTTTTTTCGTTGTAGTGGTAGCGGATATTTCGCCATGATTCCAGTTTTACGTCACATTCTTTTCCATCGTCGGTGATGACGTAGATGGTTTCTTCTTCCTCATCAATTCCGGCAATGACACCAATCGTACCGTTTACCCACCTGCGATCGAAGTCATTTTTGATAAAGATGATTTGTGCACCGGGTTTGAGTACAAGCTCTTGTGAAGTAGGCAGACTGCTTTCCGGAAAGTCTCCTTCGATAACCCCTTCAAAAGTAATGGGTTCTCCGGGGAGTTCTGCTAATTTCTTCTCATTAATGGAGTCGACCGTATCTCTTCGGGTGGCGAGTGTGATGTACATATCTGCTTCAGATTCTTCAATCTGGCTTCCGTAGCGGGTGTTAAGTAGTTGCAGGTCTGCAGCTCCGGCTGTATTGGTGCGGATATGGTCGAGGACACTGACGAATACAGGGTCTGTCTGTCGATATACTTTTTGAAGTTCGATGGAGACGAGGTCTATTTGTCCGAACACTCTGGCAGAGAAAAAGTAAGGAGTGGGATAGAAGCGGTTCAATATTTCCCGCTCATCGTTCTTTACAACGGGTTCCAGTTGGAAGACGTCTCCTACCAATAAGAGTTGTTTTCCACCGAAAGGTTCGCGAAGATTATGTGAATAAACTCGTAAGATACGGTCGATGGCATCGATGATGTCTGCCCGTACCATAGAGATTTCATCGATAATGACCAGTTCTATTTGTTCCAGCAACTTACGATGTGGCTTGGTGTATTTGAAGAACTCATGAATACGGCCACGTTGGAGACTTAAATTAGGATCATCCGGCAATAGCGGATAGAAAGGAAGCTTGAAGAAACTGTGCATGGTACTTCCACCGGCATTGATTGCGGCAATTCCGGTCGGTGCAAGTACAACATGCTTCTTCTTGGTATGCTCGCAGACATAACGCAGGAATGTAGATTTTCCCGTACCGGCTTTTCCTGTCAGAAAAACCGATTGACGGGTATATTGAATCAGATTCAGTGCATCCTGAAACTCGGCGTTGTTAGTGTCTACGCTCATAATATAATAATATGCAAATTTGTTGATGTGCTAATTTGCCAATACGTTGTGTCATGAAATCGCAGGATAATAGTTTTTTGGCGTATTGGTAAATCGGCACATTATTAAATAATTCCAAAATGTTTCATTGCCTTACTTATTCCGTCCTCGTCAATGGGAGCCGTAACGTAATCGGCAGCGGCTTTCACGTCTTCCTTAGCCTGTCCCATAGCAACTCCGATAGCTGCGTGGCGAAGCATAGTGATATCATTTCCTCCATCTCCGAATGCCATTGTTTCTTCCAGCTTTATGCCGAAGTAACGGATGATTTCATCAATACCTTTCTGCTTGGTGTCTCCTTTGGCTGTTATGTCTGCGAATGAGGGATACCAGCGTCCGATTTCGCAGGTGGGGATAGACGGACGGATTTCTTTTTCTTCTTCCTCTGTGATAAAAGGAGTCATCTGTATAATTTCCTTGCTTGTTGCTTCTTCAAAAGATACAGTAGGAATTACATTCACATGCAGAAAATCGTAGAATATCTTTTTCACCATATCATCAGGTTGGCAGACAGAAATATGATGTTCCTCTACGAAAATGCAGGGAACACCTTTCTTCTCGCAAAAAGCTGCCATTGCTTTCACTTCTTCCTGTGGTATGGCACTTTTATAAATAACCTGTTCACCGACAAAACAATAGGCTCCGTTCATGGTTATATATCCATCGATAAGGTTCCGGTCCTGCAATTCGGAAAGGTTGTTGATAATGGCTTTCGGGCGTCCGGTAGCAATAAATATCTTCAGCCCTTTTGCGTGGGCAGCTTCCAACACCTCGATGGTAGAAGACGGTATACGGTGAGTTTCAAAACTGACCAGCGTTCCGTCTATATCAAAAAATAAAGCTTTCGTCATAAATTCCTTTTTGAATTGAGTACAAATGTACTACTTTTGTCTCACATAACATAAAAACATTATGCAGTATGAACTATAATTTTGATGAAATAATAAACCGTAACGGTACAGATTCCGTAAAATGGGATGCTGTAGAAAGCCGTTGGGGACGCAATGACTTGATTCCAATGTGGGTAGCTGATATGGATTTCCGTACGGCTCCTTTTGTAATAGAGGCTTTGAGAAAACGGCTGGAACATGAAGTGCTCGGATATACTTTTGCTTGCAAAGAATGGTCGGAGTCTATTGTTAACTGGGTGAAAGAGCGTCATGGCTGGACGATCCGTGAAGAGATGTTGACTTTCACTCCCGGTATTGTCCGCGGATTGGCTTTCGTTATTCAATGTTTTACGCAAAAAGGTGATAAAGTAATGGTCATGCCTCCTGTTTATCATCCTTTCTTTTTGGTAACACAGAAGAATGAGCGTGAAGTAGTATACAGCCCATTGGTACTGAAAGATGGACAGTATTATATCGACTTTGACCGTTTTCGCCGGGATGTACAAGGATGCAAATTATTGATTTTAAGTAATCCCCATAACCCGGGCGGACGCGTATGGACAAAAGAGGAACTTTCTCAAATAGCTGATATCTGTTATGAAAGCGGTACTCTGGTGATCTCGGACGAGATTCATGCCGACTTGACCTTACCACCTTATAAACATCCTACTTTTGCTTTGATTTCGGAAAAAGCACGGATGAATTCACTTGTCTTTATGTCTCCGAGCAAAGCATTCAATATGCCGGGGCTGGCCAGTTCTTATGCAATCATAGAAAATGACGAACTTCGCCATCGTTTCCAAACCTATATGGAAGCAAGTGAATTTAGTGAAGGGCACCTGTTTGCTTACCTTAGTGTAGCGGCTGCTTACAGTCATGGAACGGAATGGCTGGATCAAGTGGTAGCCTATATTAAAGGAAATGTAGACTTCACGGAAACTTATTTGAAGGAGTATATTCCCGCCATTAAAATGATTCGTCCGCAAGCCTCTTATCTTATTTTCCTGGATTGTCGTGAGTTGGGACTCGATCAGAAAGAACTGAACCGCCTTTTCGTAGAAGATGCTCATCTGGCATTGAATGACGGAACAACATTTGGCAAGGAGGGGAAAGGGTTTATGCGATTGAACATTGCTTGTCCGCGTGCGGTGCTGGAACAAGCATTGAAACAATTGGAACAAGCAGTAAACAATAGATAGATTTATTTATTCTCAACTGTACTTATCCCTATGAGAAAAAATACTCATACCTATGAGAATATATTTCCATTGGTATGAGAATCTTTTCTCATAGGGATGAGAATAATCTCTTGTCTGCATGGAATGAAACAGCGTTTATAATCACTTGTCTACTAGCTTGTAACTACCTGAAAAGGTTGATTACTTTGAAATTTGTACGGAAAATATGTAATATTAGACTTTATCAGCCGAGATGAGGCGTTTTATCTCTTCTGCAGTCTCCGTGATGTATTGAGGCGCAAATTCTTCCAGTTCTGTGCGCGGTCGAAATCCCCATGTCACTCCGCAAGCGGTTACACCGGCATTGGCTGCTGTTTGCATATCTACACCGGAATCGCCTACATAAAGAACATCTTCTTTTCGTACATTGGCAAGTTTTAATATATCAAGAACGACTGTCGGGTCGGGCTTGACATTCACTCCTTCCCGCTGCCCGAAAACAGCAGTAAAGCGGATTTCCGGGAAATAATGAGCAACGAGTTTCTCGGTAGCAGCCTGATATTTGTTGGAAGCTACGGCAATCTGAATACCTGCGGATTGCAGATACGACAATAACGCTGAAATACCCGGATAGGGACAACTATCGTCTGCATTGTGAATATCATAATAAGGAATAAACTCGTTGCGAACGCGGAGCACATTTTCTTCCGTCTTTTCCCCTTCGGGTAATGCACGTTCAAAGAGTTTGTTGATGCCGTTTCCTACCATGAAATTATACTTTTCTATTTCGTGTGTAGGATAGCCTAATTTATTTAAAGCGTAATTTGTACTGTGGGCAAGGTCGGCGATGGTATTCAGCAATGTTCCATCCAGATCGAATATAACTAGTTTCTTCATTGAGTTTTTGGTTTATTGTTTATCCTATATAGACTATCTTTTAGATGCAAAGGTAGAAATAAAAAATGGATTAAAATGAAACGAGGGTGCCTTGAAAGTAAAAACAGTCTATAAATATGAAATTATTTAGGCACGGATTTCACGGTTCTTAAATTAGCTAAAACCGTGTAATCTGTGCCTAAAAGACAGTTGTTGGAGACTTTTGACATCCTCATTAACTATGCTTGTTCAGAATAAAGCTGCTTACTTCTTGGTGATACGGAACCAGTCTACATCTGTCCATCCTCCGTCGTTAGTAACGATGGCAGGACGTGTGCAGAACATACCGACCTTAGCGCCGATCCATTGTCCTTCTTTTGCCTGGAAAGGATTACCCAATGATTCATACTTCTTTCCATCGAGGCTATAGCTGAAGTTGCACATCACAATGAGGTCATGTCCGCCTTCGCTACCCTTGATTTTCTTGCCATCACAACTGAAACGAACTTTCAGGTAAACTGTATTTTGAGAAAGATCAACAGAAGCATTTGCCTGTTCCGGTTTTCCTTTATCCGCTCTTTTACATTCAACTTGAGATAAGATCAAACCTTTATCTGTATTTTCCAGAATGATTCCGGCATAATCCCTGCCCATAACAACAAGTCCGGTGCGTTCACCTTTAAGTTTAGGGTTAGGGCTGAACGTAAGTTTCATTGTTGCGGTGAAATTATCAGAAGGAGTTTTTTGCAGGAGCAGGTTGGCTACATCCCACAAATTCTTATATTCTTTTAAAACCGGATAAGAATATAACCTCACATAACTCTTGTCGCCTGCGTAATAGGCCCATTTCTCATTGATGTTAGCGTGCCATTGCCATTGCGGAGAAAGTGTATATCTGTCGAATTCGTCACTTTCCTGCGGAGTGCAGATAGGATATGTCTGACCTACATTCGGCTTCTTGTAAGTCAAGACAGGTTCACCACAGCCGTCACCGTCTTTATCGATACCGATCACAGGCCAGTCGTTCACCCACTTCATCGGTTGGAGATGCATAATACGTCCGTAAGCGCCGACATCCTGAAAGTGGAGGAACCAGTCTTCTCCGGTAGGAGTATCTACCCATGCACCCTGGTGAGGACCGTTGACCGGAGAGTTGCCTTGCGCAAGTACTGTTTTCCATTCGTAAGGACCGTAGATGTTTTTAGAACGTAGTACGACCTGCCAACCTGTCGGTACACCACCGGCCGGATGGAAGATATAATAATAGTCGTTTCTCTTATACATTTTAGGACCTTCGCAAGTTTGATGTGCTTCGTGACCGTCGAAGATAATACGAGAAGGGGTGATCGCTGCATTTGCTTCCGCATTCAGTTCGCAGATAGTGATTACACTTTTCAGTCCGGCACGGCTTCCTGCGTATGCGTGTACCATATATACTTTCCCGTCTTCATCCCAAAACGGACAAGTGTCAATGATGCCTTTTCCTGCTTTCACCAAGACCGGTTCGCTCCACGGACCTTTCGGATCTTTGGCTTTCACCATAAAAGCTCCCTGATCGGGATCTCCCCAAAAGATATAGAACTCACCGTTGTGGTGACGGATAGCCGGAGCCCAGACACGATTGCCGTGTTCCGGCCGTTCCGGAGTTTCAATAGGAGAGAGGGCATTGGGAACTGCGGCACCGATGATTGTCCAGTTGACTAAATCTTTGGAATGAAGGATTTGCAGTCCCGGCAAACAGTTGAAACTGGATGAAGTCATATAGAAATCATCTCCTACGCGACAAGCGTCCGGATCGGAGTAGTCGGCATAAAGCACCGGATTTTTGTATTTACCGTTTCCGAGGTCGGAAACCCATACTTCAGATACATAGTTCTTCTGTGCTACTGCGGTAAAAACCGTTAATAAGCAAAAGGCTAAAGTCTGTGTCAATCGTTTCATGTTATAGATAGATTATTTTATAGATATGATTCGTTGGTTTAATCCGATGGCAAAGGTAAATAAAAAGACTCTGCACAAGGAGGAATATTTGTGCAGAGTCATAGAAAAATTGGTAGATACCTCGTAATTTTTGTTTAGTTGTATTTGTTTCTACCCTATTTATTGGTGCGGTTATCTTTTATTCTCACTGTCACCGGATGAGCCAGCTCTTCTTTCCATTCGCGGAGATGAGCAAACCATGCTTCCGGTGTTTTATATCCGAATGTCTCTTTCATCGAAGTGAAAGTAGTGTGATACTGGAAATATTTATTTCCCGGAGCGGTGATGGTATAAAGGAAATTGGCTTTATCCTTTTCTTCCGATTTCACATAACGTTGAGGGATACAAGTGCCCAGCCCTACAGTTTCTTTGGCATATTTCACGGTGTCGTTGACCGGCCAGTCTGTTCCCCAACTTCCTACGAGCCCTTTATGATCGGAGAAAGATTTGGAAGTACCTACGATGTCTTGCACACCTGTGCAGAATACTTCTTTATTGAGCGGTTCATCAAAGAATGTTTCGATATGAAGATCGCGATGTCCGGCATAAAGCGTGTAGCGTGTCATCATATCCAGTTCTTGATCCTGATATTTCCATCCGGTCACTTCAATTTCTGCAATCACCCGCACCGGTCCATAAGAGATGATACGTTCTGTGCGAGTGTCCACCGGAGTGATATGCGTCGCTTTTTGTCCATCCCAACCTTTCAATGCGCCCGGTCCGCAGCTGTCGAACACACGAAGTACGTCGTCTCCGAATCCTTTAGCTAACTGCTCATCCGTCGGGTAGAACTGTGATTCTTTGATCTCCAGTCCTTTGTTGAATTTGCCGTAAATATCCGGTGTCTGTTTCTCATTGAAATAAAGACGATAGCCCACCAACTCCGATTCCAGAACCGGACCGTGCGGACGTACCATGCTGTATATATTGCTAGTACCGGGAACGGTGATGGCCTGCACCCGTTGATGTTTGCCTTTTCGGTTGTCTACTATAAACATATCGGCATAAACCCTTTCCGGATAAGTCTTCGCGCTTTTCTCCGAAGAGAGTGTAACCTGGAATCTTTTTCTGCCGTGAGCAGGAAGGTCGGTCACAAAGGCCAGTTCGTCCATCTTGCGGTCTCTGTTCAAATCGTCCAGCTGCGAAGGTATTTCCTTTGTTCCTTCCATGACAACGGCGGATTTTACTTTGAAGCCAGCGTGCAACTCATGCAGATTGATAACAACCGGAGCATCCGCTTTGGCTTGATTCCAGTTGTTTTGTACTTCAACTGTGATGGTTTTCTCCTGTTTCTGCGCCTGGGCAGACAGACTGAAAACTCCTAAAAGGAAAGTAAAAATAAAAAGATTCTTCTTCATGATTTTCTAAGGCTGAAATTATACGTCGTATTTCTCCTTGCAAAAGTAACAGAAAAAAATAGCAGACTGTCTATCTTTTGAAAAGATTATAGTCTGCTATTTGAGCTTTTTACTCTATATAATGATATTGTGGTTTTCTATGTAATGAACCTTATTTGAGACTTAAAATTTCTTCTTTTGCTCCCAGTTCTTCATAAACCTTCCCGTCTACGGTCAGATTCTTAGCATTTTTGACATTTAATATATTGTTGCCTTTGGAAGACTCTACATATACATTCTCCAAAGTAACTCCGTCAACCTGACTGATAACAACGCCATCCGTAGCTTCCGTCATCACGACATTCTTAACGGTAATATTGCTGATCGGCATTTCCGGCAAACCATTGAAGAACATGGCACGTCCCGAACCTCTGCAAACAATATTAGAGATATGAATATTGCGGAAAGCAGGTGTTTCTTCCGTTACCGGAGGAATACTTGTCTTCATGCGGTTCAGCAAATCCTCTTCCGATTCTTCGCCGGCACCTTTTCCACCGTAGAACAAGTCGAACAACAGCGGTTCGTTCGGAATGTTAATCATGTTGATATTATTAATGTAGATGTTTTCTACCACACCGCCACGTCCGCGAGTGCTCTTGAAGCGCAAACCTACGTCTGTGCCCATAAATGTACAGTCTTCCACATAGATATTCTTCACGCCACCCGACATTTCACTACCTACTACGAATCCACCGTGTCCGTGCAGTACTGTATTATTTTTCACGATAACGTTCTGGCAAGGTTCACCGCGACGGCGGCCGTCTTCATCTTTACCGGATTTGATACAGATCGCATCATCTCCCGCATCGAATACACTATTAATAATCAACGCATTCTTGCAAGATTCCAGGTCGATGGCGTCACCATTCTGGGAATACCAAGGATTGATGACCATGATATTATTTACTGTGAAATCTTCGCAGGACAAGGGGTGCAGACACCAGCTTGGTGAGTTTTTGAAAGTAACACCTTCCAGCAGCACTTTCTTGCTTTGGACAATGCTTAACAATACCGGACGCAACCACGGACGGATTTCAGCCCATTCTTCGTCTGTATTGATACCTTCGGGTACATTGAAATCTTTACAAGCCATTGCCCCTTTCAGTGAACCGGCCGTGGGGTACCATATCTCTTGTTTTTCATCAAGAACACCTCCTGAATTTACCAGCTTTTTCCATTGTGAAGCAGTCAGTTTGCCTTTTTTTACCGGACGCCAGCAGTCGCCGTTTCCGTCAAATGTGCCGTATCCTGTGATAGCGATATTTTCTGCATTGCGTGCGGAAATAGGCGATTGGCAACGACGGGTTTCCAATCCTTCAAAAGAAGTGGCAATGATAGGATATGCCTCAAAATCACCGGTAAAGAGTACCAATGCATTCTGTTCCGTATATAAATTCACGTTGCTCAACAGTTCGATAGGTCCTGTCAACCAGATACCTTCCGGGATAATCACTTTACCCCCTCCGTGCTGATTCACCTCTTTAATAGCATCGTTGATTGCTTTTGTATTCAGGAACAGACCATCGCCTTTGGCTCCGAATTTCTCAATGTTTACCTCGTAAGCAGGAAAAACCGGTTGCTGTACTTTGGGCATTTCAAAAGGTAGATTCTGGTAAAGAGCGTCACTGATGGAGCTCTCTTTTACGACAGCCTTGCTTTGTTTACATCCCGATGAGATAAACGGTAAACAGCATAGGGCCATCCAGAAGAGTCTTTTTGTCAATGTGTTCATTTAGTAACTTATTTCTATAGGGTTATACATCTATTGTTTTTCTTGGTAGTTGGGTGATGATTAATGAGGGAGATTTCATAATTCTTATGTCCTTCCGCAGGCGATCTGTCGCAGGCAGCCTGCAGGAGAGGAATAAGACAAATTCATGTTAACCTAATTCTAACCTTAAATAAATATTATGAAAAAACCTCTTAATTATCGATTGCAAAGATAGGTGGCAAACTCCAAGAGGATGTGGACTAATTGATAGATTACGTGTATTTTTTGTCATTTCTGTCTATTATTTGCACACTTCTCGTGTTTTTATGCAGAAAGTTCCTATCTTTATTACTCTACTTGAATATCAGGATGTTAGAAAGTTGGTTATTAAATATCGTGCTAAATTTCTCATTCAAACCACTACAAAGATATATTTTTTACCCCTATTCATCGATAATTTTAGGAAAGAATTTACTAGGATTATATTAATTAGCTAAATTTGTAAATTACTAAACTGGAAAAAAACAAAAGCCAGCTATCATCTCGATAACTGGCTTTTAATTTTACTCATCAGTAGAAGTGCTTTGAGATTGTGTGAACTGCTCGTAGAAATTGTTAAGAAGACGATTTATAATGGTCTCTTTGGTATCACCACCTCGCTGCCCTTTGGCTTTCTCTATCTGCTCTGCTTTCTCTTTGTTCAAACTTGAAAAGAAGCCAACCAGACTGTTAATCACACTAACTTTTTGTTCATCATCTGCTTCTTCGTATTCCTTGATAGCCCAATCAATGAGAGTTCGACTTTTAAGAACCTCTTTAGAGAGGTGTTCGGATGCCGCTTTTAATAATCTCTCACCCCTTTTCAGACCATTAGTTTTCCGTAATTTGTCACTTATCTTACCCGCCATTGCATCTGCCATAATCTTTTTAGTAATGTCGCCTTTGAAAGTAGCCCATTTGGAAGCTGTTGGTAACGGGTAGCCTTCATCTGTAAGCTTCTCTATGAAGTCTAATACTGGAAGCGGTTCTTTACATACCATTTTAGCTCCTTTTGTGAAATCACCACCTTTCCAAGGATTTGTACAGACGTTAATTTCTGAAAACATTCTCGAGACTGCAATTTCTTCATTCAAAGCATAGATAAGATAGAACTCACCTTTGTACTTCTCTTCATCTTTTAAGTCCTTGTTAGCTTCCAGAAGATTTAGATGACCTTTGTAACGGTGGTTTGCATCCACTAACACAACGTACCGGGCTGCATCAGCTGCGCTAATGATTTCTCCCGTTTCAAAATCTACAATTTCCAATCCGGCTTCTATAACTTTCTTTGCATCCACTATGATAGCGGGAACTAACATTCCATTTGCCTTCATGGACTTCATTTTGGCTTTAACCACCTTTTCGTCAAAGTTACGATTACCTGATAGCCTAGCTATCTTGATTCCTTTACTTGCCAGCACTGCTAGTGTTAAAACTTGAAGTGCTAATTCGTTTTTTTTATTCATAATTAAAAATCAGACTGCCCAGTAGAAACATTTCTACTTTCGTTCCTTTCTGGTGGCAAAATTACAATGGAAATATGAATAAAGGCAATGTTTTGAGAGGTGGTAAGAGGGGTAAAAACAGCCCAATAAATTTACCCCTCCTTGATGAATCATTTATAAAATTTGTTAGCTCTAAGAATTTCATAATCTTTGTAAGATTTTATCTGGTCTTTTATGAAGTTAGGACACAGCTTGCTATTTTTCTCATCAACTCCCGTATACCGTTTGTCTTTGGATAGGTTAGTCAAATAAACAAGTCTTGAAATTAATAGTGTCTTATTCAAAGAAACTGTACTATATGCTTTTGCAGATTTACTTGTATTTGTTTTGGGCAATAGTTTAAAGAAACTCTTCAATAATTTATAGAACATTGCTACTAGAATAGTTTTATATTCTGTGTCTTTGCCTTTTCTATCTATTCCTTGTGTATCAAATCTTGTTGGCTTATCATTACTGAAATAGTCCTTCCCTGCTTCATATACAAGATAAATGTAAGCTAATGATATAGGGTCGTCAATTTCTATAGAGCGATGTTTTTCCTGTAATTTTAATGTTAGTGTCATTGGTTTTATAAAAGATAATATACAGCCACTATTACCAATATTCTTCCCAAGCTGTTGCATGAGTTTCTCCACTAATACTCTTGAAGTTTCTTTAACCTTAATTCCTTCCAAACAACTTCCATAAATGTAATCAGAAACAAACAATAATAGATACCAGAATTTTTCTCTATCTATATTTAGTGCTTCCAAAGTATTTTGTATATCCTTATACTGTATATATTTCTCAAATGTATAGCGAGCATTAAGCACTTTTGCATTGTACCGTTTCTTAAATTCTTGTGTTACAGTTGTACCCATGAATACGTACTTTGTTTCTTCTTCTTCTTCTGCTGCTGCTTGTTGTTCTGTTGCTTGTTGTTCTGTTGCTACTTCTGTTTCATTTGTCTCTGTTCTATCCTCTATCTCCTTTTTAACCCTTATGAAATCATAGTCAGGGTGACATTTACAACCCAACATTTCTACATATTCTAGCAAATCATCTTCTTCTTTTACATATTTGTCTAATGTAAACTTATCTATTGGCTTTATATCTTCCATATCTCTAATCTTAAATTATGCCTTAAAGATAGAAAGAATTAGATAAAAAAATAAGGCAGTAAATGAAATTTCACTTACCACCTTATCAATGACTTAGTTTCATCATATCTCACAGGCACAAAAAATAAAATCACAAATATCTGGTATGAATCAGTTACAAGAATTGCTTTGCTTGCTACCTCAAATCGAATCCTTTTGAAGATATACGCACATATATTCCAATAATCCAAAATATATATCTTGTATTAGATTTACCTGATTCTTATCAATAACTTTGCCGTAGATAAATCAATTACCAACCTATTTATTTCTACAAAAATATGCAAGTAACACCAAAGAGGAATAACACAATTCATTATTTACCACAAGAGATTAGAGAGACTAGATTAACAGAAGTAACATACTTACCTATTACAAGGGAAATGTTAGAACAACTATTCTCAAATTCAACTAAGAAGGATAAGCATAAATTAGTTAAGAAGAGAAGGAAGTAATAAATAAGGCAGCAAGTGAATTACTTCAAATGCTGCCTTTCTTCTTTTTGATTACATGTTATTGTTTACCTTCTCCATTTAAGATTTGTTCCTTGGTAGGATTATAACCATTAGAATATGTTGAAAAAGTACCTTGATATGAAGTTAATGCTTGCTTCAAAGGAGTGAAGTCTTCTAGCTTGTAACACCCTTTTATTTTGAATTCACTACCTTCTACAGTTTCTAAATTTGTTAACGCACTAATATCAGATAATCCCCAAAAACTATCTTCAACTTCAATAGTGAAATCTCCTTTTATTTGTCTCAAATTCTCTAATCCTGCAAAAGATGTAAACTTGGAGAAGTCACCATAGTTAATACTCATTCGAAAGCCACCAATGGATGATAAATTGTTGAAGCCTTGAAAGGATTGTATATTACTAAAACTGGTATAAGTGCTAACACTACCAGCAGAACTCACCCCTGTTCCCCATATTAATCTTCCACCAATTGTAGTCAAATTTTCGAATCCTATAAAAGATTGCAAATTATTTCTTTCACTACTACCAATATCAAATATCAAATCTCCTCCCACAAATTCCAAGTTTCCAAGAGGCTCAAAAGATTCTATACCAGAACAGTCGATTCTTAAATCCTTACCAACATAAGTAATCGAAGAAAGACCATTCAGAATTTCTTGTGCATTTATACTCCCAACTTTTGATGCTGTTACTCCAATATATAATTTTTCATCAATCCTTTTTAACTTGAGAGCATTGAGGATTGTATAGGATTTACATTCAAAACCTCCCAATTTTTCAAGATTTTCAAGAACAAGATTCATCCGATTTTTATTTCCCATATAGAAACCATTTCTCATATAGATATAACCATTTATCTGCTTTAGGGTAGGTAATTCAATTGTATTTAATTGAGCAATTTCATACTCTGGAGCATATATTTCAAAGTTACCACCTATGCTTGCTAGATTAGTTAAATTGTTTAAAGAGGAAAGTTTCTTAAATGTCACATATTTATCATTTCCTTCAGAAGAAATTTTAAAGCTCCCTCCAATAGTAGTTAATCTTTCCAACCCTTCAAATGATTCTAATTCGTTAAACGAAGTATAGTAATAAGGAGAATTTTGATATCGAAAATATCCTAATCCAATGAGTTGGAAATTGCCACCTATCTTCTTAAGATTTTCTAATCCTTTAAAGTCCTTTAGCCGTGAAAAATTACTATTTACAGTAGATTTTTCACCGTTATATGGTAATCTGTCTTTCATTATAAAATCTCCACCAATCTCATCAAGATTATCTAGCCCATTAAAAGACTCTATTCTATTAAAATTATTCAGCGATTCAATCACAAAATCCCCTTGTATTTTTCTCAATTGATTCAGTCCATTAAAGTTCTCAATATCACAATTATTAAGTATTAAGTCTCCATTAATTTGTGTAATTGAGTTTAAAACCTCTAAAGAGGTTATCATATCTTCTTTGTTATTATTAAAACAAAGAATATCAAGATTTCCATTTATTTGTTTATATCCTCTTTCCCCTATCTCTTGCAATTTCTGATTTCCCCTAATAGAAATATTTCCTTCATGAATGTATGATTCTTGTTCAACTGTAATAATTGATTCCGTTTCTTCATTTTCACTAATAATTTTTATTTCTCCAGTCCGCTTATCACCATTGTTTTCAGATATAAAGAAAGATAAGATATCTTCTCTAAAGCCTCTTGTTTGTGGTTGAGTTATCCATTCTTTTGCATCTCCAAGAATTTCCACTGTATAATTAGTATTGGTGGTCAAGGAAACGGAGATTTCTCCACCTTTAGGATAAGTATGATATGTTTTGCTGCTAGGCGACAAGCTTGGTACACCTAATTGACTAATGAATACTGTGTCCGTGACATTACTCTGTGTATGTTTTATTGCAACTTTGGCTGAACGTCCATAAGTAGAGGTATTCTCATTTATTTTTAGATATACTTTATGAGAAATAAGACCTCTAGTTTGAATAGTAGTTATATTCTCTATCCATTTACTTGCAGCACTGGGAATAGAAACCTTAAAATCAATATTTGAATTTACTTCAAATTCGATTGTATTTTCTTTTGAGTTTACTTCATATTCTTTCTTAGATATGATAATAGCATCCTTTTGCGCTTGTATAATTTTTAATGTATCTGCAAGTTTGACATTGCTCTTATCATAAAAAATGATTTCACTTTCACGACTATCATATTCCTCATTTGGACTGATTATATAATAAAGAGTGTGACTGGACATTGATTTGGTTGAAGGTGCAATAGAAATCCAATCCACATTAGGCATTTTAACCTCAAAATTAAAATTGCTTTTTATGTCTACAGCAATAGTTTGCTCCTTATCACTTATAAAGTATTCATTTTTAGTCAACATGACAACTCCACCACTAGCTTGGTAGACGTGCACAGTTTCTGTTAGCTCACCATTTGTAATATAAATTACTCCTTCTCGTTTTTCATATTCTTCATTGGGAGATATATTAAAGGTTAACGTGCTACTTGATAAAGCTCTAGTATTACTACTTACCTGTTTTATCCACTTTTTGTCTGTTTCATTTATTGTAACAGTATAGTTGATATTGGTTTTTACCTCCAAATTAATCTTGCCACCTTTGTTGTCTAACTCAAATTTGTTTGCAGTCAGCAATATAGCATCCTTTTGCTTTTGAGTTACAACAATTGTTTTCTTTATATTTCCAACAGTGAGAGTTAGGGTGACATTTCTATCATCATATCCTTTATTCTCAACTACATTCACAGTAAATCCACCCTCTCCTGCTTTGCCATTTGCAGGAGTAACAGTGCACCATGTCTCTCCTCCAATTGTATTAGCTACAGAAACGTTCCAGTCTCCATTACAAGTAAATTCTATATTTTCACTTCCAGATTGTGAAGTAAAAGTTAGCCCATTATCGAAATATCTTTGAGAATTTCCCAAAGGGGTAATAGTAACGACTTCATCATTTTTCTTATCGCTATCATCGTTACTACAAGCGATGATACTCATACATGAGATAATGCTTAATAAGGTTATTGATAAAAAATGTAATGCTTTCATAATCTGTTATTCTTTATTTAAAATACATTTCTCCATTAAATTAAAGACTTCTTTTTCATTCTTGTCATCGTAAACAATTTCTCCATTTGTAAGTACACCTAATTTAAGCCTTTCAAGCTCTGCTATAAAATGAGCTAACGCTTCTGCATCACACCGTTCTGGGGAAATTATTAGTTTGAATTTCTTTTCCATGTAATCATAGTTATTTGTAATCTTCTCATTCCCTTTAAAGATAATGGTTTATTGATAAAGTGGGGAACTCACAGCAAAATACTGTCACTTCATATTAAATCATTGATTCTACTACATTTAAGTGCTGATAAGTAATAACTGTTTTTCTTTTTGTGTCTATAGAATATTTATTATAGCCAGCGTTCCCTGCTGACTGTTATACAATACAAAAAGGTGTGGGAACTATATTGTCTTATCCTACATTCAGGTCTTCGCATTACCTATGGCACGGATAAAACAATAGCCCACACCAATCTGATAATATCTATAAACCTTATATAACATATAAGATAGGTATATATCAAATGATGTGGTGCTATTGCTATCATCTTCGTGCCAATATCAAAGTTGCGAAGTTTGAATGTAGAAGATAATTTCAATAACACCTTTCGTTAATATGTCCTTCCAACAACTTAACTCTCTAAGTTCTTGGAATTGCCACAAAGATAATGAAAGGTATTTATTTTACAATTAAATCTGCCTGTTAAAATGAGAGTTGAGAGCTATTTCTACTTCATATTTTTGTGATTTGAGACAGAACTATTCAGAGCATAAACAAAAAATCTCTGGTTTATCCTGTCCCAAATCTCAATTATCAGAAGCTAAGACAATCATAGGTATTAAGTAGTTCCTCTTGCCTTAATCCCAAGTATCTCTTAGTAATTGATACACTGGAATGATTGAATAGCTCCATGAGCTTAACAAGTGCAAGCTCTGAATTATCGTTATTCATGTTGTAGACCTGTCTGCCAAAGGTCTTTCTAAGAGAATGACACGAAAAATTGCCTATTTGTAGCCTGTATTTTTTCTTAATCTCTTTCAGCATGACATTGATTCTTTGAACTGTGTACACTGTTCCCTTCTGACTTATCAATACAGGTGCATTTATGCCAACTGGATTTATATGCTCATAACAATCTCTAATATGTTGCTGTAGCTGCATATTAATCCTAATTGTCCTTTGCTTCCCTGTCTTAATCTCTGTAATGGTAAATTCTTCCGTATCTAATATCTGATTCCACCTCAAAGCAAGAATATCAGAAATTCTTAGACCTGTGAAGCAACCCAAAGCGATAAGAAGTGACATCTTATAATTACTATCCCTTGCCAACTTTCTTACTAAGTTCATCGCTTCGCTCCATTGCAGATAATCTGCTGTTGTACTTGAATATTTAAGTGACATAACGTTCTGTTTTATAGTGAAACTAATAAAAGTGAATATTAATTTTGAGTTGGAATATCTAACCTACTGATTACTAGCTAAACATTCACTAATTAACAAAGTGAACATTTTTATAAAGCAAGGACACCAAGTAAATAATGTCCTTACTTCATTCAACCTATATAAAAGGTAGGTGAGCTTCATCCAACACGCCACTGTCAACTATCCGTTTGCAAAGTTCGTGTGATGCCTGATTCCTAAGGTCTGTACCATAGTCCTTACTACCAACCATACGAATAATCTCTACTATGGTTTTCATTAATTCCTGCTGTAGTGTACGGTGGTAACACTTTGTACTTTCAGCAAACCTTTTAGGATTCCAACCATAATCGTTCAAGGCTCTTTCAAGTTCTTGCGCTGCCTTGTATTCGCGACTGCCTTCTATTACCATATTCCAAATATTTAAGAGGTTTATAAATAGAAAGAGCACCTGTATGGATGCTCTTTGTTTTTTCTGCATTTTAATGTACTACTTCATTGTAATAATCTTGTATATAGTCCAAATAATCATCAAGAAGAATACAATAGGTGAGATTGCACACGCAATAAAGTACATGATAATCCAAAATGTAACGACTACTAACGTTTGTAACATAAATCTTTGATTATTAATAAGTGATATAATAAAGAAAGGACACCTATACTTTATTATATAAATGTCCTTTTTCTGTATTTGACAATCCTATGTATTCTCAAATACCACTAACTAAGAAACCACTGATAATTATCATCACCATGTAAAGCGGAACATATACCCGTTGCAAGTTCTGTTGCATTATAGGCTCTATCCAAAAATGAATCTATATAGCTACTCTTATTTGCACCTGTGAGCAAGTTGTAGAACTTCCACATAGACAAATCATTTCCCAAGCTACCAAAGTTCTCGTCATTGATATACGCTTTAGCCACATTGTTAACCTGTGTATCAGTAAGCAACATTTTAGGTATATCTTTCTGATAGCCTTGCGGTAATGACTGATAAAGTCTCATTCTTCCAAGTAGTTGGCAGAACTGATGCTCTGTCATACTGGTATTGCCTAAAGATTGCATCAAATGTATGTGTTTGGCTGCATCGTATTTGTGGAACATCTCCAATACCGCTTGATATAAATCCCTTGTATTGGTAACTTCCAAGCAACTAAGATAACCGTCCGTAGATACACATAGATTTGTACAAACCTTACAAGTAAAGCCAATAAACACTTTAAACCGCTCCGCGCCTTTCTTTGAATAAAGATTGGTGTGGTTATAAGCTCTGACCCCGCCAATAGTAAGGGTTAGCCTGTTACCGTGTACTGTCTCATAGATAGTAGGAAC